>NZ_CP126308.1 GCF_030144325.1 Bosea vestrisii | reverse complement strand
GCACGCTCGAAGACTGCATGAAGCAGCAGGTCGGCTCGGCCATCGTCTTCGCATCCGGTTTCGCGGAAACCGGTGAAGACGGTCGCAAGGAGCAGGATCGCATCGGCGAACTGGTGCGCTCCGGCGGCATGGTCGTCGTCGGCCCCAACTGCCTCGGATTCACAAACTATGCCGAAGGCTTCAGCATTACCTTCGTCGGCGTAAACAAGGTTCCCGTGATGCCGAAGGGGACGGACGACGCGGTGGCGATCGTCTCGCAGTCCGGCGGCCTAGCCAATCATTTGCGTCACGGACTGAATTCGCGCGGAGTCGCCGTGTCCTACAACATCTCGACCGGTAACGAGATGGATCTCGGGCTGGGCGACTTCGTTGACCACCTCGTGGACGATGCCGCCACCCGCGTCATCATGATCTACGCCGAGGACATCCGCCGGCCGGACATGTTCCTGCGGGCCGCCGCTCGCGCCCGGACGGCCGGCAAACCTCTGGTCATGCTCTTTCCGGGGCGCAGCCCCCATGCGCGCGAGGCGGCGAAGTCCCATACCGGTGCGCTCGCCGGCGACTATGCCGTCATGAAGGCCAAGGTTGAGCGTGCCGGGGTCCATCTCGTCGATACGCTGGACGAGTTCATTGACGTCGCTGAGATCCTGTCGCGTTATCCGGCACCGTCGCGCGGCGGGCTCGGCATCCTGACCTTCTCTGGCGCCTTCTGCGGCATCGCCCATGATTTCTGCGCCGATCTCGGCGTCGAGATTCCAGTACTGTCGGCGCCGACCGAAAACGAACTCCGTGAACTACTGCCGAGCTTCATCTCGCCCAAGAACCCGATCGATCTCGGGACGGAGGCCGTCTGGAAGCCCGAACTCGTCGGGGCCGGCGTTGCGGCGCTGCTCAAGGAGCCGTCGATCGGCGCCGTGGCGATCTCAATCCCGATCGTCTCTCCGTCCCATGCCAGGGCCTATATCGAGCACGTCGTGGCCGCCAAGGCCGGTAGCGCCAAGCCGGTCGCCATGGCGATGCTGGGCGACCAACTGCCCCTACCGCAGGAGTTCGCGGACATCGCGCGGGCGAACAAGGTGATCGTGTCGCGGTCGTCGGACCGAATTCTGAAAGCTATGGCGCGCATCGTCCGACAGCCTCCGGTCGCGAGCGACGTGCCCGCCGTCGTCAGCCGCCAGCGCCCCGATCTGCCGGGCGGAACCCTTCCCGAATGGCTTGGAAAGACGCTGCTGCAATCGGAAGGAATCAACGTTCCGCAGGGCAAGCTGGTCGGCAATCTCGACGAGGCGTTGAAGGTCGCCAACGAGATCGGCTACCCAGTCGTTATCAAGGCTCAGGCCGCCGCACTAGCCCATAAGACAGAGGCTGGTGGTGTGATCCTCAACCTCGCGGATCGCGATGCGCTGAGCGCGGCATGGGCAACGCTGCACGCGAATATCCAGAATGCACAGCCCGGCCTCGCTCTTGAAGGCGTGCTGGTCGAAAAGATGTCCGCACGAGGGCTTGAGCTCGTCGTCGGTGGCCGGCGTGACCCGCGCTGGGGCCCGGTGGTCCTGCTCGGACTTGGCGGCATCATGGTCGAAGCGCTGCAGGATGTGCGCCTCGTTGCCGCGGACGCTACCAAGGAGGAGTTCGTCGCCGAGCTCGCCAAGCTGAAGGCTGCCAAGATGCTTTACGGCTTCCGCAACATGGCTCCCGTCGATGTCGAGGCTACCGCTGAGGTCGCGGTCGCAATCGGGCGCCTCCTTCTCGAAATGCCGGAGATCTCCGACATCGAGGTCAACCCGCTGATGGTCTACGAACGCGGCCACGGCGCCATCGCTCTTGACGCTCTCATCGTAAGCACCGGCAACTAACGGAGGGCGTAATGCCTGCGCTCGTCACCTACGAAGTCGAAGACAAGATCGCGCTGATCGGGCTCAACCGGCCCGACAAGCGGAACGCCATCAACGATGCGCTGCTAGTCGAGCTGCGCGACATTCTGAACGAAGCCGCAGACACGGTCGATGCTGCGGTCCTGTTCGGTCACGGTCAGAACTTCTCTGCCGGGCTCGATCTCGCCGAGCTCGCCAAGCGCCTGACGCCGGAAGGACAGGCGCCTCGCAAGCGCCGGCCTCGCCATCTGTGGCATTCCACCTTTGACCTGCTGGCGCGCGGCAACTTCCCGGTAGTCTGCGCCCTGCACGGCGCGACGATAGGGGGTGGGCTCGAACTCGCTTCTGCAGCCCATATCCGGGTCGCTGAGGAAGGTACCTTCTTTGGTCTGCCCGAGGGGCAGCGCGGAATCTTCGTGGGCGGGGGCGGGACCGTCCGCACCCAGCGCATCATCGGGTACCCGATGATGGCCGATATGATGCTGACCGGGCGCATCCTGAACGCTGAGGAAGGGCGTCAGTGCGGCTTAGCGCAATACGTGGTGCCGCAGGGAAAAGCGCTTGAGAAAGCCAAGGAGCTTGCTCGGATCATCGCTGGCAACGTGCCGCAGACGAACTGGATGATCACCAACGTGCTGCCGCGGGTCAACGACTTGTCGCATGAGGACGGCCTATTCATGGAGTATCTGAACACCTCCATGACACGGCCCCCAGAAGCGCTGAACAGGCTCAAGGATTTCCTGGAGAAGAGAGCGCCGGCACTGTCGCGCCCGAAATAGACAACAAGAACCGAAAAGAGGGAGAGAATGCCATGTCGAACGTGATCGATCGCAGAACAGTTCTTGGCACGGGCCTGGCCGCCATGGCGGGGCTCGCCGGAGGGGGGCTTGGCGCAGTCGGCCGGGAATATCCGCTGGGCCTTTCTCGTGCCCGGCTTCACGGTGCTCATCGCCCGCTACATGGAGGCGAAGAAACTGGCGGAGGCCGCCGGGGCAAACCTGGCGGCGCCAAAGGAATACGCGACGGTATCGACCTATTACAACGATTTCGCCGCGGGAAATTACGATGTTTGCATCGGCAGCTGGGACGTCTTCGCGCAGCGCTATGAGGCGGGTGTTCCGATCAAGATGCTCTGCACGATCACCTCAGCCAGCATGATCGCGATCGTCACCGGCAACCCCGACGTCAAGGCGGTGCCGGACCTCAAGGGCAAGACGCTCGCGGCGCCGCAATCCACAGGAACGTTCCGGATGGTTTCAAGCCTGATCAAGGAGCGCTACGGGCTGGAACTGGGGAAGGACATCAATATTCAGGGCGTCGACAACCCGGCCTCCTCCATGACGATGGTGCTGGCCGACCGCGCCGACGGGGGGTTGTCATGGGAGCCGAACATCAGCTCGACGCTGGCGCGGCGCAAGGATTTGCGGGTGACCTTCAATGCGGGCGCGGCCTATCGAGAGATCAGCGACGGCGCCGAGCTCCCCTATTTCGGCATCGCCGTCCGGCGCGAACTTGCCGAACGCGACCCCGAGCAGGTGACCCGCATTCGCAAGGCCTTCGAAAGCTGCATCACGGGCATTCTGGCGGACCCCAACGAGGCGGTCGGCATCGTAGCGGACAAGACGGGGGCGCCACCTGCGGTCCTGCTGGACGCCCTGACCTCCAAGCGGCTGAGCTTCAGGTTCGGCTCGATGACCTCGGCGGAAGAGCGTGCCAACGTCACGAAGGCCGGAGAGTTTCTCAAGCGCAACGGACTGTTGAAGAATTCGGTCGCCCCGGCCTTCTTCATCGAGACGTGACGGCCTGCCGGTCCCGCCCCCGGCCGGGTGCCTGCGAACGCGGGCGGACTTCCTGCTCGTCCCGGTCGAGCCGTGCCGGCCCGTCGGCCGCCAGGAAGGCCTCGACATGATCGAGGAAGGCACGCGTGCGCCGCGGAACGTGGCGGCCGACGAAGTAGGTCGCAGTGGCCTGCAGGGCAGGGATGTCCTCCTCCATCTCAAGCCTTATGAGGCGCCCCTTCGCCACGTCGCCGCGGCACATCACGTTCGGCAACACGCCGACGCCGATACCGCTGATGACCAGCCCCCTCGCCACGCCGATATTGTTGACGATCACGATGCCGTGCTCTCGTTCGCAGTCGCTTCGCGATGCCTTCTGCCAGATGCCCTCGGCGATCTGCTGTTCGGTGAAGACGCCTTTCACATCGGCGAGGCTGCGAGGGAGGGCGGCGTATCGTGTCAGATGCTCGGGGCTCGCATAGATGCCGCGAGTCAATGCCGTCAGCCTGCGGGATGGCACGCTGGTGTTGACCGGATCGCCCAGCAGGATGGCCACGTCGTAAGCCTCCTCCGACACGTCGACCCAGCGTCCGTTGACGTGGATCTCTAGATCAATCTCCGTGTACTTCGCGGCGAACGAGGCGATCGCGCTGCTAATCCAGCCGGTTCCAAAGTCGATCGGCATGCTGACGCGTAGTTTTCCGCTGAGGCTCGTGCGCCGCTGCGTCGTCTGTAGTCCCGCGCTTTCCAGTTCCGCCGCGATCCGCGAGCAGTGATCGTGCAGACGGCGGCCTTCATCGGTGACGATGATCCGCCGATTCGCCCGCTTCAGCAGTGCCGCGCCGACCTGATCCTCCAGATGCCTGATCTTACGGCTGACGGTCGATTTTGGCTGCCCCAACAGACGAGCCGCCTTAGTGACGTTCTCCTGGTTCACGACCTCGAAGAAGACCAGCAGGGCATTAAGGTCGAAATTCATTGCGTCCTCCCTAGGCCGGTGCCGCCATGGTCCTATCCGGAGCGCGATGGTGGCTCCGCATGGCCTTCTTGCAGTTCGACAGGCTCCGGCGGTGGCTGCCGCACGCTATCATCGTCCCATTTTTGGAACAATACGCAGTCTGAATCCGCGCTTTGGTACGGGCGGGCGGATGATAGTGTCGGGTCTGCATAAAGCGCGGCGCCATCAAGGCAACAAACACGCGCAGATCGCCCCATCATACTGCGGCGAACTGGGAGGAATGAGCATGAGCGGCAATTCGGTTGCGGCGCGTCCGATTCCGTCGGGCCCTGAAACGGCTGCCGGCAAACGGATGAAGCGGCTGTCTGCCAATAGCGATATTCTGGCGACGATCGTCGTGGTCGCGGTGATGGTCGCGGCCATGCAGGTCGCCAGCGGCTACGTGCCGGACTACATCATGCCTTCGCCGATGAGCATTCTCACCGCGGCGCATGACATCGTCTTCAGCGACCGGATGCATGTGCTCGTCACGATCGCACGCCTCTTCGCGGCACTCGGGTTCGCGCTGGTGGTCGGCGTCATCATAGGCGTGCTGATGGCCATGCTGCCCACGGTCCGGCCGTTCCTGCGCGCCATCATCGTCATCGACACCGGCATTCCCGCCCTGTCCTGGATGTTGATCGCTGTCTTCTGGTTCAAAGATACCGAAACGCGGATATTCTTTATCCTCACGGTTATTCTGCTACCTTTCTACGCAATGAACGTTTACGAAGGTATTCGTTCATTGCCGAGAGAGCAGATCGACATGGTCGAGAGCTTCAGGCCCAATCGCTGGCAGATCCTGCGCTATCTGATCATGCCTCATGTGGTGCCCTACATCTTCATCACGACGAAATCGGTCGTTGGCTACGCCATCCGGATGGCCGTCTTCGCCGAACTCGTGGCATCGGCGATAGGCATCGGCTCGCGCATGAGCCTTGCCCAGTCGAGCATGCGCATCGATCTTGTCTTCGCTTGGACCTTCCTCCTGGTGATCTTCAACCTTGTCCTGCAGTCGGTCGTATCAGCCTTGGAGAAGCTGGTCCTGCGCTGGCGGCCGGAAGTGGAGGTACGGTAAAATGAGCGCTTCCATGCCGATCATCGAACTCAAGAACGTGCACAAGAGCTTCGGCGCCTTTGTCGCGGTCGAGGACCTCAGCCTCGACGTAGCTGAGGGGGAAATCGTCGGGCTGCTCGGAAGAACCGGGGCGGGAAAGAGCACGGTGCTCAATCTGGTGATGGGGACGATCGCGCCCGAAAGCGGTCAGATCCGCGTCGCCGGCTTCGATCCGAACGCCCAGTTTCGTGAACTCAAAGGCCGCATCGCGGTCTCGTTCCAGACGGACCGGCTCCTGCCTTGGCGTACCGCCGTTGAGAATGCCGAGCTGGGTCTGCTGATCCTCGGTGTGCCGGCTGCCGAAGCCCGGGACAGGGCGTTGAAGTGGCTCGAGCGCGTCAATCTGAAGGGCGCGGAAGGCAAATATGTCCACGAGCTCTCCGGCGGCATGCGCCAGCGCGTCTCGCTTGCCCGGGCACTGGCGGTCGATCCCGCGATCGTCTTTCTCGACGAATCCTTCAGCCAACTCGATCACGCGACGGCCACCAAGCTGCGGCGCGATTTCTACCGGATCGCCAAGGAATTCGGGAAGACCTGCCTCTTCGTCACGCACAGGATCCAGGACGCGATCGACATAGCCGACCGCGCTGTCGTGCTCGGACCCGGCGCCAGGATCGTGCTGGTGAAGGAGATGTCGCCCCGGTTGCGGTCCGACACCG
Source organism: Bosea vestrisii (assembly GCF_030144325.1). Taxonomy (NCBI): domain Bacteria; kingdom Pseudomonadati; phylum Pseudomonadota; class Alphaproteobacteria; order Hyphomicrobiales; family Alloboseaceae; genus Allobosea; species Allobosea vestrisii. Next base: position 365,829 of record NZ_CP126308.1, on the reverse strand, counting down.
CTGCCGTAAAGGACTGTGAGGCCGTCATCGCCCAGGCCATGGGCGGCGAGGAAGAGGAAGAGGACATCGCGTCCTTCCACGGCGGCCGACCCGCGAGCTGATTTTCCAGCCCTTGAAGCGCGCATTTCGAGGCGGCGCCACCGCCGTCTCGAGCAAATGTAGAGGTGCCGACATGTCACGGTCAGATATCGTCATCGCCGGCTATGCAGAGACGAAAGTCGTCTCTCAGAGCGGGCGTTCCGCCTATGATTTCGCCGGGCTTGCCCTGAGCGAGCTACTGGCCAAGACAGGAATAGCGAAGGATGAAATCGACGGGCTGTCGGTCACGCTCGCTTTGAGCGAGGGCAGCAATCCGTTCTTCGCGGTCTATATGGCGGATGCGCTGGGGTTGACGCCGAGCTGGCTGAATGCCGGCGGCATCGGCGGATGCTCGGCGACCGGTGGCGTCGCCCGAGCGATGTCGGCGATCCGCGACGGCATGTGCCGCATCGCGGTCGTGATGTCGGCCGATGCGCCGAGCACGGCGTTCCGGGCGGATTACGGCGCCTATCGGCCCGAATTCCAGGATCCGCAGGGTGTGCAGGGGCCGCCGGCTACCTTCGGCCTGCTGATGAGCCGATACGATTATCAATACGGGCTCGATCCGGAGGCGCTCGGCAAGATCGCGATCACCCAGCGCGAGCATGCCCTACGCAATCCCAACGCTCTCGACAAGTTTCGCAAGCCTTTGACGATGGAGGACTATCTCGCCTCCCGGCAGATCGCCGACCCTCTGCGCATTCTCGACTGCGTGATGTATTGCGACGGAGCGAACGCGTTTCTGGTCATGAGCGAGGAGGAGGCGCGCGCGCGCGGTCTTGATAAGTTCGCCAAGCCGACCGCCTACGCCGAATTGACCAATTTCGGCGGCGCCAATCCCAAAGCCGATATCACGCAGACCGGCTTCACAGACGTCGCGAGGCGTGTTTTCGACCGCTCGGGCCTGCGTCCGGACGCGATCTGCATGTTCCAGCCCTATGACGATTTCACCATCGCCGTGCTCATGCAGTTGGAGTCCTTCGGCTTCTGCGAGCCCGGAGCAGGATCGGCCTTCGTGCGCGACACCGATCTGTCCTTCCGCGGAACTCTGCCGCTGAATACCGGCGGCGGGCAGATCTCCGCCGGCCAGCCGGGACTGGCGAGCGGCGGCCTGAACCTAGCCGAGGCGGTTCGGCAGCTTTTCGGCGAGGGCGGCGAGCGGCAGGTACCCGATGCGCGCAACGCGCTCGTAACCGGCATCGGCGTCATTCCCTACGGCCGCAACTGGGGTTGCAGCGCCGCGATGATCCTGGAGGTCTGAGATGTCCGAAGCTCCAAGCCGGCCGGTTCCGGCACCAGACCGCTACGTGCCGTCCAAGCCATTCTGGGAGAACGCGAAGCAGGGTCGGCTGGTCCTGCAATACTGTCGCGACACGCAGCGCTTCCAGCATCCCCCTCATCCGCTGAGCCTCTATACAGGTAGCCAGAACGTGGAGTGGCGGGAGGTCGAGGGTAGGGGCACCATCTATGCGGCGACCGTCGTTCGCGTTCCCGGACCGGGCGTGACCGGCCGGCTGCCGCTCTCTGTCGCCACCGTCGAACTGGCTGAGGGTGTGCGCATCATCGCCAATATCGTCGATAGCGATGCGGGCGACATTCGGATCGGCGCGGCCGTGGCGCTCGCCTGGGACCATCTCGACGGCGGCACGCCATATCCCGCCTTCCGCATCGTGCCCGTGGGAGATCGAGGCGGTGCTTAGGATCGAATCTCCCCAGGAGCAGGTCTTCCGGCGAGAAGTTGGGACCTGGTACGAAGCCGAGCTTCCACGCGACCTGCGGGACCTGACCTTCCGCCCCGAGCCGGCTGCGGCGCTCGCCTGGTACAAGCGCCTGTCGCAGAGAGGCTGGATCGCGCCGCATTGGCCCAAGGGTTTCGGAGGAATGGGCGCCTCTCCTGTGGAACAGGTCATCCTGTTGGAAGAGGCCGCGCGCATCGGCGCGCCGGAACTGCCCACTCAAGGGCTCAACCAGATCGGCCCGATCCTTCAGCGTTTCGGTACTCCCGAGCAACGGGAACGTCACTTGCCGCCAATCCTGGTCGGGGACGTGATCTGGTGCCAAGGATATTCTGAGCCCGGCGCAGGTTCGGACTTGGCGGGTCTATCGACGAGGGGCCGGATCGAGGGCGACGAGATCGTCGTCACCGGGCACAAGATCTGGACGACCTGGGGCCATCATGCGGACTGGGTATATGCGCTGGTCCGGACCGACCCCGAGCGGCCGCGCCGTCAGGGCATCACCTTCTTGCTGATCGATCTACGATCGGCCGGCATCACCCGGCGACCGATCCGGACGCTGGCCGACGAGTGCGAGTTCTGCGAGATTTTCCTCGACGAGGTGCGTGTTCCTCGCGCCAACGTCGTCGGCGCGGAAAACCAGGGCTGGGGAATCGTCACGGCGCTGCTGGACGAGGAGCGTATTCAGCTCGGCTCTCCGTCCCATGCGCTGCGCGCTCTCGAACGCGTCCGTCGCATCGCACGAGTTCTGGGCTCGGGCTTCGGTGAAACCGCCCGGCTAAAGGTTGTGCAGGCCGAGATGGAGGTCGCGGCGCTCACGGCCGCATTCCTTCAGACCTTGGCTCAAGCGGAACAGGGCCTGCCGACGGATCCGTCGAGCTTGAAGATACTCTCCACCGAGACCACGCAGGCCGTCCTGGAGATTGCGCAAGACCTTTGCGGCTCAGCCGCGGCGCTGAAATCGTCGGAAGCCGTGGGCGGAACCGTGATCGATTTCAGCGAGCTGTTCCTGCAATCGCGGCGACTGTCGATCTATGGCGGTACGAACGAGATCCAGCGAGGGCTCATCTCGGACCGGGTGCTCGAACTGCCAAGGGGAGGACGCCCGTGATGCAGCCGACATCGGAGCAGATCCTGATGCGCGACAACCTGGTCCGCCTGCTGGGAGACGGCGTCGCGCGGCATCGCGCGACTGCGGCTGCATGGCCGGCCGTCGACCGGCAGCTCTGGAGTCAGTGCTGCGAAGCGGGTTGGCCGGCCCTCCTGCTGCCGGAAGACGCCGCCGGCTGGGGATGCAGCCCGGCGGACATGGTCATGCTGATCGAGGGCAGCAGCCGTCATCTGCCCCCCGCACCAATGGCGCAGACGCTGGTCGTCGCGCCTGTGCTCGCCCGTTGCCGCAGCGAGGCATCGAGGACCCTCCTCAATCAGGTGCTGGCAGGAGAAGCGATCGCACTGATTGCGCAGGCCGATCCTTTCCCCTTGCCGAAAGGGGCCAGCTTCGTGGCGCATGACGCGCATTGGGCCGACATGATCCTATGTGCCGAGGGCACGGGCCCATCCTTTCGTTTGGTCGCGGTGCGCGCGGCCGAACTCGATCCGCGTTCTGCGCTTCGACGGACCGTCGACGACGGGGCGCAGCTCGTTTTCGCGGCGCCGCGCGGGACCGTGCTGGGACTCGGACACGGAGTGGAGATCGAGACCGCCTTCACCACGGCGTCCAATCTCATCCGGCTCGGGGCTGCTGCCGGGCTGGTCGGGCTAGCCCGCCACTCGCTCGTCCTGACGATTGATTATCTCAAGACCCGCAAGCAATTCGGTCAGCCGATCGGCAGCTTCCAGGCGCTTCAGCACAGGGCGGCATCGATGCATGTCGCCTGCGTCGCGGCATGGGCCTTGGTCTGCGAGGCGGCAATGAGCATCGGCGGGCCGATGGAGCAGGCCGCCTGCGCGATGGCGAAGAGCAAGGCTTCTGCGGCCGCCAGGCAGGTGCTCAACGAATGCGTGCAGATGCACGGCGCGATCGGATTTTCCGACGAGCATGTGCTCGCCGTCTATTTTCGTCGCGTGATCTCGCTCGCGTCGTCGTTCGGCTGCTCCGACGCATGCCTGGCCGAACTGTCAGATCAGGTAGATGCGCGCTTTCCCGCAGGAGGTTCGGAACGAGATCGACCGCCAGCCGCGTCATCATCACGGATGATGGCCGGATAACGACAAAGCATTTCCCTGGAGCTCGCGATTGCTCCAAGCCGTCATCAGAGAGCATGATCGAGAGCGCGATGTCCCACGTCACCAATACCCCGTCGGCAGTTCTGAGCCTGCGCGACTGGCTCGATCGGCTCGCCGCCAGCGATCGTCTCGCCGTGGCGAAGCCCGGAATCGGGCTGGTGCACGAGATCGCTGCGGTGGCGAACCGGCTGGACGGCCGCAAGGCCAGCTTTTTCCCGCAGCCGGACGGCCATCACGGCTCCGTCGTTTCAGGCTTGGTGTCGAGCAGAGCATGGATGGCCGAGGCGCTGGGCGTCTCGCAAAGCGAGTTGGTGCGCCATTTCCAGAAGGCGGCCGCCAACCCTCTGCCCCTCAACGAGATCGAAAACGCGCCCTGCCAGGCTGTCGTGCACGACCGCGACATCGACATCCTGAAGCTCATGCCGGTGCCGACGCTGAACGAGCATGACAGCGGGCCGTACATCTCCGCCGGGCTGATGATCTCGCGCGATCCCGCCACCGGCGCGCAGAACGTCGCCATCCTGCGCTGCCAGATCAGCGGGCCGGCCCGGATCGGCGTCCTGATCCTGCCACGCCATACCGACCTGTTCTACCGCAATGCCGAGCAAGCCGGGGAAGGGCTGGAAGTGGCGCTGGTCGTGGGCGTCGATCCCGCGACGCTGCTCTCCTCGCAGGCGATCGTCGCCGCCGGTCAGGACGAGCTTGAGATCGCTGGCGCGCTGGCCGGGCGTCCGCTCGACGTCGTGCGCTGCAAGACCAACCGCGTACTCGTGCCGGCGCAAGCCGAGATCGTCATCGAGGGGCGCATCCTGCCGCAGACGCGGGAGCCCGAGGGTCCGTTCGGCGAGTTTCCGCAATATTACGGCGAGCGTGCACACCGGCATGTCTTGCATGTTGAGGCCGTAACCCATCGCGAGAAACCGATCTTCCACACCATCGTCGGTGGCGGGCTGGAACATCTGCTTCTCGGCGCCATCCCGCGCGAGGCGACGATCCTGGCGACGCTGCAGCGCAGCTTCCCGAACGTCCAGGACGTCCACCTCGCGCTCGGCGGCGTCGGCCGGTACCACCTCTACGTCAAGCTGAAGCAGACCCAGACCGGCGAGGCCAAGAACGTGCTGCTCGGTGCCTTCGCCGCGCATTATGACATCAAGCACGCGGTCGTGGTCGACACTGATGTCGACATCCACGATCCGCAGGAAGTCGAATGGGCGGTCGCGACCCGCTTCCAGGCAGACCGCGACCTCGTCGTGATCTCGCATTCGCAGGGCTCGAAGCTCGATCCGTCAACCGACTCCGGCGTCGGTGCCAAGATGGGGCTCGACGCCACGATCCCACTCGACGCGCCCGAGATGAAGTTCAAGCGCATCCGCGTGCCCGGGCAGGAGAGTGTCGATCTCGATGCGGTGATCGTCGGCGGTTCCGACTGGCGCGAGGCGCTGGGGCGCTGAGCGAGTTGTCTTAGGCCTCAGCCGCTGCGCTGACCCGCGGTGATGCGGGCGATGCAGGCAGCAACGAGCGCGCGGAACGACGCTTCGGAACCGGCGACCGCCATTGCGGCGCTCTTCGGCAGACAGACGGCCAGATTGCCGGCGACGAGGTTTCCTGCCGCCTGCGAGCGGGCCCGCGCCTGCGCCCATTCGACCAGCATCTCGAGTTCGATCCTTTCTGCCGCCAGCTCGCTCGCCTTGATGCGGTCGCGGAGCGACGCGACCTCGGGCCTGGCCATCGCCGGGGAGGTCTTCAGCTCGGTCCTGATGGTTCGCAGAGGCAGGACAGCCTGCTGACGCCAGGGCCGAACCAGCATGGCGGCGGCTGCCGCATCGTCGGGCGACAGGGCCGCGCCTTCGCTCGCCAGCCAGCCGGCGAAGAGCAGCAGAACGACGTCCGCATCGAACTCCTGCTGCAGCTTCAGGCAGGCTTCCCGAACGCCCGGCGCGGCATAGACGCTGCTGATGAAGCGCCAGCTATCCTCGCGGGCGCTCACGCCTCCTCCCCACTGCGGCGTGGCCGCGGGCCGACGGCCTCGCCCCAGCGCTTCACCGTGCCCGCCTCGATGCCGAACAGGTCGAGCATCCGCCCGACACTGTGATCGATCATCTCGTCGATGGTGCCGGGCCGGGCATAGAAGGCAGGCACCGGCGGAGCAATGATTGCGCCCATCTCCGAAAGCTGAGTCATGCTGCGCAGATGGCCCGTGTGAAGCGGCGTCTCGCGCACCATCAGCACCAGGCGGCGGCGCTCCTTCAGCACGACGTCGCCGGCGCGGCTGAGCAAGCCCGAGGTGACGCCGGTCGCGATTTCCGACATCGAACGGATCGAGCAGGGCGCGACCAACATTCCGAGCGTGCGGAACGAGCCCGACGAGATCGCCGCGCCGATGTCCTGCTGTGCATAAACGACGTCGGCCAACGCCTTGACCTGCGCGACCTTCAGATCGGTCTCATGGGCGAGCGTGATCTCGGCCGAGCGCGACATGACGAGATGCGTCTCGACGCCGGCCGCGCGCAGCAATTCGAGGGCGCGCACGCCATAGACGACGCCCGACGCGCCCGAGATGCCGACGATCAAACGTGGTGTCACGTCGTTCATGAGATTCCTTAGGCCGCAACGACCCCGGCATTGAGATAGATGTGCTTGAGCTCGGTGAAGTCGGCAAGCCCGTCGAAGCCGTGCAGACGGCCCAATCCGCTCTGACGATAGCCGCCGGTCTCGGCCTCGGCGAAGAGCTTGTTGTGGTCGTTTATCCAGACCGTGCCGTTGCGCAGGGCACGGGCGATCCGCATGGCGCGCGAGACATCACGGGTCCAGACGCTGGCCGAAAGGCCGAAGACAGTGTCGTTCGTCTTGGTGACGGCCTCGGCCTCGCTCTCGAAGCGCTCCAGAACCAGCAGCGGGCCGAAGATCTCTTCCTGGGTGAAGAAGGCCTTGGTGTCGGCATGAGCGACGAGCGACGGGGTCAGATAGGCACCGGCCGCAAGCACGGCGCCAGGTACGCTTCCGCGCAGCACGACCTCGTCAGTAAGATCGAACGCTTCCTCTATCCGGGCGCCGACCTTGTCGCGTGTGGCGTGGTCGATCAGTGGGCCGATCTGCGTGGCAGGATCGAGGCCGGGGCCGACAGCCAGCGAAGAGAGCGCTGCGCGCAGGGCCGCCTTCATCTCGTCATAGCGCGAGGCATGCACCAGCACGCGCCGTGCGGCCGTGCATTGCTGGCCGGAAATGATCGTGGCGGCGGCGGCGATCTGCGGCGCGATGGCGGTGATATCGACATCCTCGAAGACCACGCAGCACGATTTACCGCCGAGTTCGAGCGACAGCTTCTTCATGGTCGGCGCGGCGGCGGCCATGATTGCCTTGCCGGTCTGGGTGGAGCCGGTGAAGCTGAGCACGTCGACATCGTCGGAGAGCGTCATCTCCCGCGCCGCCTCGTGGCCGGTCTCGGCGACCATGTTGCAGACTCCGGCAGGGGCGCCCGCTTTCGCCAGCTCCATCAGGAAGGCGGCGGTGAAGAGCGTGGTCTGGGGCGCGGGCTTGACGATCGTGGTGCAGCCGACGGCGAGCGCCGGCGCAAGCGAGCGCACGAGAAGCACGGCCGGCGCGTTCCACGGCACGATGATCGCGGCGACACCGGCAGGCTCGCGCAGCATGGTCGAGAACACACCAGGTTCGATCTCCAACACATGGCCCGGCACGTGCCGGGCGAGGCCGGCATAGTACCGGATCTCGGAGATCGCACCGGCCATCTCGCCCCTGGACTGGGCGATGGCCTTGCCGTTCTCCAGCGTCAGAAGGCGGGCGAGTTCATCCTTTCTGGCTTCGAGCCGCACCGCCCACGCCAGCAGCACGTCTTGTCGAAGCCGCGGATTCTGCGACCATGACGGATCGAAGAAGGCGCGCTTGGCGGCAGCGATGGCGGCCAACCCTTCAGCCTGCCCGCCTGCGGCGAAACGGCCGATGCTCGCTCCGGTCGCGGGATCGAGGCTGTCGGCGAGCGCGCCGTCCTGCGAGGGAAGCCATTGGCCAGCGATCCAGTGATGGGCGGTTTCGATCGTCATCTCGGGCCTCGCCTCGCCATTCCGGCAGATCAGTCCGAGCCGATGATAAATAAGCGGCGCTATCAGCGACAATAGAGATGCTTGATACGGGCTATCAGGCGAATCCGTAGACTTCCAGCACCTCCGCAGCCGCCGCCAACTCACGGCTCATCACCTCGATGAACAGGCGCGAGGCTTCCGAGAGCGGGCGGCGCGGATTATGGACGCAGACGAGCTGGCGGGTGATGCGCGGCGCGACGATCCGGTGGGCGCGCAGGCTGCCGTCCTGAAGGCTGCGGTGGACGGCAATGGCGGGCAGCACGGACATCAGGTCGGACTGCCGGATCAGCCCCTCGATCGCGGCGACGGCATCGACTTCGAGCCGAATCGACAGCCCGATGTTCTCCTCGTCGGCGATGTCGTCGATGATGCTGCGCAGCCCCGTCGCCTTCGAGGGCAGGACGAGCGGAAGACCGGCGAGATCGCGGAACAGCAGCGGCGACGGCAAGTCGCGGCCGCTATCGGCCTTGGCGACAAGCACCATCTCCTCGTGCAGGAGATCGATCGTGGGAAGATCGATACGCCGCCGCATCTTGTTGACGATGGCGAAGTCGAGCGTGCCGCCGCGAACCTGGTCGATATGCGTCGTCGAGTAACCGTCGCAGGCCGAGACCTCGACGCCGGGATACTGTCGGGAGACAATGGCGAGCGTGCTGGCGAGCACGCTGGTCGTCACCGAGGCGACAACGCCGACGACGATGCGGCCGATGATCGCGTCGGAGCGGCTGGCGACGCGCCGCTTGGCGTCCGCGATGTCGCGCAGCAACGGCGAGAAGAGCTGGTAAGCCAGCACGCCGGCCGGCGTCGGCGTCATGCCCTGTGATGAGCGCTCGAACAGCTTTTGCCCGAACTCGTCTTCGAGCTTGGAAATCTGCATCGACAGCGCCGGCTGGACGACGTTCATCCGCCGCGCCGCGCGCGTCGTCGATCCCTCCTCGTAGAGGCTCAGGAAATAGTTGAGCTGGCGCAGATCCATGCGGCGATGCTATCATCGAGCGTGATCAGGTGGCCATACCCTATCATACAGGATGGCTGTTGCCAGCGCTGCCAGCCCCCGTCTTCGCGAGGCCAGCTGGCATCAGCGAGCGGGGTCGCTTACTTCGCGGCAAAAATGCCCGCCTCTTTGATGATCTTGGCCCATTTCGCGATCTCGGCCGAGACGAAGCTCTTGAACTCGTCGCGCGAGGAGTATGTCGGTTCGACGCCGATTTCGAGCAGCCGCTTCTGCACCTGAGGATCGGCCATCGTCACCTTCACGGCCTCGTCGAGGCGGGTCAGGATAGCCGCGGGCGTGCCCTTCGGCGCGGCGAGCCCAAACCAGGCATAGGATTCGTAGTTCTCCACGCCGGCCTCCGCCATGGTCGGAATGTCGGGGAAGGCCTTGCTCCGCTGCTTGGTCGTCACGGCGAGCGGCTTGGCCTCCTTCGAGTTGATCTGGGCGATGACGTTGGGGATCAGCTGGAAGCTGACGGGAACGTCACCCGTCACCAGATCGAGCGCGAGCTGGCTGCCCGAACGATAGGGCACATGGGTCATGCGCGTGCCCGTGACCATGTCGAAATAGGCTGCGGCGAGATGTTGCGACGAGCCCGGCCCGACCGAGGAGTATGCTACCACGCCGGGCCGCTCCTTCACATAGCGGATGAACTCCTGCACATTGGAGACCGGCACCTTGGCCGGATTGACGACCAGAACGTTGACGAGGTTGGCGACCGGCGAGATGAATTCGAAATCCGCCTCCGGATCGTAAGGCAGGCTGTCGAGCGTCTTGTTGACGACGAAAGGGCCGGGGGCGGCGAAGACCAGCGTATAGCCGTCTGCCTGCGAGCGGGCTGCCGCCGCGGTGCCAATATTGCCGCCCGCACCGGCGCGGTTCTCGACCAGGATTCGTTGGCCGAGCACCTCGCCCAGTTTCTCCGAGACGATGCGGGCGATGGTGTCGCTGGCGCTGCCGGCGCCGAAGGGCATGATCAGCTTGACCGGCTTGTCGGGATAGGTCTGGGCTATTGCGGCCTGTACGGTAAGCCCGGTGGCCAGGGCGGCGATTCCCGCCAGCTGCAGCATGAATCGAATCGTCATGGATGGTCTCCCTCTCGTGACCGGTCGAAACGCCGGCTCTCTTCGGTGTTCCGTGGTGGCGGGCACCTCGGCGACCCCGGGCCTCAGACCGCGATGAGCTGCATCAGGCTTGTGCGGTCGGCGTCGTTCTCCGCCTCGCCGCTGAAGACGATGCGGCCGCGCTCGACCACATGGAACCGGTCGGCGACGGAGAGCGCCTCGTGCACGTTTTGCTCAACCAGCAGGATGATCGCGCCCTGATCGCGCAATTCACGCACGATCGCAAAGATCTCGGCGACGATCATCGGGGCTAGTCCCTCGCTCGGCTCGTCGATCAGGACCAGGCGCGGCTTGCCAACCATGACCCGGGCCATGGCTAGCATCTGCTGCTCGCCTCCCGACAGGGTCGTGCCGAGCTGGTGGCGGCGTTCTCCGAGCCGGTGGAAGCGGTCGTAGATGCCCTCGATCGTCCGCTTTTTATCCTTCGACGAGCGGCCCTTCACCTGGAGCAGGCCGAGCGAGATGTTCTCCTCGACAGTCAATCCCGGGAAGATGCGCCGGTCCTCCGGCACGAAGCCGACACCGGCATGGCAGATCCGGTCGGGCGTCAGCCCGGCCAGCGTTTCGCCCCCCAAAGTGATCGCCCCCTCGCTCGGCTTCAGCCAGCCGGCAATGGTCTTGAGCAGCGTCGTCTTGCCGACGCCGTTGCGGCCGAAGATGCCGATGACTTCACCGGGCCGGGCCGTGATGTCGATCCCCTGGATGATGTGGCTGAGCCCGTAATGGCTGTGCAGTCCGCTGATCTGGAGCATGTCAGTGATGTCCGAAATAGGCGGCCTGCACCGCAGTGTCGGCGCGCACGACATCCGGTGCGCCCTCGGCGAGCTTGCGGCCCTGATGCATCACGACGACATGGTCCGACAGGCTCATGACGAGGCCGATATCGTGCTCGATGAGCAGGACGGTCACATCCTCGGTCAGGCTGCGGACGAGTTTGGCGGTGTCGGCGGTATCGCCATGGCTCATCCCCTGCGTCGGCTCGTCGAGCAGCAGGATCTTTGGCTCCGAGGCGAGGCAGACCGCGATCTCGAGCCGGCGCTGGTCGCCGTGAGAGAGATTGCCGGCCAGGTCGTCGCGTTTGTGGGCGAGCTGGAAGCGCTCCAGCATCTGGTTGGTCTTGGCCATGGCGCGCTCCGAACGGCGGATCGGCAGGAAGGCGCGCGAGGCCGGCTCCAGCAGTTGCGCCGCCATGCGCAGGTTCTCGGCGACCGTCAGTTCAGAGAACAGGTTGGTGATCTGGAAGGAGCGCGACAGGCCTGCGGCCTTGGTGCGCTCTGGGGCCGCACCGGTCATGTCGACGCCGTCGATCATGACCTGGCCGCGATGGGGCTTGAGCGCCCCGCTGATCAGGTTGAACAGCGTCGACTTGCCGGCGCCGTTGGGGCCGATGACAGTTGTGATCTTGTGACGCTGCGCCTGGAAGCTGACCTGATCGACGGCCTTCAGGCCGCCGAACGAAATGCCGAGGTCGCGGATATCGAGGACGGGCGTCATGATGCGGCGCTCCCGGATTTGGCGATGGCCTGCGTCAGGCCGATCGGCTCGACCGGGACAGGCGCGGCCTGCGGCTGGCGCGACAGCCAGCCCTCGATGGAAGGCCGGACGAACCCGACGAGCCCCTTGGGCAGGAACATCACGCAGGCCATGAAGAGCGCGCCGATGACGATGAGATGATGCTCGGTCCAGCTGCCGATGATCGATTTCAGGATGACAAGCAGGACCGAGCCGTAGATCGCCCCGATCAGCGTGCCGACGCCGCCGAGAATGACCGAGATCACCGCATTGCCCGAGGTCGCAAAAAACATCAGCTCCGGCGAGACGAAGCCGCGCAGCATCGGATAGAGCGCACCCGACAGCCCTGCGATCAGCCCCGCCAGCACATAGGCCGCCATCCGGGCACGCCAGACCGAATAGCCCAGGAACGGCACGCGCTTCTCATTGGCCTTCAGCGCGGTGAGGACGCGGCCGAACGGCGTGTCGAGGAGATAGGCGGTCAGCGCGTAGAGCCCCATGATGATGGCGAGCACGATCAGGAAGAAGCCGACCGGGCTACCCGCCGAGACCGAGAACGGGCCAAACCCGATCTCGATCACGGGGATGCCGATCATGCCGTCCGAGGCGCCGAGCTCGCGCGTGTTGTAGACGACCTTGGCCATGACCTGCGCCAGGCCGAAGGTGATCAGCGCGAAATAGACGCCGCGCACCCGGTTGGCGATCAGCCCGCCGATGACGGCCGCCACCAGCGTCGCCAGGAAAGCCGCGCCCATCGCGAGCCAGAAGGAGGGGGCCTTCATCAGGGTCAGCGCCGAGACATAGGCGCCGATGCCGAAATACAGCGCCTGCCCCAGCGAGAGCGCGCCGGAATAGCCGAGCAGCAGGTCGACCGAGAGGGCGAGCCCGGCGAAGATCAGCGCTTCCGTGCCGAGCCGCAGATAGAAGGTGTCGCCGGTCGCAGCGCCCATGGCTGCAAGGCCAAGCGCGGCGAGGACAAAGAGCAGCGCGAGCAAATGGCTCGCGCGCATGGATTGCGTCAGCCGGTCATGCATGGCCGAGCCTCCCGAACAGGCCCTGCGGGCGGAAAACCAGAAAGGCGACCATGGTCCCGAACACGATCGGGTCGGTCCAGACCGGCGAGATGACGAGGCTCGCGAGCGCCTGCACCTGCGTCAGCAGGAGGCCGGCGACGACCGCGCCCCAGATCGAGCCCATGCCGCCGACGATCACCACCGTGAAGGCAAGCAGGATGAAGTCGCGCCCCATGGTGGGGAAGACCGAGTAGATCGGCGCGAGCAGCACGCCCGCCAGGCCTGCGAGGCCGACGCCGAAGGCGAAGGTGCCGGCGTAGACGAGCGAGACCGGCACCCCGAGCGAGGCCGCCATGTTGCGATCGAAGGCGGCGGCGCGGACCATCGCGCCCAGCCGCGTCTTGTAGACGACAAAGGCCACGCCCAGCACGATCGCCGCGCCAACCAGAATGAGGAAGAGCCGGTAGTTCGGCAGGATGATGCCGAAGAACTCGCTGGCGCCGGGGATCGGCGTGGGCGGGCGCTGGGTGTTGGCGCCGAAGATCACCTTCAGTACATCCTCGACGATGAGGCCCAGTCCGAAGGTGACGAGCAGCGTGGTGACGTGGCGGTCCTTGGTGTCGAAGACCGGCCGGATCAGCAGCCGTTCCGCGGCCATGCCGAGCGGGATCATCAGGACCGGCACCAGCACAAGCAGGAACCAGAAGCCGATGCCGGCCGCGCCGAGCGCGAGCGCCGCATAGGCGCCGATCGCGTAGAACTCGCCATGGCTCATGTTGATGACGTCGAGCATGCCGAAGATGATGGTCAGCCCCAGCGCCACCAGCACGACCGCGACCCCGAGCGCGAGCCCGTTCACGACCTGCGGGGCGAGGACGAATTGGAGATAGTCGATGGGGGACATGGCGGGGCCTTGATGAAGGGCTCGGCGCGATCTCCCCTCCCCACGAGGGGGAGGGGTCGTGCCGTGGCTGCTCAGAACCGCGTGCAGGCGTCGGGGCCGATGGCGCTTTCCGAGGAGACGTTGTCGATGATGTCGAACTTGCCCTTGGTCACGCGCACCACGTACATCGGCTGCATGGCCTGGTGGTCGCCGGCGCGGATGGTCTTGGTGCCCTGCGGGGTCTGCCAGCTCAATCCGCGCAAGGCCTCGCGAACCTTGTCGGTCTCGGTCGAGCCCGCCTTCTCGACGGCAGCCTTGTAGGCGAAGAGCAGGCCATAGCTATCGGCGCCGTAGAGGTCAGGATCGGTCTTGTTGGCCGCGCGGAAGGCCGCGACGAATGTCTTGTTCTCGGGCGAGTCGATCTGCGGCGAGTAGCCGACGCCGGTGGCGAAGCCCTCCGCGGCCGCGCCGATCGCGGTGATGTTCTGCGAGGTCACGGTGCCGGACGCACCGACCACGGTCAGGCCCGAAAGCAGGCCGAAATCCTGCAGCTGCGTCAGCAGCCGCACCGTGTCGTTGCCGGCGACGGAGGTGTAGACGACCTGCGGCCGCGAGGCGCGGATCTGGCCGAAATACTGAGTGTAATCCTTGGAATCGAGCGGCGCGAAGACCTCGCCGCCGCTCTGCGCCCCACCTTTCTCGGCGCTCGACTTGAAGGCCGCGACGGTGGAGCGGCCCATCTCGTAGTCGGGGCCGAGATAGAAGACCTTGGCCTTGGGCTTCTCCTTGGCGAGCCAGGCCGCGAGCGCCACAGACTGCTGCTCGGCGCGCGCGTTCACCCGGAACATGTTGGGCGAGCATTTGTCGGTTGTGATCGAGTCGGCGAAGGAGACCGTCGTCGCCGCGAGCTTGGCATTGCGCTCGGCGAGCTGGGCGACGGCGAGCGTCGAGCCGGAATTTACGGTACCGGTCAGGAAATCGACCTTTTCGACCTGAAGCAGCTTCTCGGCCTTTTGCACTGCCACGGACGGGTTGGCTTCCTCGTCCTCGAACAGCAGATTGACCTGCCGACCGGAAATGCCGCCGGCCGCATTGATTTCCTTCGCCGCAAGTTCGAGCCCCCAGCGGACCTGTTGGCCGATCGGCGTGTAGGTGCCCGAAAGCGGGGTGACGACCCCAATCTTGATCGGCCCGGACTGTGCGAAGGCGGGCTGCGACAGCGCGGTCGCGGCGAGCAGGGCGGCGGCGGTGAGCCGAATGATGATATTCATGGCGATATCCTCCCGTTGGACGTGTTTGCGCGGGCAGGTTAGACCCTGCTCAAGCGGCCACGCGGACGGGTTCGTCCGTGCGGTTCTTGATGGCGATCCTTAGTTTCGCGACGCAGAGAAGCCTGTCGTCGACGGCCCGTAGATGTACCTCCCAATTATGGGTGCGCCGGCCAAGGCAGAGCGCCTGCACCGTCACGCGCACCGTTTCGCCAACCATGACGCAGCCGCAGTGATTGGCGCTGAGGTCGAGGCAGGCGGCGTCATGCAGCCGTTGGCCCATGATGGCGTGGCTCGCCAGCATGCCCGTGGCTTCCGCGATCGCCAGGGCGATGCCGGGCTGGAGCCGGCCGTCATGTCCGGCAATCTGCGTGCGAACCGGCAGCTCGGCCGCGAGCATGTCCGCATCGAGCGCGACCAGGCGCAGGCCGAGATGATCGACGAAGGAGCCCCGCGCCAGACGGGCGAGCTCCTTCAACGTCGCCTCCTGCCAGCCTTGGTCGCTCACGGTCGCGAACTCGCCCGCCATGGCGTCAGCTCCCGATGAATTTCGGAGCGCGCTTGGCGTGGAAGGCCTCGACGCCCTCGCGGAAGTCGTCGGACTGGCGCAGTCGGCTGTAGCAGTGCCCCTCCAGCTCGATCGCGATGGCGAGCGTCGTGTCCTCGGTGTCGTTGAGGAGCTTCTTGGCGGTACGCTGGGCGATCGGCGAGAAACTGCGCAGTTCGTCGACCAGCCGATCGGTCGCCGCTTCCAGCTCGGCGTCGGGCACGCATTCGGTGGCGACGCCCCAGTCATAGGCCTGCCGCCCCGAAATGCGCTTCGAGCGCATCACAATGTCCTTGGTCCGGGTGATGCCGACCATCTTCTGCAGCCGGGCGGAACCGCCCGAGCCCGGTATCTGGCCGAGCTTCTGCTCTGGCAGCGCGTACTGGCAGGACTCGGAGACGATGCGGAAATCGCAGGCGAGCGAGATCTCGAAGCCGACACCGAAGGCATAGCCGCGATTGGCGACGATGACCGGCTTGGTGCAGCGCGCCGGGGCGGCGATGTTCCAGGCGAGCTTCGAGACATGCTCGGGCGAAGCCTCGAGGAAGCCCTTGATGTAGCCGCCGGAGGAAAAATTCTCGCCGATCGCGCGCAGCACGATGACACGAACGCGGTCATCTTCGTCCAGCGCCTCGAAGACCTTCCGCAACTGGTCGCGCTGCGGCATCGAGATGACGTTCATCGGCGGGCGGCTGAGGATGATGTCGGCGCGCTCGCGGGCGGCGTCGATCTCGACGCTGAAGCCGTCGAGGCCGGTCAATGCGGGGTGGATCGGGGCTATGGCGTTCATCGGGCGGGCCTTTCGGTCGGGGACGGGGGATGAGGCGATCATTCGGCGGTGAGGCCGGGTTCGGGTTCGTACTCGCCGGCGACGAGTTGGCGGCGCAGCAGCTTGCCCACGGGCGATTTCGGGATTGCCTGAATGAATTCGAAGCGGCGCGGGCGCTTGAAATTGGCGAGCCCGGTCGCCTTGCAGTGTTGGTCGAGTTCTTCGGCGGTGACCGGGCCGGCGCGCTGAACGAAGGCGACGACGATCTTGCCCCAGCGCTCGTCGGGCAGGCCGACGACGGCGACCTCGGAGACGCCGGGGTGCAGCGAGAGGCAGCTTTCGATCTCGACCGGCGAGACGTTCTCGCCGCCGGTGATGATCATGTCGTCGACGCGACCGGAGACGTAGAGGTCGCCCTCGGCATCGAAGAAGCCGGTGTCGCCGGTGAAGTACCAGCCGTCGCGCAGTGACTTGGCATCGGCCTCGGGGCGCTTCCAGTAGCCCTCGAAGGCCTCGTCGCTCGCGGCCAGCGCGACGATCTCGCCCTCTTCGCCGGGAGCGGCGAGATCGCGCGCCGAGACCGCGCCGAGCTTGACGACGCGGATGAGCTGATTCAGCCCGGCCTTGCCGGCGCAGCCGGGCTTGGCCGCGGCCTTCTGGTTGATCGTGAAGGTGTAGATTTCCGACGAGCCGTAGTGATTGACGAAGAGCTCCGGCGAAAAGGCCTCGGTGAGCTTGTTGAGCAGTCCGTCCGTCATCGGCGCGCCCGCGAAGCCGAGCTTGCGCACGCTGGTGACGTCCGTCTGAGCGAAGCGCGGATGGTGGACGACGTCGTGATAGAGCGTCGGCACGAGATAGAGGTTGGTGATCGCTTCCGCCTCGATCAGCGCCAGCGCCTGGCCCACGTCGAAGCGTGGCAGGCAGACGAAGACGCCGCCGATCAGCGACATGGCAATCAGCGAGCGCACGCCCATGGTGTGATAGAGCGGCATGACGCCGAGCGTGCGTTCGCCATGCGCATAGAGATTCTGGGCGACATGGGCGAGGCCCGCCATACGCTCGGCCCGGTGTCGGCGCGGCACGCCCTTGGGCTTGGCCGTGGTGCCGGAGGTATAGAGCATCAGCGACCAGGCATCGGCGCGCGCGCGCGGAGTCGCAGTTGGAGCTGGCACGGCCACCATCTCGGCAAATGTCAGCTCCGCCGGCCTCGCATCGGCGCCGATGGAGATGCGCGGGATTGAGGTCGCGAGCCGGCTCTCGGCCATGGCCTGCCCGGCGACCGCCTCGAACGCGATCGCCCTAGCCTCGCAATTCTCGATGACGAAATCGATCTCGTCGGGCTTGGCGCGCCAGTTGATCGGCACGATCGTCAGC
Organism: Bosea vestrisii; assembly: GCF_030144325.1. Classification (NCBI taxonomy): domain Bacteria; kingdom Pseudomonadati; phylum Pseudomonadota; class Alphaproteobacteria; order Hyphomicrobiales; family Alloboseaceae; genus Allobosea; species Allobosea vestrisii. Next base: position 348,205 of record NZ_CP126308.1, on the reverse strand, counting down.
CCGGCAAACTGGCAGGCCCAATGCAGGCTCGCCGCCTCCCAGCGGTTCTGAAGCACCGTGACGACATGGTCGCCCGCCTTCAGGCCCATGCCGTCGAAGGACGCGACCAGCGACGATATGCGCCTAAGCCATTGCGAATAGCTCAGCCGGACATCGCCATCGACGATGGCGAGCGCATCGGGATCGCGTGCGACGCTGGCCATGAAGCTGGTGCCGAGATCAAACATGTGCAGCTTCCGGGAGGGACGGCGCGGCGCGCAGCTGGGCGGCGGCTTCGAGCGCGGCCCGGATGATCGGCGTATAGCCGGTGCAGCGGCAGAGATGGCCGCCGACGACCTCGCGCAGCTGCTCTTCGCTCGGATGAGGCTGCTCGCGCAGAAAGGCGTCGAGCGAGATCAGGATGCCGGCGGTACAGAATCCGCATTGCAAAGCGTGATGACGGCGGAAGGCCGCCTGCATCACCGAGAGCCTGTCGGCAGCGGGCGCGAGCCCTTCAACCGTCCTGACCTCGCAGCCCTCGAGCTGGACCGCTAGCGTCAGGCAGGCACGCGCCGGCGCGCCGTCGATCTGGATGGTGCAGGCCCCGCAGACGCCATGCTCGCAGCCGACATGGGTTCCGGTGGCGCCAAGGTCATGGCGCAGCGCATCGGTCGCGAGCAGGCGCGGTTCCGCCTCCAGTGAAACCGGCCTGCCGTTCAGCATGAAGGCGACGCGATGGCGCGTCGTGGCGCTCAGGCGCGACATGACAGCGCCTCCGCGATCGTGTCGCGGCCAAGCGAACGCACCAGGTTGCGGCGCAGACGGGCCGTGGCATGGACATCGTCGCGTGCGTCGAGGTCCCAGGCGAAGGCATTGAGCGCGTCGGAGAGCGCGGTGCCTTCAAGCAGTGGGAAGCTGCGGCGCTCAGGCTTGTCGGCGACGCCGGCAACCGCAAAATGGATCGCATCGCGCGTCGCGACCGCCGCGCAGCCGACGATGGCGAAATCGCCGTGGCGGCGCGCGACCTCCTTGAAGGCATGACCGGTTCCGGCCTTGGCGGTCGGGAAGGCGACCGCCTCGATCAGCTCGTCGTCGCTCTTGTCGGTCACCATCATGCCGGCGAAGAAAGCGCTCGCTTTCACGGTTCGGCTCTTCTTGCGCGAGCGCAGCCTGATCTCGCCGTCGAGCGCCACGAGACAGAGCGGAATCTCCGCGCTTGGATCGGCATGGGCGGCCGAGCCGCAGACGGTGCCTCGCGCCCGTGTCTGGTAGTGCCCGAGCCAGGGCAGGGCAGCCGCCAGCAGCGGCAGTTCGGCAGCGAGGTTGGGCCTGCGCATCAGCGCGGCCTGCCGCACCCCGGCGGGCACCACGATGGCATCGCCTTCGCGCCGAACCTGGTCGAGCCCGGGAATGCCCATCACGTCGATCAGCACGGCGGGCTTCGCCAGCCGCATGTTCAGCATCGGCAGCAGCGACTGTCCGCCGGCGATGATGCGGGCGTCCGATCCGTGTCGGCTGAGCGCATCCAGCGCCTCGGAGAGGTCGCTGGCGCGGATATAGTCGAAAGCGGCGGGCTTCATGCCCGCCTCCGCAACAGGCGGGCGAAGAAGCCGGTCTTCGCGCTTTCGGGGGCAGCCTTGCGCGCGAGCGCCGCGAAGAACTGTCCGATGATCGCCTTGGCCGCGCCATCGAGCAGGCGTCCGCCAATGGCCGCGACCTTGCCGCCGACCGCCGCTTCATAGGTATAGGAGATGATGGTGAGCCCGTCTTCGCCAGGCGACAGGCTGACGCGGCCGGAACCGCCGCCGGTGCCGAGCGCGCCGGAGACCGAGCCGGTCAGCGTCGCGGCCTTTGGCGGATCGAGGTCGCAGAGCTTGATCTCGGCCTTGTAGCGACCCTTCACCGGACCGACGCCGAGCGTCACATCGGCCTTGAAATACGTCTCCGAAAGCTTCCTGACGCCATTGCAGCCGGGGATGATCGAGGCCAGCTGGTCGGCGTCGAGCAGCATCGCCCAGATCGCTTCCGGCGTGGCCGCTACCCTGGCCTGCCCTTCGCCGCGCAGCGTGCGATCGCCGGGCTTGGCTGCGCCCAGGCCGGCCCCCCGGTCGCGATGGGCCTCGGGCAAAGCGGGCTCCGGAGCGGCGATTAGCGCGGCGACGCGGGCAGGGGTCAGCGGCAGGTTCAGTTCCGCGACGCCGAGCGCGTCGGCCACCGCATTGGCGAGGCAGACCGGCGTCGACATGCAATTGCCTTCGCCGACGCCCTTGGCGCCGAGCGGCGTGAAGGGCGAGGGCGTCTCGATATGCAGGATCTCGATATCGGGCGTTTCGGTCGCGGTCGGCAGCAGGTAGTCGGCGAAGGTGCCGGTCAGGAAAGCGCCGTCATCGGCATAGGCGAGTTCCTCGTAGAAGGTCGCGCCGAGCGCCTGCGCGAAGCCGCCCCTGATCTGGCCTTCGACCATGCCGGGATGCAGCACGCGCCCGCAGTCATGCATGGTGACATAGCGATCGATGCGGACCTTGCCGGTTTCGACTTCGACCTCGACGCCGGCCATGTCGAAGATGAAGCCATGGCAGAGCGAGGAATTGACCTCATCGATCTCGGTTGGAGCGGACAGCTCCGGGGGCGTCCAGAAGGCGGTCTCGCGGATCGCCTGGTCGACGCCGTCGGGCAGCAGCGCAGGCGACCAGTGCGAAAGAGCGGCGACGCGGCCGAAGGGGGAGCGTGTTGGCCGCGTCGCCCTTGGCGAAGACGGCGCCGCCGGCAAAGCCGATCTGCCCGGGCGGGACGTCGAGCTGGCTTCCGGCGATAGCAGCCAGCTTGTCGCGCAGGCGGGTCGCAGCCAGATGCGCTGTACCGGCGACGGCGGCCGCAAAGCGGCTCGAATAATTCCCCGATGCGATCGACCAGGCGTCCTTGCCCGTATCGAGATCGGCGACGACGTTGACCGCCTCACGGGGCAGGCCGAAGACATCGGCCACGACCTGCGCCAGCACCGTGCGATGGCCCTGTCCCTGCGGCACCGAGGCGACATGGACGCTGACCGAGCCGACGGGATCGAGCGACACGGTTGCCGTCGCCTGCGCGCCGTTCTTGGGCCCGGCCTTCTTCCGCTCGGCGGCGGTCAGGACCGTGGTGATATAGCCCATATTGGAAACGCTGGGCTCGACGGCCGCGGCAAAGCCGATGCCGTAGCATCTGCCGGCGGCGCGGGCTTCGTCGCGACGCCTTTCCAGCTTGGCGAGCCGGCCTTCGGCCGTAGCGAGATCAACTGCCTTCACATAGTCGCCGGAATCGTAGAGCGCGCCCGAGGCCGTGCGATAAGGAAACGCCCCGCTTTGAATGAGGTTGGCGCGGATGACGGCCAGCGGATCAAGCCCGAGCTCGACGGCGATGCGCTGCATCAGCCGCTCCAGCGCATAGTAGACCTGTGGGCCGCCGAAGCCGCGCACGAGACCCGTCGGAGCCTTGTTGGTCAGCACGACGCGGTTGCGGATGGCGAGATTCCGAATGTCGTAGGCCCCGGTCAGGTTGCCATGCATGCGGTAGAGCGTGGCGGGCTCGGGCGCCCGCGGATAGGCGCCGCAATCCTCGACCTGGTCCCAGTCCAGCGCAGTGATGCGGCCCTCGCTCGTGACGGCGGCCTTCAGCGTGGTGACGCGGTTCGTCGCCGCCACTGCGGCGCTCAGATGCTCCAGCCGGTCCTCGATCCACTTGACCGGGGCCCCCGCCATCCGCGCGGCGACGCCGATCAGCACCGCATAGGGCGCGACGCCCTGCTTGACGCCGAAGCTGCCGCCCGAATCCGGCGGCATGCGTAGGCGCAGCCGGTTGCCGGGGACCTTCAGGCAGCGCGCCATCACCGCATGGATGCTGAACGGCCCCTGGAAATTGGCGAGGATCTCGTAGGCGTCCTCATGGGGATCGTAGTCGGCGACGACGCCGAAGGTCTCCATCGGCGAGCCGGTGTTGCGCGGATAGGCGATGGAGACTTCGACGCGGTGCGCGGCTGCCGCGAAGGCGGCCTCCGGCTCGCCATAGCGAAAGGACCGGTCGCTGACGAGATTGGCCCCGGCTTTGTCGTGGAGGACCGGCGCATCGGCCTCAAGGCTCGCCAGCGGATCGATGACACAGGGCAGTGGGCCATATTCGATCTCGATCGCGTCCAGCGCGTCCTCGGCGAGATAGCGGTCCAGCGCGACGACGATCGCGACCGGCTCGCCGACATATCGCACGCGCTCGACCGCCATCGGCCAATTCTCGACCGCGACCTTGAGGCCGGCCACCATCGGCGTCGTCAGCCTCGCGAGGTCATGCCCCGTGACGATCGCGGCGACGCCCGGCATGGCAGCGGCGGCCGCGCTGTCTATGGAGAGGATGTCGGCATGGGCATGGGGCGAGCGCAGGATGGCGGCATGGAGCGTGCCGGGCCTGATCCCGAGATCGTCGATGAAACGGCCACGACCGGTCAGCAGGGCCGCGTCCTCGACGCGCTCCACCGATTGTCCCGTCCATGAAATCGTCTCTGGCCGCACCGACGCCTACTCCCGATGACGCACTCTTGAAGGGCGTCTGGGGCAGGAGACTCGGCGATCAGCGGTCGTCGCGCGATCCCGCAGGGTCTCGCGACTTACCGAAAAGTCTCAAAATAACGGAGACGGCGGAAGGCGGCCTACCTGCCCAGCCGCGCCACCTGCCTGAAGGCGCTCGGCGCGACGCTGCAATGATCGCGGAAGAAGCGGGTGAAATGGGCAGGCACGCTGAAGCCGAGTCGGTCCGAGATCGCCGAGAAGGTTTCGTCGCCCTCGACGATTGCCCCCACCGCCATCTCGACCTTGACGACGTTCAGGAAGACATGTGGCGTCACGCCGGTCGAATCCTCGAAGACGCGGAAGAAATGCGCGCGCGAAAGACCGGCCTCCTTCGCCAGCTTGTCGACACTTGGCGAGGCAGCCGGATCGCTCCGCATCAGCGAGATGGCGCGGCCGACGCGCCAGTCGATCGAATTGGCGCGGGCGATTTCGCGCAGCGACGCGCCGATGGTGCGCCAGGGCGTGAAGCGCTCGATCACCGCGATCATTAGCTCCGACAGCAGGTCCTCCTGCCGGCGCGATGCGCCGGGCTCGTGAACCATCTCGGCTGCGAGATCGAGCGCCGTCTGGCGGATATGGGCCGTGACCTCGCCGGCCGAGTGCTCGAAGAAGCCCGGAGCACCGCTCGCCGCCCAGTTTGGCCTGAAGCTGCGCAGCCAGCCGGGCTCGATATAAAGCGCCAAAATCAGCGCATTCTTCCGGCGCGGATCGTGGATATAGGCATGGCTCGCCCAGGCATTGACCAGCACGGCGAGATCATCGGTCAGGGGCGCGACATCGTCGCCGACCAGGAACTGGGTGTCGTCGCCATCGACCTTGAGCAGGACATGGCAATGGGGGTGCGCGTGCCGGACCAGACTTCGGTCCATGTCAAGCAGCGCCACCCGCCCGAAGGCTCCATGCGCGATGCGCAAGGCATCAGACATGCCGTTTCCTTGCCGAGTTCGCGCAGGTGCCTGTGTTTTCGCACTGTCACTTGCACTTGGGCCAGATTTTCGTGACCAGCCTAGGTAATGCTTCCCAGTTTGGGGACAAGCATTGACCCATGCAAGTGCCCGCCGCAAGCGGCCGTCTGGTGTGTACGCTCGCGGGGTCCAGTCTCGCACGAACTCTCGTTGTGGACATTCTGCGCCACTGCTGGAAATCGGATGCAAAACCCGGAAGGGCAGTCTCACTGACAGTTCCTCACAATGCCAAGTCGAGAACCTTGCCCTCGAACAGGCGGTTGCAGGAACCTTGGATATGATTGCGCATCGCATGACGCGCATCATCCTTCCGTCGGTCGCGGATCGCAGCAAAAATGGCGCCGTGCTCACCCAGCACCCCGGCCAGCCCGCCTGCTGGCCCCAACAGCGAGAGGCCATGAAGCTTCATGCCCACGCTGATGTGGTTCTTCAGCGCCTGCCACGGTGAGACATTTTAACTTTGCGCTGGGAAGACGCATTCGCATAAGGAAGATTATGGAACTTAAGTTGGGCGGCCGCATGCTGGCGCATTCATATTGAACGGGACTGAAACCACGACGTAAGCTCGCGGACGGGGAAGTTTGGCCCCTTCCTGACGTCTGGAGCGTCCGGTTTCGGGCAGGCTAACCGAGCGTACTCCTCAAAGGCCAAGGGTGCGGAGGCTGCTTTACAGGTCGACGGGTCGCTTTCTTGCTCGGAGCCTTTTGCAGCGGTGCCCCACAGTATTCAAGAATTCCCGCATCGCTTGTGCAACGATACGAATCATTCCGATAATAAGCCTTTGTCGCGTCGGAAGGGCATTGCGGTCCGGACTCAAAACACAATCGATTGCCGCAGTTCGTAGGGGGATGCTTGAATAACCGTATGGCGCTCAGCCTCATCGCTGAGATTATGGGCTGGGCCGACGATTCGCAGAGCGAGGCGACCCGGGAGTATGCGTGGCTTCGGCTTATGAGCACGGTGAAATACGATAGTTATTCGGATTTCAGGGCTGGCATTCGTTTTGTCGAAAGTTTGGCGACCTGGCTGAAGCAATTTGAGCCGGAAGACCGTGAGGTCGCATTCCGCTTTATCCGCGAGCGTCTCGTTTACATTTCGGTTGCTGAGATGCAGTGCCTCATCGAAGCTTTCGTTCCCGAAATTCTGACCCCGAACTTGCGCCAGATCGTTGGGCAAGACCTGGGAATCCCCGCCTACGATGTGTGGGCCACAAAAAAAGGGGCCGAAACGTTTCGCAAGCGTCTGCGGAAGACCTTGTTCGTCGGTATGAGCGATGGGAGTCGCATCGACGTATTGCGCCGCGCGAACTCTGGGCGTCTCTCGCAAGAGCAGGTTGTGCCGATACTTAATGTGGATTTCGATAAATGGCGAGATCTGGCCGAGAATCTCGAAGGCGATCAGGGTATGCAGCCCGGCGAGAAGTTCGACAGCGTGTATTTGATCGATGATTTTACAGCGTCTGGCACAACGTTTATTCGAAACGTGGGAGGGAAGTGGAAGGGTAAGCTAAAGAAATTCAACGATATAATCGTTAATGCAAAGAATGAATTGAAAGAACAATTTCCGATCGTCGATAATTTCGATCTTCATATTCATCATTATATATCAAGTGCGCAAGCCAAGAAAAATTTGAACGATCGATTGAAGGCTGCCGAGGCGTGGGAGCAGCGCACATACGGCAGCTGGGCGATCTCTGAAGGGTTGCTGCTGCCGACAACCTTGCCGGTGTCTCCGGCCACCGACGGAGCGATGATCAATCTATGCACGAAGTATTATGACAATCAATTGTTTGAGCGACTCAGAAAGCACTGCGAAGAAAATGGGCAGACAACTATGGCGTTCGGTTATGCCGACTGCGCGTTGCCGATTGTCTTAGAGCATAACACTCCCAACAATAGCATCCCTCTTTTGTGGGCGGACACGGATGGAAAAGGCGGCGCGCACCCGATGCGATCACTGTTCCATCGCCGCGATCGGCACGGATAAGGTACATGGCTAATCCATTTCTGCGGCGAGCGACCGAGTATATTCGGGATGCATCGGCGTTTCTGTCGATCGTCAGTCCCGAGCCCTTGATCACGTTTGTCGGCAATAATCCTGACAAGGCGCGGCTGTTTGAAATGCCGGTGCGTGTCGTCGGCAGTCCAGGCAGTGGCAAGACCATGATGGCAAGCCTGGTCGAATTTCGAATGGTTGAAGCGATCGTTCGGGATCAAAGCAGCGAGAACAGTCGCACGCTTGCTGCCGCGCTTTCCAAGAGCGGCTTCATCGATAAGCTCATTCCCCAAGTCGCAGCTGTCCGCCTTCCGATGGAGTCCGAATATCGCGACTTCTGGGAGCTCCCCTATGACGAAACAGTCAAAAACAAGCTGCTGCTCTCGCTGATCCAGGCGCGGGCGATCCTGGCCTTGTTTAGGAACCTGACGGCTAATGGTCGCCGCGAGCTCTCTGGCGTTCGCCTGATTGCGCGCGATGACGCGACCTCCCAGCTCGAACAGATCGGCGGTAGCGATGCGATGGCGATGCTTGATCGCGCCAGGGCCGTCGAGAGGGCAATCTACGACATCGGTGCACGGCTGGTGCCGCCGCGGATCGAGGACCTCTCTGTTGACGCAAGCTCACCATACCAGCCGTTCGAGGTGCTGCGGGAAATCGAAATCGATTGGAATGGAAAGGCGGCGCGGCTGAAGCCGCTCGTTATCCTGGACGACGTTCACAGCCTGCATCCGGATCAGCTGGATGGGCTCTTCAGAGCCCTTACCCGCCGCGAGATCAGGATCGGACGGTGGATGATGATGCGGATGGACGCCTTGTCGCCAGGAGCGGTCTTCCAATCAAAGCTCGTCGATGAGCATCCCGGAGTGAAGCCCGACAGAGACTTCATCGCGATTGCCATGCAAAGCCCCACACAAAGGCGCATTGAGCGGAGCCAATTCCGCAAAATGGCGGCTGGCATGGCCGATCGCTACCTTAGGCATGTGGAGACACTGGAGGCTCGCAATTTTTCGCGTTTCAGCGACTTGCTCAGTTCCGAGCCACCCGCGTTGCCCGCCGGCAAATTCGAGGAGCTGAAGCGCAAGGTTTCCCGCGAGCAAAACAGCCTGGAAATTCCGCAAGGGCGGCGTTTGAAAATTGACGACATTGTATTGCGATACTCAAAGGGAGCGCAGTCATCAGATGTCGGTGAGGACGTACAGCTCGGGATGAGCCGTGTCCTGCTGAACCGATATGCCGTCAGGCTAAGATCGGTCACGCCGAGCCTGTTTGGTGATGACGGGCCCGAGACGAAAAAGCCCCTCAAGGCTGATGCGGATATTGCTGGGGCTGCTCGCCTGTATCTCCACTCTGAGTTTCAGCGGCCGTTTCATTACGGGCTCGACGCACTTTGCGATGCGAGCAACGAAAACGCTGAGCTGTTCCTTCAGCTGGCGGGCGCGCTGGTCGACAGGATGGAGACCAAGGCCATCCGAAACCAGGATCCCGCATTGACGCCGGCGCAGCAACAGGCCGCGCTGAAGGAAAAGGCGGACGCGATCATCGGGGGCTGGAATTTCCCATTCATAAAAAAGATCCGAGGACTGATCGCGAATATTGCGAGCGCCTGCCTGGAGAAGTCGCTGCAGCCCAATGCTCCGCTCGGCTATGGCGCGAACGCGATTGGGATTCCCGACGAAGAAGTGGAACGGCTTCTGAACGACGGCGAGGCCTCGCTCGTGCTGAAATTCGCCGTCGCCTACGGTGCGCTGGTTGCTGTCCGCAGCTACGGGCAGGGCGGCAAATCTTGGTGCCTGTTGGAGCTAGCGGGGCCTGTCTGCCTTTCCTACGGGCTTACGCTCAATCGCGGCGGGTTTCTCGAATGGGACGCCGAAACGCTCTCCCGCGTTATCGACGAAGTCTGAGGCGAACATGCGCGACCACTGGAGCAATTGCATCACGCATTTCGACGAGCGCGTTGATGTTTTCGTAAAAGAGCACTTCTCTGACCCAAAGACCCGGTGTCTTCTGATCGCGGGAGCGGGCTTCGATCCCCGGGCTCGGCGTGTCGCCGAAAAACTCGCCGCTGCGATGGGGCCGCGACTGCACGCGCTTTTTCTTCGTGAGGAGCGCGGCGATCCAGCTGCAAACCTGACGACAGAAGCGGATACGAACGAGCAAGAGCTTCTAAGTTTGGTGCCGAATGGAGTTGTTCAGCAGATCCAAATCTTCGCTGAGGACGGGGCCCCGGTCGCCGGGCAGCGGCTGAGCGATACGCTTGCGAGATTTGAGTGGCCGGAAGAGCTGACCGATGTCGTCCTGGATATGAGCGCCCTTTCTCTAGGCATCGCCTTTCCGGCAGCGCGCTTTTGCCTCGAACACTGTGAGCGAGACGACAACCTCAACTTCCATTTGATGATCGCATCCAATCCCGAGCTCGATGCCAGGATTCTAGGCGAGCCGTCGCCGCAGGTGATCAACGTCCGCGGATTCGCCGGCATCAATGTCGAATATGCTTCGAAGCCAGTGGCTCGCATCTGGTTGCCGCACCTCGCGCACGGATCAGCCGCCAAGCTGCAGAAAATTCGCGCGAGCCACAACGATGTCTACAAAATTTGTCCGCTGCTGCCGTTCCCTGCTCGTAATCCACGGCGAGCGGACGAGCTACTGACAGAATTTCTCACGCAGCTAACGGATGAATGGGACTTCGACTCGCGGGACTTGATCTATGTTTCGGAGCGGAATCCGCTCGACTCGTATCGGACGATTTCGACCCTGAAGGAGCGATATGATCGCACGGTGGACGGCATATTCGAGCCTCAAATTATTCTTTCACCGTTGGGGAGCAAGGTGATGGCGGCTGGCGCCATGATGGCCGCCATCGAACACAATCTGCTCGTTCAGTACGTCGAGACGCTTCGGTATGACTTCGACCATATGGGCAATGGGCATGAGCACCACGCGGACATGACGGTGCATGTGTGGCTCCATGGGCCGATATACGCCAGTTACAAACAGCAAGAACCTGCCCCCGAACCAGAGGCCGTCTGAGGCGCGAGCATGACGGTTTTTTCTGAGAAGCTTGATGCTCTCATGCAAACGGTCGAAGCCGTTTCGCACGCGGAGCTCAGTGCATTGAGCCAGGCTCTGAGGAAGGGGTTGCTGTCTCCCGCCATCGCTGTCGGGTCGGGCGGGTCCGCTGTTGCGGCTGCGTACCTGGCGAGGTGCCGGCTGACTGTTGGCGGTTCTCCGACTTCGGTACAGACCCCCTTGGAGATGGTGATCGAGTCGACATCATTGGCTTCCACGCAGGTCTGGCTTTTCACCGCGAATGGAGAAAACCCCGACATCCTGGCCGCATTCGACGCGGCAGTGGCACGCGGTGCTGCCTCGATCCAGATTGTCACCAGCAAGCCTGACAGCCTGCTGGTAGCAGCTGCCGCAGGCCAGCCCACCGCTCAAGTGCATATCGTGCCCGTGCGGGATCCGAAGGATGGCTTCCTCGCAACGCATTCGCTTGTCGGAGCTGTCACTGCTCTTCTCCTTGCATTCGATCAGGCCACCGAATTCCCGGTGGGAGACGAGTTGCCCAGGGCCTACGGAGATGCTGCGCGGGAGATCCTGAACGGGCCGCGACGAGAGGCGATGCGGGAATTGCTGGCGCCGTTTGCGGGGCGTTCGACGCTGCTCGTTCTGGAAGATCCGCGCCTATCATCCATCGGGACACTCGTTGAAACGTCGCTATGGGAGTGCGCGGTTTGCGCCGTTCAAAGAACGGATTTTCGGAACTTCGCGCACGGCCGACACGTCTGGTTGCACAAGCGGGCCCATGACACCGCCATTATCGCGTTGACCGGCACCGAGACGATGGAGGTCTGGGCAGATATCGCAACGCAGGTTCCAGCGATTTGCGCTGTGTCGTCGTTGGACCATGGAAATTGCGGGCGCCTTCAGAACGCGCTCGGGATTCTCCGTGGGCTGACTATTGTGGAGGCGCTCGGGAGCCTGTCAGGGATCGATCCCGGGAAGCCTGGAACCGGCACCTTTGCGCGCCCGATCTACGATGCCCCTTCTCTTTCTGTCGTTAATGCGCGACTACACCCCTCTGTCCGTCAGAAGCAGGCCGCCGTTATCCGCCGCGACCATCCCGGCAATCGCGAAGAGGATCTGACGACCCGGTTCCTTGGGTTCACCGAGAGGCTGTCCTCAAGTGCCATCGCTGGAGTGATCCTTGACTACGATGGCACACTCGTAACGTACGCGGGGCGATTCCGGCCGCCGCGAGACGAGCTGATCACCGAACTCCGTCGGCTTCTTGGACTCGGACTGCTGCTGGGGATCGCGACGGGCCGAGGTAAGTCTGCTGGCGACGATCTTCGTCCACTTATCCCGGAGGAGCATCACCGCGACATTTTGATCGGGTATTACAACGGTGCCTACCTTCAGCCGTTGAGTGTGGACATCAAGAAGCAGAAGCCCCCGGTTTCGCCGCGGATCGCCGATGTGGCAAAATGGATCGGGGACAGTCCCGGCCTTCTGTTCAAGCAGGAATTCAAAAACAGCGGCCCTCAGCTCACCATCGACCTCGAGGTCGTCCGGGAACCGGAGTCCTTCGCGCGCGAGTTTATGCAGGCGTTTGGAGGCGCCGGCGATCTGCGGATCGTTCAGTCGTCACACACGTTTGATATTTGTCTCGCCAGCGCGTGCAAGACAGCAGTGGTGCAAGCTCTGTCCAAGCGGAGCAAATCGGCGGATGCCAAGTTTCTATGTGTCGGTGACAGCGGGGGAGGGCCGGCAATGATCATATCCTCCTCGGCACACCACTGGGGATCAGCGTTGACGAAGTGTGTGATCGGGTCGGTGCATGCTGGTCACTGTTCGGAGCCGAAATAAGGGGACCAGACGCCCTACTTCGCCTGCTGCAAGCGCTGGACGCGGATGAAATGGGGATTGTCAGGCTCAACGTTGGACTAGTGCTAAGCAAGGATGCGATAGAAATTTGAATCCATCGAAACCTGGGAGGGCAGGCATATGACGCATAGCGGGGTCGATGTCGCTGGAACCGGCTTCACGGTTCTCGATCGGGTCTACCAGGACGATGTGATGGCGTTCGAGGCGCTCGGCGGCTCGTGCGGAAACGTGCTGGTGTCTCTGGCGATGCTCGATCGCGCTGTGGTTCCGGTCATCGCCTTGGGTGACGACGCGGTGGGCCAATGTCTCATCGGGGAATTCGAACGGGCGGGTGCGGACACTCGCTACATCTCCCGCTCTGAGGAGCGAGCTTCCCCTGTTCTGGCTCAGAAGCTCGACACAGGCTCAGGGGCGCATTCGTTCAGCTTCACATGCCCGGAGACTGAGGAAGAGCTGCCGAAGTACGCGTCGATCGACGACGATCAGGTTCGCGTGGCCGCCGATATTTTTGAGTCGTGCCTTGTCTTTTACGCGGACCGTATATCGGCGCCCATCGTGGATGCCATGGAGCGAGCCAGTAGGGCGGGCGCAATTGTATATTTTGAGCCGTCGAGCATCGATGACCAGGACCTGTTCGAACGAGCGGTGACCTGCAGCCACATTCTGAAATACTCGTCTGACCGTCTCGCGGCACGTTTGGAAACCGTCCCCCTCAAGGACGGCGCTATTCTGGTAGTGACGTACGGCGTTGATGGCCTCGAACTACGCCAAGGTGAGCAGTCGAAGTGGTCGGCCGCAGTTCAGGCTCCTAAGGTGACGGATACCTGTGGGTCCGGCGACATGGTCAGTGTGGGTATCATTGACTGGATCGTCGAGCGCGGACGCGGCACGCAGTCACTGGCCATGGACGATCTGCTGGAAGGCGTTGTCGCTGGTCAACGTTTGGCCGCGGCCAACTGCGCCTATGCAGGGGCGCGTGGACTCTTCGCAAAGTGCGGCGCAGCCTCAGCGCGCCGCTTGCTCAGCGCCGACCGTGAGTTGCTGGCGCCCGTGGCCGCTTTCTCAAACGCGTAACCTATTCCGCAGCAACCAAGCCGGATTGAGGCTGCTGCATTTCGGCCGCGGACAATTCCGACCGTAGCTCCATCAGCATCTTGCCGAGCATATTCTCGCCGACCCCGTTCACTTCGCCCCACAGGCGGTTGACCGGGTTGTCTTCGGTGGCGGCTTCTACCAGTCGGGCATCTCCTGTCCCAAGCAGGAGCTCACGAAAGTCGGCGTGCTGGGTGAATTTCGCGCGCAGAATGCGACGCATCCGGTCGAATTTGGTCCGCGACCAACCGGGCGCGACATCCCAATAGTAGAGACCGTGCGCGGCCATTGCCAGCAGCGCTGGCGACGGCGCTGCCATCAGCCATTTCTTTACGGCTTCCTTTCGCGCCTTCCCGGCCTGATAGGCGTGCTCTGAGGTCGGGTAGATCTCACCCTCAAACTCAACCGGGCGCCGGAACAGATTGCTGAATGGGCCGTAGGGCTTGTCGCTTGCCCTGTAGAATTTGATCTCAGCCCGCTCTGCCATGCTCCCGGATCCTTGCAAATAAGCAGAAACTATCTTATGCAAATATGCATGAAAATTGACAGCAAGACAAGGGGCAAACTCGTTGCTGCGATCCAGCAACGGGTCGCTGATTCAGGGCTGTCGTATTCCGAAATTGCGCGTGCCGCCGACGTCGACGTCAGCCAGGCCAGCCGCATCTGCCGCGGCCAGTTCAAGACAGTAAGCCAGAACGTGGTGCAGATTTGCAAAGCGCTGGGGCTGAAAACGGAAGCCCCTCAGGATGGACTGCCGACCGTCAATCCTCATTTCCAACGTCTCCAGAACGGCCTTTACAAGCTTTGGGATCAAACGCCGGAGGATGCCGATCGTCTATTTCAGCTGCTCATACAATTGGCTGAAATCCGCCAGGCCACCAACTCCAAAGGGGCGACCAATCCATAGGTTTCATCTGGCTGGCCTGCTGCATCCTCCGATCCAGGCGGAAGTAGGTGCCCTCTAAGTCATCGTAGTCGCGGCCGCGAGGTCGGACCTGGGCGCTCTCGGCTTCCGCTTCCGTTCGCCGGGCCCGTTGACAATGATCGGCGTCCAGTTGACGTCAGCCTTGGCGAACCGGAACTCTTCCTCCCATTCCTTTTGATGGGCAAAGGGCGCGGTCATGTAGATGACCGCATAAAATGTCCGCCAGTCGTAGTGCCCGCTGTAGCCACGCATATCGGCGTAAATGTCGTCGAGCGCCTTCTTCAGCGCCGTCTCCGAGTCAACGTACTTGTATTCGACGGCGGCCATCAATGAAGCAACGCCGATATCCGGCTTGTAGACCTTAAATGTCTTGGCCGCCGAGACCTCTTTGAGCGTATCCCGAAACGAATAGCGCAGAACCTTGAGTACCTCGTTTCTGACTTTCGCCTCGTTGCTGGCGTCAATCCTCGACTCGTGGATGATGATCGCGGTGTTTTCCAGAATTGTCTGGAACACTTGCAGGCCGCTGACGGCGCCGGCCTTCGTGATGGTCGACAGCGATCTGAAGTAGCCGCGCAGTTTTCCGAGCGTGGTGCTGTAGAAGTCCCCGTCTGGCGTGACGCCCATGTCGACCATCTTCGCCGGCTTCAGGCGCTTGCGCTCCTTTCGGATGTCCTTGGCCAACTGTGGCAGGCTGAGTCGCTCCGCGAGGATGCCAACGTCCCGATACAGCTGCTCGACATGGTACTGAAGCATCGTCTCGGCATCCCACTTCCGCTCGCTCTCTGTCTCGTCAGGATCGCCGTTGGTGCGGGCCAGGATCTCCCCGATCTTGTCCTCGGCAAGTCCAGCCTTGTGCAGCGCCTCCTGGATGCTGGCAGTCAACAGCTGCTCCTCACGACCCGACATTCGCGCTCCTCCCGATCCATTCGGCGCTGAATAGCAGCTTTCAGAGGTGATTGTCCGGCGCGTAAGGGCAACTCGATGTTTAAGCCGCTCGCCAATGCCGTGGCCAAGTTCGAGTTTCAGAACGAGCCCACCGAGATGAAAACCAACTAGGCGCCCGAGCTGCCGAAGCTGAAGGGGCGCGTCACGGCTCTTAACGGCTCCCTGAAGCTGACGCTGCGCTCGACGATCCCTATGAAGTCACCGAACCAACGCCCGTTCCCAGTGTACGAATGTCCGCTTGCTGGCCGTGAACGAAGGTCTGCAACTGGCGCATCGAGGCCCTGCCCTACAGGGTCGGCGAATTCCTCGAACTCTCCGGACTTCAAGGGCGACTGGCTAAGGCGAATGAGGAATATCACGCCCTTGTCGTGGAAAGCTATCGGTCGCGGCAATGAAGAAGGTCTGGCCGCCGCCATCCAACCGCGGCGGTGCAGCTTCTAGGCGACGAATATCCTCGACATCTGCGCCGCAGGGGCCCTGCCGCGCCTCAAGAACTAATCGCTCGACACTTTCGGCTGGACCGGAAAGCGCTGCTTCCACGGTGCCGTCTACGCAGTTGCGCACCCAACCGCTTACGCCAGCTGTGAGGGCGCGGCCGCGGAACCATTGCCGGTAGCCAACTCCCTGGACCCGTCCGGAAATGCTGATGTGCAGCTCCATTCGATCCCGCGCTTTTCCGTCAAGAAATCGCTCCACGAATTCTAACACCCAGTCTTGACCACTCTCAAGGCGCGCTCGTTTGAATGTCCGCTTCCGGGCGGGATCCCAATGTCTGAAAGTGGCGCAAGCCTGCCTTGAAGCTCTTTTGATCGCATGGCCCGACTGAATTTAGTCTGAGCCGATATCAAATGAGCGCCGGCAAGCGCTCAATAAAAACGGGCTTGTGACCCGGCATTTGACTTTGATCCAGAAGGGGCCACGGCCTGACGGTCGATGTCCGCATCACTGCGCCGCCGTCAGGATGATTTCGACCTTGATCCTGGGATCGGCCATCTCGACGACTCCGCAGCAACGGGCCGGAGCGTGGTCGGGATCGATCCAGCGGTCCCAGACTGCGTTCATCCCGGCATAATCGGCCATGTCCTTGAGCCAGATCGTGGCGCTGAGGACCTTGCTGCGCTCGCTGCCCCCCTCGGCCAGTAGCTTGTCGATGCGGGCGAGCGCTTGCTGTGTCTGCTGGCCGATGTCGCCGCTGAAATCGTCGGCGACCTGGCCGGCGAAATGCAGCGTGCCATTATGGACGACGACGCGGCTGCGGCGGCCATTGGAATCGATGCGGCGGATCTCGGTCGTCGACACGGCTATCCTCATTCGGGTTTTTCGACGCCCGCCGGCACGATTGCAGGCGGCGCATAACTGGTGATCTCGGGCAGCGGCCCGCGATAGGCTTCGATCTCGACGAGGCAGGAATGGGCGCTCGGCCCCTGCCCCAGCCGCGAGGTGCCGCGATCGGGCGTCAGCACGTTCGGGTTGCCATGCTTGTCGAGCGTTCCCGGCCTGCCAGGCTCGAGCGGATCGAACCATGCCCCCGTCGAGAGCTGCACCACGCCGGGGCGCAGCGCGTCCGAAACGCGCAGGCCGGCGAGGCAGGCGCCGCGATCATTGAAGATCCGGACGACGTCGCCATCCTTCATGCCTCGGCTTGCTGCGTCCTGCGGATGCATCCGCACCGGCTCGCGCCCGGCGATCTTGCTGTCGCGGGCTTGACTGCCATGGTCGTACTGGCTGTGTAGCTTGGTCACCGGCTGGTTCGAGATCAGATGCAGCGGAAAGCGCTCCGCTGCGGCTGCGCCCAGCCATTCCTGCGACGGCAGCCAGGCGGCGTGACCCAGGCAATCCTCGTAGCCGAAACTGGCGATCCGCTCGGAAAAGAGCTCGATCAGCCCGGAGGGCGTTGCAAGCCGATGCACCGGTGGATCGGCCCGGAAATCGGCCAGCAGCGGCTTCACGTTTTCCGGCTCCGGTAGCAGGGTCACGCCCTGGCGCCAGAAGCTGTCGAAATCCGGAATGTCGAGATTGGCCGCGGCGATGCGCTGGCGCGCCAGCCCGTAGAGCTGGCGCAGCCAGCTCTCCTCGTCGCGCCCCTCGGTAAAAGCCTCTTCGACGCCGAGCCGTGCGGCAAGGCCGGAGAAGATCGCGTAGTCGTCGCGCGCCTCGCCGGCCGGATCCACCGCCTTGTGCGACGCCGCCAGCATCAGGTCGCGATTGGCGCAGACGATGTCGTTGCGCTCGAGCTGGGTGGTGACGGGCAGGACGATGTCGGCATGGCGGGCGGTCGCCGTCCACCAGGGCTCGTGCACGATGATCGTCTGCGGCCGCTGCCAGGCGCAGACCAGGCGATTCAGGTCCTGATGATGATGGAACGGGTTGCCGCCGGCCCAGTAGACCAGCTTGATATCGGGGTAGACCCGGCGCTCGCCGTTGAAGTCATAGGCCCCGCCGGGATCGAGCAGCATGTCGGCGATGCGCGCGACCGGGATGAAGTCGGCGACCGGATTGTCGCCCTGCGACAGCGACGGCCAGGTGATCTCCTGCGCGGCATTGCCGACGCCGTTGACCGAGCCGTAGCCGAAGCCGAAGCCGCCACCCGGCAGGCCGATCTGGCCGAGCATCGCCGCAAGCGTGATCGCCATCCAATAGGGCTGCTCGCCATGGTCGGCGCGCTGCAGCGACCAGGACATCATGACGAAGGTCCGCTTCGCCGCCATCTTGCGGGCGAGCGCGCGGATGTCGTCGGCCGGAACCTCGCAGAGCGCCGAGGCCCAGTCCGCCGTCTTGGGCGTGCCGTCGGCAGCGCCGGTCAGATAGGCCTCGACCTTGTCGAAACCGGTGGTGCAGCGCGTGAGGAAGCCGCGATCGTGAAGGTTCTCGCTCAGTAGCGTGTGGCAAAGGCCGAGCATCAGCGCGACATCCGATTGCGGTCGCGGCGCCCACCATTGCGCGCCCGCCTCCAGCGCCGTGTCGTCACGGATCGGGCTGATCGAGACCAGCTCGGCGCCCTTGTCGCGGCAGGCCAGGATGCCCTCGCGCAACGCGTGGCGGCTGAGCCCGCCGGAGGAGACCTGCGCATTCTTCGGCGAGGCGCCGCCGAACATCACGATCAGTTCTGCATGCCCGGCCAACAGCCGCCAGGGCGTATGGCCGCCGGCGAGGCCCCGGCGATCGCCGATCACATGCGGGAGGATCGTGTCGGCGGCGGCGAAGGAGTAGTTCTGGACCGAACGGGTATAGCCACCGATGGTGTTGAGGAAGCGGTGGACCTGGCTCTGCGCATGGTGGAAACGCCCGGCGCTGGCCCAGCCATAGGAGCCGCCATAGATCGCGCCGTTGCCATGCCGGCTGCGCACCCGGTCGAGCTCGCCTGCGACGAGCGCCAGCGCCTCATCCCAGCCCACTTCGACGAAGGGCTCGCCGCCGCGCCCCTCCCCGCCGGCGGCATGACCCCGTTCCAGGAAGGAGCGCCGCACCGCCGGCCGCAGGATACGCGCCGGGGCGGTACGCGCCTCCAGCATCGCCGAGGCGATCGGCGAGGGGTCGGGATCGGCCTCGAAAGGGTCGAGCGCGACGGGACGCCCCGCCTCCATCCGGACCCGGTAGGTACCCCAATGTGTCGCCAGTGTCGGTCGGTCGGGCTGCGGCAGCATCTCGTCCTCCGGCGTTTTAAAGCTGCGCTGCGGCAGGCGCGCCGGCCAGCGTCGCCTGCTGGGCTTCGAGCAGGTCCAGCGCCCGCCAGGCGCTGGAGAAATGCTCGACGAGGAGCCGGCCGAGCAAAGCGCCGTCGCGCTTGTCGAGCGCCTCAATGATCGCCTCGTGCTGGTTGCTGACGAAGGTCCAGTCCTTCCGCTGCATGATCGCGAGGTAGCGCACGCGGTGCAGGCGCAGATTGAGCTGGCCGTGCACTTCGATCAGCGAGGCGTTGCGCGACGCGCCGATGATGCCGAGGTGAAAGGCCTGGTTGGCGCGGAAATAGCCGAGCTTGTCGCGCCGTTCGAAGGCCCCGACCATCTCCTGGTGCCAGCGGTGGGCGGCATCGATATCGGCCTGCACGGCACGCTCGCAGGCCACCTGCCCGCCAAGCCCCTCCATGGTCGAGTAGACCCGCAGCAGGTCGCGCAGCTGTTCCACGCTCGGATTGGCGACAGTCGCCCCGCGGTTCGGGTGCAGGTCGACGAGCCGCTCGACCGCGAGGATCTTCAGGGCGTCGCGCAAGGGCGTGCGCGACACGGCGAGCTCCAGCGACAGAGGCTGCTCGCGGACGCGCTCCCCCGGCTTCAGCTCGTCATGGATGATCAGCTCGCGCAGATGGGCTGCGATCTGCTGGGGCAGCGGCTGGGCCGCTACACGTCGCACTGAGGCTTCCAGCATCGGCAGGCTGAACGGCACCGTCACGCTTCCGCCTCCATTTTCGCGCCGCTCCCGGCATCCCCGATTCCCTGCAAGATCATACTCACTCTTCAGGCAACCGGGAGTTGTCCGCCTGAACGGACGATCCATTCGGTGCGGAGAATTTTTTTCCGAAAATTGCGCGTCAAAGAGAATTGACGACACGAAACTTAGCTGTCTTGATTATTGTATGCAATCGACAAAAGTAGGGACACGTCAAGTCCGACGTTCCTCCCCTGGTTCTGGTCGATGCATGTCCGGCATGGCGGCTGCGCTCGGGGGCAACGAACGATGCGGCGGATAGACGGAATTCCAGGCGTTCTTCTCGGCCTGTGGTCGGTGGCCGCGGTGCTGGTCCATCTCTATTTCGCCGGCACCGGCTACCCTGAGCCGCTGGAGCTCGCCGCGATCCATCTGGCGCTGTTCGTGCCGCCGGTCTTCCTGCTCTTCCCCGCGACCCAGCATTCCCCAAAGAGCCGGCCGAGCGTCCTAGACCTCGTGCTGGCGATCTGCGCCTTCGTGCCGAACGTCTACATCTATCTGAATCAGGAACAGATCTACGAGCGCACCAGCTTCATCGATCCGTTGACGCCGGTGCAGTACGTACTCGGCACGATCATGGTCGCGACCGTGGTCGAGGCGACGCGACGCTCGATCTCCTACACGCTCGCCGGCCTCGTCCTCGCGGTGATCGGCTACATGGCGATCTGCCACCTCCTGCCGGGCGCCTGGTATTATCGCGAGTTGCCCTTCGCCCACATCACCGAGATCAACTTCCTCTCGGTCGGCAGCGGTCTCTATGGCTCGCTGACAGTGATGAGCGCGACCATCGTCGCCTCTTTCCTGATCTTCGGCTCGCTGATGCAGGCGAGCGGCATGAGCCGGCTCTTCGGCAATTTCGGTGCCCTCACGGGCGGGCGCTTCACCGGCGGGCCGGCCAAGGTCGCGGTGATCTCCTCGGCCCTGTTCGGCACGATGAGCGGCTCCTCCGTCGCCAATGTCGTGGTCACCGGCTCGATGTCGATCCCGCTGATGAAGCGGCTCGGCTTCCGGCCGGTCTTCGCCGCCGGAATCGAGGCGGCGGCGAGCGTCGGCGGGCCGCTGGTGCCGCCGGTGATGGGCGCGGCCGCCTTCATCATGTCGGAGATGATCGCCGTACCCTATTCGGCGATTATCGTCGCGGCGGCGATGGGCGCAGCGCTCTACTACGTCAATATCCTCGCCGCGGTTCACTACGAGTCGAAGAAGCTCGGCATCGGCGCGATCCCGCGCCACATGCTGCCCAGCCTGTCCGACCTCGCGCGCGACGCCCATCTCGTCCTGCCGCTCGCCTTGCTGGTGACGATGATGATGATGCGCTTCTCGCCCTATCTCGCTGCCTTCTGGGGGACGATCGCGACAGTCGTGGTCGCGGCGCTACGCAGCCATACCCGCATGGGGCCGCGCGAGCTCTTCATCGCGCTACGCGACGGCGGCTTCCTGATCTCGATGATCGCGGTCGCGGTGACCTCGGCCGGCATCATCACCGCGGCGCTGACCGCGACCGGCCTGCTGCTCGCCTTCACCGGCATGATCAAGGCGGCGGCCGGCGGCTCGCTGCTGCTGCTGGCGGTGCTGATCGCCGGCACCTGCCTGTTCCTCGGCGTCGGCATCCCGACGACGCCTGCCTACATCATCACCGCCGCCATCGGCGCGCCGCTGATCGCCGAGCACGGCGTGCCGCTGATCGCGATCCATCTCTTCATCTTCTATTTCGCCGTCCTCGCCGACGCCTCGCCGCCGGTCGCGCCCGTAGCCGATGCAGCGGCGACCATCGCCGGCGCCCCGCCGATGACGACCGGCTGGTATGCCTGCCGCTTCGCCCTCGGCGGCTTCGTCACCGGCATGGCCTATATCTACGAGCCGGGCCTGATCCTCGAAGGCTCGCTGTTCAACATCGTCTCGACGGCCATCGCGCTCGCGACCGGGCTGGTGCTGATCTCGGCCGGCCTCGTCGGCTACACTTGGGGGCCGTTGCCCGCCTGGCTGCGCCTCGCCTATGTCACCGCCGGCAGCCTGTGCTCGCTTTGCTACGTCGTGCCGGTCTGGCAGCGCGGGCTCGCCGGCATCGCCCTGGTCGGCGCCACCATCCTGATGAGCCGCATCGCGATCGCGCGCGGCACTGCGCCCGCGCTCAAGCCGGCGCTGGTCAGCCATGCCGAAGGAGAACTGCGTTGAACGAGCGGAAGAAGACCTATTACGGCGTGAGCGTCGGCATCCTGATGGTGCGCTCCTATTTCGAGCGCTTCCTCGGCGATATCGGTCATGCCGGCACCTGGGACTTCCCGGTGCAATACCGCATCGTCCATGACGCGATCCCGGCGCGGATGACCGACCTGCACAATGTCGACCTGCTCGACAAGTTCAAGGCGGCGGCGCAGGAGCTGATCGACGCGGGCGTCGACGGCATCACCACCACCTGCGGCTTCCTCTCGATCTACCAGCGCGAGCTCGCCGAGTTCTGCAGCGTGCCGGTCGCGACCAGCGCCCTGCTGCAGGTGCCGATGGTCGAGCGCCTGATCCCGGCCTCGAAGCGCGTCGGCGTTCTGACCTACAACGCGGCATCGCTGAGTGGGCGCTATTTCGAGGGCGTCGGCGTCGCCGCCGACACCCCGGTCGTCGGCATGCCCGCCGATAGCGAGTTCGTTCGCTCGATCCGCGACGGCGACAACAGCGTGCCCTTCGACACCTTGCGGGCCGAGGTGCTGGAGGCGGCCGGCCGCCTACTGCGCGAGCATCCGGATGTCGGCGCGATCGTCTCCGAATGCACCAATCTTACGCCCTACAGCGCCGATATCGTCGATAAGTTCGGCGTGCCGGTCTATGACGCGGTCTCGCTGGTGAACTGGTTCCATGCTGGCTTGCGGCCGCGCCGCTTCCGCCAGGACGAGCGCTGAGACGCGCCATGGCAGCGGGCACCGAGATCGCGATCGTCGGAGGCGGGCTGGTTGGCGCCGCGATCGGGCTCGGTCTCGTGCGTGGCGGGGCGAGCGTCACCCTCTATGACGAGGGCGATGTCGCTCACCGCGCCGCCCGCGGCAATCTCGGCAATGTCTGGGTTCAGGGCAAAGGGTTGGCGAGCCCGCCCTATGCCGAGCTGACCCGCCGAGCCGCCTTGGCGTGGCGCGGTTTCGCCGCCGAGCTGACCGACGAGACCGGCATCGACCTGCGCTTCCGGCAGGACGGCGCCTTCTTCTGCTGCTTCACGCCCGAGGAACTCGACAAGCGCGCCGGCCAGCTCGAGGTGGCCGAGGTACGCTCGCAGATTCCGAGCGGGTATTCGCGCGCGAGCCTCGCCGACCTCCGGGCCGACTTCCCGATGATCGGCGAGGGCGTCGCCGGGGCGACCTTCTGCAGGCTCGACGGCATGGTCGACCCACTGCGCCTGCTGCGCGCACTTCTCGCCGCCTTCCAGAAGCGTGGTGGACGTTACGTGCCGCGCGCCCGCGTCGAGACCATCGCGCCGGCGGCCGGAGGCTTTCGCATCGTCGGCACATCCGGCCAAGGCCATGCCGATCGCCTCGTGCTCGCCGCCGGGCTCGGCAATGCAAGGCTGGCGCCGCAGCTCGGGCTGGAGGCGCCGGTGCGGCCGGTGCGCGGCCAGATCCTGATCACCGAGAAGCTGCGCCCCTTCATGCCGCGCGGCATCAGCTTCATCCGCCAGACCGCCGATGGCGGACTGATCTGCGGCGAATCCTCCGAGGAGTCCGGCTTCGATGAGGCGACGACGCGCAACGTGCTGCAGGACACGGCGCGGCGCGCCACCACCGCCTTCCCCTTCCTGCGCGATGTCAGGGCCGTGCGCGCCTGGGGGCGCGCTCAGGGTGATGAGCCCGGACGGGCAGCCGATTTACCAGCGTTCGGCCAGTCATCCGCAGGCCTTCCTGACCTCGGTCCATAGCGGGGTCACGCTCGCCCCCTTCCATGCCGGCCCGCTCGCCGACGCCATCCGCACCGGCGCACTGCCCGATGATATCGCCCTGCCCTTCTCCCCGGCCCGTTTCCATGTTCAAGCAACTCGCGCAGCCTGACCGGCCTCTGGTCGGCATCGTCCTCGCCGGTCGCGCCGTCAGCGCGCCCGAGGGCGAGATGCTGGCGGCCGTGCTGCTGCGCGAAGGCTTCGGGCCGCTCCGCACAACGCCCGCCGGCGGGCGCGAGCGCGCCGCCTATTGCATGATGGGTGTCTGCTTCGACTGCCTCGTCACCATCGACGGCCGCCCGAATCGCCAGGCCTGCCAGGAGCGCGTCCGCGCCGGCATCTCAGTCGAGCCGCAACAGGGCGCGGCCCTCCTCCCAGTCGGCGGGAGCAAGGCATGAGCGCGAACGTCGATCTCGCCATCATCGGCGCGGGACCGGCCGGCATGGCGGCGGCCATCACCGCCCGCCGGCACGGGCTCGTCGTCGCTGTGAGCGACGAGCAGCCGGCTCCGGGTGGCCAGATCTTCCGGTCTGTCACCGAGCCGGCCCCACTGCCGGCTTTCGTGCTCGGCCCCGACTACCATGCCGGACGGACGCTGGCGGAGCGCTTCCTTGCCTGCGGCGCCGACTACCGGCCGAGCTCGCTGGTCTGGCAGGAGGAGAAGGGCACGCTCGACCTCACCGGTTCCGACGGCCCGCAGAGCCTCCAGGCGAAGCGGATCATCGTCGCGGGCGGGGCGATGGAACGCCCCTTCCCTATTCCCGGTTGGACGCTGGCCGGCGTGATGACGGCCGGCGCGGCCCAGATCCTGCTCAAGACCGCGTCCAGCGCCGCGCCCGGCGCCGTCTTCGCCGGCAGCGGGCCGCTCATCTATCTCGTGGTGGCGCAATATGCCCGCGCCGGCGTGCCGGTCGCCGCCCTGCTCGACACGACGCCGCGAGGAGCGCGATTGAAGGCGCTGCGCCATCTGCCGGGCGCGCTGATGGCACCGTCCTATCTGCACAAGGGCTTTAGCCTGCTGGCGGAGATCAGGCGCGCCGGCATCCGCGTCGTGCGCCATGTCGAGGTGCTGCGGATCGAGGGCGAGAGCGCCGTCCACAGCGTGCGCTGGCAAGCCGGCGCCGAGCACGGCGAGATCGCGACCGAGACGGTCTTCCTGCATCAGGGCGTGATCCCCAACGTCAATCTCGCCATGGCGCTCGGCTGCCGCCATGTCTTCGACGAGAGCCAGCGCTGCTGGCGGCCGGAGCGTGATCGCTGGGGCCGCTCGAGCCGCAACGACATCCTGATCGCCGGCGATGCCGGCGGCATCCTCGGCGCCTCCTGTGCGGAGCTCACCGGCGAAATCGCGGCGCTCGCCGCCATCGCCGATCTCGGCCGCCTAACGCTGGACGCCGCGGAGCGTGAAGCCGCTCCGGCCTTCGCCAGGCTGCGGCGGGAGAGCGCGATCCGACCCTTCCTCGAAGCGCTCTACCGGCCGGCGCCGCAATTCCTCGCCCCAGGCGACGACGACACGCTGCTCTGCCGCTGCGAGGAGGTCACGCGTGGAGCAGTCGCCGCGGCCGTCGCCGAGCAGTGCCAGGGGCCGAACCAGCTCAAGGCCTTCACGCGCGCGGGCATGGGTCCCTGCCAGGGACGCATGTGCGGCCACAGCCTCGGCGAGACGATGGCGGCCCTGACCGGCCGCTCGCCGTCCGAGATCGGCTATCTGCGCATCCGCATGCCGGTGAAACCGGTGACGCTCGGCGACATGGCCGGGCCGATCGAACAAGGGAGGAACGCAGCATGAGCAGCAGGCCGAAGCCGGTTTCCTACGAGGAAGCCTCGCCCGAAGCGCGCGCCGTGATCGACGACATCAAGCGCAGCCGCAATCTGCCGGACGTCAACGATTTCTGGAAATACCTCGCCCGCGATCCCAAGACGCTGAAGCGGACCTGGGAGAGCATCAAGGAGGTGATGGCGCCGGGGGCGCTCGACCCTTTGACCAAGGAGCTGGTCTATCTCGCGGTCAGCGTCACCAACAACTGCACCTACTGCATCGCCAGCCACACCGCCGCCGCCCGCAAGGCCGGGATGAGCGAGGAGATGTTCGCCGAGCTCGTCGCGGTGATCGGCATGGCCAACGAGACCAACCGGCTGGTCGCGGCCTATCGCGTGCCGGTCGATCCGGTCTTCGACTGAGCCCGGCGATGACGAGCGACATCCAGGCCCGCCTCGCTGCGATCGGGACGCCGACCCTGTCGAGCCAGTTGATCAAGCACGGCTTGCGCCAGAGCTATCTTGCCGGCCCGCGCCGGCTGGTCGGCGAGAACGCTGTCTGCGGCCCCGCCTTCACGCTGCGCTTCGTGCCGGCACGCGACGACAAGGCGGTGCCGGCGAGCTACGGCTGGCCCGGCGCCCTGCCGGCCGCGATCGATGCAGCCCCGCCCGGCAGCGTCGTCGTCATCGATGCGCGCGGCCATCCCGCCGCCGGCACCGTCGGCGACATCTTCGCCGACCGGCTCAAGCTCAAGGGCGTCAGGGCGATCGTCAGCGACGGCGTCGTGCGCGACCTGCCGGGTCTGCGCCAGGTCGGGTTGCCGGTCTGGGCGAGCGGCACCGCCTCCCCGCCCTCGATCGGCGGGCTCAGCTTCGCCGGCCGGGGCGAGCCGATCGGCTGCGGCGACGCCGCGATCTGGCCGGGAGACCTGATCGTCGCCGACGAGGACGGCGTCCTCGTCGTCCCGCCCGAACTCGCCGGCGAGATCGCCGTCGGCGGCGAGAAGCAGAACCGGTTCGAACTCTGGGTGCAGAAGCGCGTCGCCGCCCGCGCGCAACTCGTCGGCCTCTACCCTGCCGACGAGAGGACACTCGCCGAGTTCGAAGCACAAGACGCCGCCTGAACCCCAACCCTCATATCGAACGGAGCCTCACGGATGTCACGCTTCCTCCCGCGTCTCTCGCTGCTGGCGCTCATCGGCGCCGCCCTCGCCGCCCCGCTGCCGGCCGCGGCCCAGAGCAAGAACCTCGAATGGACCTCCGGCTCGCCGGGCGGTGCCTGGTTCACCCAGACCACCGGCGTCTCGACCCTGGTCATGGAGGCGAACCCCGGGGTCAACATCCGGATCGTCCCAGGTGGCGGCAAGGACAATCCGAGCAAGATCCAGGCCGGAATCAGCCAGATCGGCATGGGGATCGACTTCCTCAGCGCCGCCGCCCTGAAGGGCGAGGAGCCCTACAAGCAAAAGCACGACAAGCTGCGCACGCTCGGCTCGACCGGCGTCGACGTCTATTTCATGATCTATGTGCCGGTGGAGGAGAAACGCTCGCTCGCCGAGATCCTCGCCGATCCCAAGCTGACCATCGGCGTGACCTCGGCCGCCACTTCCGAGCACCTGACGCTGCAGCGCGCACTCGAGCACTACGGAAATTCCTTCGCTAAGATCCGCGCGGGCGGCGGCAAGGTGGTGATCTCGGCTTATGGCGAGCTGATCCAGGGCTTCAACGACAACCAGTTCAGCGTGCTCTGGACGGCAGGCGAAATCCCATCGGGCCTGGCGAGCCAGATCGTCGACGGCCGCCGCAAGGTGAAGTTCGCCGCCTTCCCGGCGGAGCTCCAGAACGCCCTGACGGACAAGTTCGGCTATTCGAAGGGCACCATCCCGGCCGGCACCTTCCCGGAGCTGCAGAGCGGAGACATCTCCGTCTCCTCGATGGGCAACATCTACCTGGTCTCTTCGGAGCTTCCGGACGATTTCGTCTATGCGATGACCAAGGCGATCATCGCCAATAAGCCACGCTTGGCGAACATCTACCAGGCCATGGGTCGCTACGACCCCGCGACGGCCTGGAAGGCGCAGCCAGTGCCCCTGCATCCGGGTGCAGAAAAGGCCTTCCGGGAGGCTGGTGTCCTGAAATAGCGGGGATAGCCGGTCCGCCGCCCTGGGAGAGGCCGCAGTTTGCGTCCTCTCCTACGCTGCCGATGTATCGAGTCGGAGAAGCAAGCTAGCCCGCAATTTCGCAGAGCGGTTGGATGATTTCCGCAAGATTTGCCATTCCCACGGTAAGGGTTTGGTTGTTCCGAAACTTAAATTTCGAAGATCTCTAAATCCGGCAGCTTGAAACCTGGTATTGGGCACCTCAGCGCAGAGGCGGCAGTTGTCCCAACGTCATAGCTTCGGATGTCCGCTTCTGCGCGATAAGCTAACGTCCGCAACTGACGGATATCGTTGAAAAAGTCGGCCTGCGAGCGAGTCGATCACGAGCTGCGATTTGCCAGCGAGGGCTTTGGCCCTTCACGCGGCCTTGACCTGCGGCCCGTCCGACAGAAGCTTTGCGAGCTTCCTGAGGTTCTGGGCTGCTGCAGCGAGATGGAATTCGTTTCTGGCCATGTCGCGAGCGCCCTCGTGGATCGAGCGCAGGATCTTGCGAGCCGGCGTGTTGGGCGAGCACTGCGGCTTCAGTGAGCAAGCGTCGCAGTCGAATTTACTGACGCGGTAGCGCATGAAGCCTTCGGGGTCGACACCGTCGCGGCCAATGCTGAGGCGCCTGCGATACTGGTGAAGCTCCTTCCCGCCCGGGCAGGTGTAGAGATTGTAGGCGTGATCATAGGTAAAGTCGGAGCGGCTGAAGGTGCCGTCGCTGGGCTGGGGTTTGTCGAACGCCGGAATGTGCGGCTCGATCCCGCGCTCGTGCACCATCCAGGCGAGGTTCTCGGCTGAGCCATAGGCGCTGTCAGCAGCTAATCTGGCCGGCCAGAGCCCGAAGCGCTCCTGCGTTCGGTCGAGCATGGCCGGGCCGAGCCGACTTCGGCCTGCCGGATGGCGCGACTGGCCTCGACATCGACGATGACAGCGTGGTCAAGGTCGATCAGATAGTTGGTAGTGTAGGCGAAGAAGGCGTGCCCCTTCAGGGCTCCAGTCCATTGTGCCGCTGGATCAGAGCGCGAGACGAACTTCGGCTTTGCCTCGCTGGCCGCGCCCCAGGCGGCCTCGTCGAGCGTGTCGAGATACTCGCAGACAGAGCGACGCGTCCGGGCGAGATCGTCCCAGTCGACCACTTCGGAGGCCTCCGCCGAGCGCTGCTTATTGGCATCGGCCTTGATCAGACTGGCATCGACCGCGAAGCCCTCGCCGCCGACAAGCCCCTCCGTGATGCAGCATTTGCTATGACAGTAGGGCCGATTTTTGTCGATTTCGGCTGGTCTTCCGAGTTGAAATAATAGGATCGAGTGCGGCCTACATCGAGTGACGGCTAGGAGGTCCAATGTCGGCTTTCGGGTAATCGCCGAATGCCCGGGGTGGCGCCAAGCTGATGCATGCCATGGCATCGAACAAGCGCGGCTAATGGCGCAAAATCCACTTAACCCCGATCATCGTCGCCGAAATTCTGCTCAAGTCGATCCAAGTCCGAACGTGCATTTGATATCTTGGCGTCGTCTGAGCCGCAGGCGCTCAGGCTACCCATCATCTCGCTGAATCCTGCTGTCTGGGCGACCTCCGTTGCGGACAAGACATGGCGCAGATTGCAACTTTCCGACTGGAATTCAGGTCTACGGCTGCCCAGCGATAATGGCTTTCGTGAGCGCGTTTGCGCGGGCACTGCTATCTGCAAAGGCCGCTCGGCCATCACTGCGAGCTCAGTCGGCTGCTCCAGTCCCGAGCTTTCGAACTGCTGATGCGACGATTGGGATTGTGTTTCGCTCGCGGCGGCGACGACGCTCTGATGATCCCCACGCGAAGCAGCAGCTGTGCGCGCGCGCTGCCCTGCGGCGTCAAGCTCCTCCACCCAAGCCATCAAAGTTGGCAAAACTGGCGTGCTTAATACCGAGCGCTGATGCCGCCGATATGGCTGATCGCGATAGTGTCGAATCTTTGTGACTTCGAACGACCTCGAATTCTTCACCATCAGGATCGCGGTCCGCGCCGACATCTCGCGCAGCTCGACAGGCGAGCGCAGCGGCCTGGAGGTATAGTGTGGCGCCCAGGCGCGGGGCGCGAACAGCCCCTGCCCCGGCCGGATCACGGGTGTCTTGTAGACCTGGGTGGTGTCGCCCAGCATTTCCGAGACAAATTCCGACGTCTCGAGATCGTTGATCTGGATGAACAATTTGACCTGTGAACCCGAGACCGTCGTAATCCGGGTGTTCTTGCCGTAGAGCTCGTCGAGCTGGGCGAGGTCCTGCAGGATCAGGCACATGCGGAAGCCGTAGCCGGCACTGATCGTGATTTTTGAGATCAGCGCGTCCATGCGCCCGACATGATAGAACTCATCGAGCATGAGCAGGACCTGATGCGGCTCATCGGCGCCAGGCAGCCGCGCCATCAACATGTCGTGGATCTGCTGGAACAGGATACGGATCAGCGGCCGGAAGATCGCGAGTTCGGCGATGGTGCAGCCGATGAAGATGGTCATCGGCCGGCGCCGCAGCTCCCGGATGTCGAAATCCGACGTTTCTGTCGCCGCTGCGATGAGCCCGTTGTTCCAGAGCGACATCGCCATGTTCAGATTAAAGACGGCCGAGTTCCGGGTTTCGGGCTCGAGCGCGATGTACTGGTTGAAGCTATCGGTGACCCAGCTCGGCAGATGAGCTTTTTCCTTCTCCACGATGGCGCGCAGGACCGACGAGATGTCCTTGCCGGTGGTGGTCATGCGCGCGACCGAGCGCATGTGCTGGGCCTGTGCGGTCAGCGGCGAGCTCAGCACGTAGCCGATTAGGGCCGAGAGCAGCAGGCGGCCGGCGCCTGCCCAGGTGTCGTCGGCCTTTTCGGGCATGATGAAGGAGGCGACGACGAGGCAGTCAGTCGCCATCAACTCGTCGCGGCGGACGAAGTCGAGGGGATTGTAACGATGGGTGTCGCGCGAGCCCGGTGAGAACATGAAGACGTTGTTGCCCATCTGCTCGCGATGGCCGGCGAGCGCCTCGAAATTCTCGCGCTTCGGATCGAAAAACACGGCCGACCCCTGCCAGAGATAGCCATTGGGCAGGACGAAGCCGGTCCCCTTCCCCGAGCGCGACGGCCCTACGACGAGAATGTGAGCAGGCTCATCGGACCGGATCGTGACGCCGCCCATCGTGCCGAGAATGATGCCCTGCTTTCCGGTCAACCCCTGTTTAGCTGCCTCGAGCAAGGTGCCGAAACGCGCGGCGCCAAAGGGCATCTGGCGGCGGTTGATATAGCCGAAAAGCCAGCCGCCAAGCCCGAGCGCGATGACGCCGCCCGCCGCGATCCCGGCGCGGATGAGCGCCTCACTTTGCGTCGCCGGATAGCCAAGCCGCGCCTGAAAATGGTTCCAGGCAATCAGGGCGAAGCCGGCCGAGCGATCGGCATTCTGCATCCGGAACAGCGCCCAACGACTGGCCCCTTCGCTCGGGAACCGCGACGGCGCCCAGCGCCAGGCGACGACGATCTCGTAAGCCAGGCTCCAGAGCAGGAAGAAGGCGAGGATCCCAAAGAGGGCGATGCCTGCCCTATAGAGATGGACGCGCAGCACGGCCGCCTCCCCGCCGCTTGAGGCTCGCCTGCCACTCCGCCATCCGCGAAAAATAGATCGCCGACGTGCCGCGCCAGCCGCCGATTTTCGTCTGCTGGATGACGATGGGCAGGACAGACTGGATGTAGGCGACGATCTCATCGCGCCTCAAACCCAGCCCTGCCTGCATCACCATCAGCGCGAGCTGCTCGAAGGCGCCCTGCGGACTATCGGCATGGACAGTGGTGATTGAGCCGGGATGGCCGGTGTTGATGGCGCGCAGGAAGGAATAGGCTTCCGGCCCGCGGATCTCGCCGAGGAAGATGCGATCAGGTCGCAGCCGCATCGAGGCTTGCAGCAAGGTCTCGACCGTGACGCGGGCCTCGCCCTGATCACCCTTGGAGGCGACGAGTGCCAGATGGTTGGCCTGGATCGGGCGAACCTCACGCGTATCCTCAATGGTGATGATCCGCTCGTCGGCCGGCACCTCCTTCAGGATCGCGTTCAGAAAGGTGGTCTTGCCCGAGGAGGTGCCGCCGGCGAGCAGGATCGAATAGCGACTGACGACCGCGAGCCGGATGAAGTCTTCGATCTTGCCGTCGTCGAGAAGTGCACAGAGCTCGCGATCTACGTCCGAAAATTCGCCAGCCGTCGCGACCTTGACCCGGTCGAACGAACCGAGCTTGCGATAGTCGCCAAGCCCCATCTCCTTGATCACCTGCTTGCGGATGGCAAAGGCGCCGCCACCCGTCGTCGCCGGCGGCAGCACCCCTTGAAACCGTTCGCCGGTGGCGAGCGCTGCTGAGAGTAGCGGATGCTCCTCATTGACGCTCTGGCCGGAATGGCCGGCAACGCGCTCGTTGAGATGGCGGATTGCGGCCGCGGTCAGCTCAGGCAGGTCGTAGCGCTCCATCGCGGCTTGCCCGAAACGCTCGACAAAGATTTCGCCGGGACCATTGGCGCAGATCTCGACGACCTGATCGTCATCGAGCCAGGCCCGCAAAGGAGCGAGCGCCCTATCGAGGAAGACGGGCCGATGCAGGCTGATTGCGTTCACGACGAAGCTCCCTGAGCGCTTCCTTGACCGGGTCGGGATAGAGCGCAGCAAAATCGAGATCGCGCCGCACGAACACGGTAATGCGGGTGCCTTGGTCGAGATGGATCGTGGGCGGAATGTTGATCGAGTTTTTCAGCGCCTCCTGGGCGATGTTGGTCAGGGTCTGCGAGACGTTTTGCGCCGCAATCTGGCGCGCCTGCAGACCCTGATTGGTGCCGCTCGCACCGATCTGCGTGGTGGTGGTGAGGCCCGTGACGGGATCGGTTGTCGTGATCGTCGAGCCGTTGCCGTTGTTACTGTCGGACTGGCCGTAACCGCTGAGGAACTGCGAGACGCCGCCGACGAGGCTCAGCACGACCGCCGCGCCGAAGCGCTCAAGATAGTGGTTGTCGACGAAGCCGGTGTTGCCGGCGCGGCCGAGCTCGTCGGCGCCGTTGGAGCCGAGCTGAACGGAGACGCCGTCCGAACGCAGCAGACGGCTCCAGACGATGAAGACGCGGGTCTGGCCCTGGGCGAGGCCCGATTTGTATTCCCCGACGAGGCGACTGCCGGCCGGAATGATGATGCGGCGGCCGTCGAACGACCAGACATTCTCGGCCGTGACGGCGCGCACCATGCCCGGCAAATCGCTCTGCACGGCGGTCTCCAGCACGCCGCGAATGGTCGTCCCCTGCGCGACCAGCGCATCGATGCGATCGTTCTTCGTGGCCTTCGCAGTTTCGACGCCCGCGCTGGCGACCGAAGCCAGAAAGCGCCGGTTCGGATCGGTTTCCTGCTCGGCGCTGGCGCGGGCGGCGCTACCGTCAGGTGCTGCAGCCAGAGCGCCGGCATTGCCGCTCGCGTCGGTGATGACCTGCGGCGCGCGCAGGCGCTCCCATTTGCGCCGCTCCTCCTCGAGGCGCTGGCGTTCGAGTTCTGCGAGGCGACGGGCCTCGTCGTCATTGGCGATGCTGGGCGGCGGAAGGAACTCCGGCGGCGGTGGCGCCGGCAGGGCCTGCGGCGGCGCGACCGGCGGCGGTGGGATCGAGGGTTCGGGGGTGACCGGAGCGGGCGGGATCACGATCGTTCCCTGCCCTGTCTGGGGCCTTGGCGTCTCGAGAGACGGGGCCGGATACTGCGTCGTCCGGAACTCTTCGGTGTCCGGCGCGGTCATATTCTTGGGACCCTGCCGGAACGAGGACGAGATCATCCAGGCCGCGATGAGCAGGGCTCCAACCGGGACACCAATTCTCAGGAGATTGCCGATCGCGGTCGGCGACCGCGCTACGGCGGTGGCGGCCGCAGCCTCCAGCTCGATCGAGCGATACTCTTCTGGTCTTGGCATCTCCCCTCCCCTTCAGCGCTTGGCCTGGCCGACGCGCTGCGGTGCATAGGGCTCGAGGCCCGTCGGTTCGCGGAGATTGCTGGTGCGGCGGTTGAACAGGCAGGTCGATTCCTGGCCGTTGCGCAGCGTCCATTGCGCGGCGACCTTGTCGACGACGACGAACGGCCCCTCGTTGCGATGATTGACCAAGGCCTCGTTGCGCTCGCCATCGACGCTGTAGATCGCCGGCGTCTCGCCCTCGAACCGGAACCAGGTCTTTGTGCCGTCGTCGAAGACAGCCAGCGGCTTGTTCACCGATGAGCCCTTATAGGCATAGTCGCTGTTGGCATTGGCGATGTTGAGATCCTTGAGGTTTGGGTTGGCGGCGCGCTCCTTTGCGACGGAGAGCAAGCGCGCATCGGCCTCGTCGTCGGGAAAGCGGAACCGGACGGTGTAGAGCTGGCCTTTCGGCGGCCGCTCGTTCGAGCGCAGCACGAAGGAATAGACCCGCTTGTCGGTGACGATGTTGAGGTTGGACTGCGCGTTCTTCTCGACCGGCTTCAGGAAGATGATGTTGCCCTTGCGGTTGGGCTCGACCTTCCAGGCGATCGAATCGCCGATCGCCAGCGTCTCGATCTTCTCGCTGTCCTGGAAGACGATCATGGTCGAAGTGCCATAGGTCGCGTCGATCGCCGTGACGTTGTCGCGGTTGTAGACGATGTCGCGAATGCGTGGATCGGTCCGGCCCGGCGCCGGCACCGCCTCGGACCAGACCGGCGCGTGCGAGGCCGAGAGCCACGCCGCCGCGAGGAGGCCACGCGAGATCAAACGGACGTCCATCATGATCGGGGCGATCCGACGGTTCCGGGCGACGGTGCGGTTTCCTGATCGCGGCGATATTCTAGCGTCTGGAAACCGAGGGGATTGTCGAAACGGTACTCGTTGCGCATCGGCGAGGCCGTGTAGCGGAAGCGCAGCAGCGAGACCCAGTTGCGGGTGGTGATCGAGGTTGCCGACTTCTCCTCGGTCGAAAAGCGCACCAGTGCGGTGCGATTGTTCGGAAAGGACACCGATTTGATCGCGACAGAGATAACCGTGTTGGCCCCGAGCAGCCTGACGGGGTTTTGCGGATTGGCCGGCGAATAAATCTCGGTGAGCTCACGCGCGGCTTCGCCAGTCGCCAGCAATTGCGCGAGGTCAAAGTTGTCCTTGAGCGCCTTGGGATCATAGGTCTCGCGCGCCTTGATGTAGCGCACGACGTTGAAGGTCGTGACAGCCTCGTCTTGGCTCAGTGGCCCCTCAGCCATCGGCCGCTTGACCTCGACAAAGCCCGTCGTCTTGTCGACGACCACCATATAGGGCTCGTAGGTCTTCAACGGCACGAGCAAGGCGAGCGTGCCGAGGGAGGCCAGCGCGACGATGGTCATGATCGTCGCGACGATCCAGGCGATCGCGCGGGAATTGCGGTTTCGGCGCGCAAGATCATGCTCCCAAGTGACGCCATCGGCGAAATAACGAGGATCGAGCTTCACTGCGGGTTCGGTGGAGGTCGCGTCGCTCATGAGTTCGCCCTCGTGCTCGGCCGAGCACCGGTCTCTGGGTTGCTGATCTGCGCGGCCAGGCGTTGGAATTCAGGCGATTGCGCCCATTGGTTCGAGCGCAAGCCGACGCGGGCGCGCTGACTGGCCGAGAGTTCTTCGCGCCGCGAGAGCGATCCGGGGTTGAACGGGTTACGGATAGCTGCGCCTAGGGCATAGGCTGCGCGCGTCGCTCGGTAGCCGGTCGCGTTGGCGTAGAACGCGCCAATGCGCGGTGCTCCAATCGGGAAACCGCCGGCGATCGCGGCCGCGACGTTGTTGATCTGGGCGAGCAGCAGGATGCCGATAATCGCGAGCAGCACGACGGGTCCGATCGTCGCCCAGGTCGCATTCCGGGAGGCTGCGACGCCATTCAGCGCATCGACCGATTGCTGGATCAGCGAGACGTAAAAGGCCAGAAACGCATAGACCAACACCTGCACCACGAAATACTGCACCAGCGCGCTCATCCAGCCGCTGAAGAAGCGGCTGGTGACGCCGAAGAACAGGAGCAGGATGAAGATCGGCGCCAGCGCGAGCAGCAGCCACATGAACAGTTTTGAGAGCACGATCAGGAAGAGCGCGAATCCGATCAGGATCGCCATCACGACATAAAAGACGGCGGCAAAAATGTAGGGGCCCCAGTTGGTGATGCCGGCATTCTGCAGGAAGGCTTCGGTCGCGTTGTTCGTGGTGTTCCACATGTTCTGCAACGCGTTCTGGACGCCGTTGACCGAGGTCAGATTGGCGGACAGGCCCGTGCTGTTGGCCGAGGTCACAGCGCTGAGCAGAGCATTGCCGATTGCGGACGGACCGTCGTTCATCAGCCGATAGGCCAGCGTCTGAAAGTCGCTCCAGCTCGTCGCCATGGCGTAGATCAGGAAGGCGCGAAACAGTCGAAAAGCATGGTCGGCCGGACCGCCCGTCGCCGTGCCCTGCCAGATGCCGACACCCCACAGGATGACGTAGAGCGTCAGCAGGAGGCCTGCGACGCTGGTCGCGCCGCCCTGCGTCACCGCGTTCGAGAGCGCCTGATAGGCGGTCGAGACATAGTTCTGGCCGATCTGATCGACCTGCGACAGCAGCGTGGTGATGGAGAAATTGCCCATGCCGGCGGCTCAGATCGGCTGCATCGGACCGCAGGGGTCGATTGATGCGAACGGCTCTGGCAAGGAGGGTGTCGCGGCGTAGGCTAAAGGCTGACCGCTTTCGTCAGGGCCGCACGGCGCCTTCAGCGGCTTGTAGGCGCAGGCCGAGAGCATGAGCCCGAGCGTGATTGCGCCCAGGATGATCGCGAGATGCCGCTTCATCGCGAAGGATCCTTCGGGGACGAAAACGTCATGGCGCGAGAAGCTGCCTCGGCATCGGCCTGCGGCGCGACCTGGGCAACGGGCTCCTGCGGCATGACCAGCCGACCGATGGTGACGATGCAGGCCAGCACGGCAACCGCCAGGCTCGATGCTACGACAAAATAGAAGACGGGTCCGCGACCGAGCATGGTGACGTTTCCCCTCAGCGCTGCGAAAAAACCATGGCGCGGGCGGCAGCCGATTCCGACGCGATCCGATCGAGGTTTTGCTGGTTTGCCGCGGCGGCTGCGTTGTTCACGACGCCGGTGAGTTCGTTGATCGTTTGCCCGGTCTGGACCTGGATTTGCGTGTTCTGATCGACGCTGCCCTTCAGATCCTTGGCCTGGCCGATCTGCTGACCGCCCTGGACGAAGGCGCTCGAGCGCGTCTGAATCGCGCCTTGGGTCGAGTCGATCAGTCCCGACAGCGTCGCCGCGACATTGACCGCATTGGAATAGGCCTTGTCCGATGGATGCGATTGGCCGCCTGTCAGGCCGGTGATCGTCTTCACCAATTGCAGGCCGTTGATCAGCCCGGAGACGATGTTCTGAGAGGTCGAGCCCATGCCGGTGAAAGAGAGCGCACCGCCCGAAATCACTGAGCCCAGCGAAGGCGCTTTCGCCATGGAGAATCCACCGCCCAGCGCCATCTGCGCGAGACTGCCCTGAGCGTCCGACGTCTTGTCGCCTGTGACAGCCTCCAGCGTCTTCTTGGTGAACTGCAGTATATCGCGATCGGCCTGCAGGATCTGCTGGGTGTGAGTCGCGATCTCCTGCGCCTTGGCGAGGTTCGCATTGTCGATGACCGGCACCCCCTGGGCATGGCACAGGTTCGGGCCGAGGATGACGATGCTCGCAAGAACTGCGATCCGCATGACAATCTCCTATCGGTTTGGGGATGTGATGGATTGAAGCGCGGCCGCCACTTCGCTGGCTGTCAGTCCCGAGCCTGATACGCCGGTGCCAGAAGGAGCCGCGCCGGTTCTCACAGTGATATGGCCAGCGTTCTGCTCCTGGCTTTGCGCCAGGTAGAACAGGACGTTGCCGCTGCTGTCGACAAAGCGCGCACTGACGCAGGCTGGATCTGGCGTTGAACCGATCGGCGTCGTCGAGCAGGTCGAGGCGCTGCGGCAGGGATCGGCGGTCGTGCCGCTGCCGATCATGCCGACCGGGCAGATTGTGCCGTTCGACGCGAGCCCACCACCCATCCTTAAACCGCCGGCGCCGCGGCTACGGTCGCTGGTGCGTGCGAAGTTGAGGGCGTTGATCGCCGTGACCCAAATGTTCGTGGCATTGGTCGCACCCATCCAGGCAAGGCCGTTCTGGGTTCGCGCCGCACTGTTCATGTCGAAGGCGGCCATGGCCGTCTTGGCTGTGCCGACCTCCTGCCCGGCTTGTCGAAAAGCGCTTTGGGCACTCGTCAGACTCGTGCGGCTGGCTTCGAGCCCGCCGACGATGTCGCCGGTCGTCTTGAAATGGTTTTGACTCGCTAGCGCGCCGCCCTTGGCATCGGCCGCGGGCGTCGCCGGCATCGCGGGGGCATAAGCTTGAATCGTCTTGGCGCCGGCGCCAGCCTGGGCCTTGCTCGCCGGATCCTTGACCTCGGCCTTTTTCCCGGTGGTGACGGCGCATTTGACGCCGTCATTGGCGGTCTTTCGTTGCGTCGTGATCGGGACGAGCTTGATGGTCGTGCCCGAGGTCGCAGCTTTCTCATCGAGCTGTTTTGCATCGTTGGTCGGAATCGCGGCGTAGGCAGGCGCGATGCCCAACAGACTGAAGACGATCAGGCATGGTCTGATGATCCCGCTCATGCGTCGCTCCTTCCCATGAAGATCGGCAGCCAATCGGCAGGATCGTCGCCGACGCGGGCGCGCAATGCCGCCAGTTCGGCGACGGTCTCGGTGCGGCCCGACAGCACCTTGATCAGATCGGGCATGCCGGCGAGGTTCAGTTTGGCGATGACGCTGTCGCGGCCATGCTTGATCAGGAACGAGCGGCTTTCCGGGACCGTGTTGCGAATCCATGCGACCTCGCGCTCCGACAGTCGAAAAGCCTGGGCGTAGCTCTCGTCATCGGCTTTCGGATTCGGGAAGAAGATGTTGGTTGCGGTTTGCTCGATCAGCGTGTTGGCGGATTTGGAGCGGACGATGTCGGCGGCTGATTGCGTGCCGAAGCCGATGATGCCGTTTTGCTTCCGGATGGTCTTGAGCTTGTCCTTGATAAAAAAGGCGAAGACCTCGTCATCGAGCAGCCGCCAGCCCTCATCGAGGAAGATCATCACTGGATCGCCGGTTAGCAATTCCTCGGTGCGGTGGAAGATGTACATCAGCGCGGCGGTGCGGATGACCGGGTCGTCGAGCACCCGCGTCATGTCGAAGCCAAAAATGCACGAGAGCGAAAACTGGTCCTGCTCGTTGTTGAAAAGCCAGCCTCGCTGATCGGGCCGCATCCAGCTTTCCAGACGCGCCAGCAAATCGCCCTCCCCTGCGCGGATGCGACCGCGCAGCAGAGTCGAGAAGGCCTGCAGCGTCCGACCGTCACGACCTCCCGCCAGCGCCGAGCCGATCGCGTTGCGGATGACCTGTTCTTCCGAGGCGCTGAGCGCCCCGCCATTGGCCGGGCGGAGCATGAAGGCGAAGAGCTGGAACAGGAATTCGCGGTTGGGCGCGGTGTCGGGTAGCGACAGCGGATTGAAGCCGGTCGGCTCGCCTGGCGTCAGCACCTCGTACTGGCCGCCCAGCGCTCGGATAAAAATCTCGGCGCCGCGATCCTTGTCGACGAAGAGCAGCTTCGGTCGCGGCGTGACGCGCTGCGACTGCGCCGAGATGAACGACAGGAACACCGTCTTGCCCGAGCCGGATGGGCCGACGACGGTGAAATTGCCGAGATCGCGGATGTGGTGGTTGTAGTAATAGGCGGTCTGCGAGGTCGTCTCGAACACCGAGATCGCCGGGCCCCAGTGATTGTTGTCGGGCCGACCGCTGGGATAATTATGCAGCGAGACAAAGCCGGCAAAGTTCTTCGACGAGATGATCGATTTGCGCGCGATATAGGGGAAGTTTCCCGGGAGCTGCGCCCAGAAGGCTGGCTCGCAGTTGAGGTCCTCGCGGGTCCAAATCACCGAACGGTCGGTGAGCGCCGCACCCACCGCCGTCACCGTGGCGCCGACCTCGGCCATGCCGCGGCCAAGGCACATCACGGTCATATGATGCTCGCCATAGATCGCCTCGGACGCGAGGAGGTCGTCCCTCGCCTCGTCGAGTTGCTCGGCGACGATCGAGCCGGCTTCGTCGGACATATCGACCTGGCGCGACACCCGGTCGATCTGTTTGGCGGCTTCCGGCCGATCGACGATGGCGAAACTCTGGGTGGCGATGAACTCGTGCGGCACGCGCAGCAGGTTGTCGAACGATCCCGGGCCGGTCTGGGCGGGGTATTCGCGGATCGAGATCATCGCTCCAAAGCGCGTGTCGTCAGGCGATGCGCCACGGATTTCGACGGCATTGCGGCCAAAGAAGATGCGCTTCAGCGACAACGCGTCAGCGAGCTTCATCCGCGGAAGATGCATCGGCCGTGGCAGGCCGCCATTGACGAGTTGAACCAGGAACTCCGAGGCTTCCGAGAACCAGATGCCATCGCGTGAGACGACGCCGAGCGGGCGGGCGCCATAGGCGGACAACGTTTCGCGGACGGCGGTCGCAGCATCTCGCAACTCGCCGAGCGCGGTCTGCATCGCGACAGTCTCGCCGCCTGCGTCCTTGCGGCTGAGCAGACGTGACAGCGAACTCTCGAACGTGCCGGCCTGGCCCTGGAGTGCTCTGCGCACGATCGTCAAATAGAGGTCGTTGACGAACATGCGCCGCGTCGAGAGCGCGGCCTGATAGCGCCCGTCGATCTCACGGCAGAGCGCATTGTCGAAGGTCGAGGGGATCGCGGGTTCGACCTCACGCCGAATGATGTGGCTGACGAGCGCGAAGCGGGAGTTGGCGAGCGTGCGGACGACGTCGTTGCGCGCCAGCAGCCGCGAGTTGACCGCGCTCATATCGGCCGTCTCGAAGGAGTAGCCCTCGAGCTTCAGGATCGTCATGACCAGACCGTCGCGCGTCCTGATGATGTGATCGTCGACATGGCGGGAGTAGGGAATATGCGCCGCGACGGGCCGTTCCCGGCGCGAGACCGAGCCATAGGTCAACTCATCAAGGAGGGCTCGCGCGACCATTTTTTGGGCCTCACACGCGATAGCTGTCGGCGCCCCAGAAGGCGCGTGAGCGCGGCGGGCAGCGCGAGGATTTGACGAAGAGGATCTCGAAGATGCGGTCGTCGCGCAGAGTCAGCACGTAGCCGAAGAGATGCAGCGGGATCGCGACCAACAGCATCAGGAGGTTGTGCGAGACGAGGAAGCAGACCGACGAGGCGACGCCGTTGAACATGAAATACAGGTACGGCACGCCCATGAGCGTCGGCGCCCGCGTCAACGCCTTGACCAGTGGGGTGATCAGCGGTTGCTCGAGGTCGCGCGCCGTCATTGTCCGACCGCCGACTGGAAGAACTGGACGATCTGGGCCGAGCCGAAGACCAGCACGATGCCGAATATGACCGAGCCGGCGACACCCCAGGTTAGCCGGCCGGCCCACGCGAAGAAGCCGCAGGCGATGACGGCAAGCGTCGCCAGAGCCGTCGAGATCGGACCGGTCAGCGCCTGGACGAGCTGGTTCAGGGTCGACTGAACCGGCTGCAGCGTGCCGGACTGCGCGTGGGCTTCGACGGTCGTCAGCAGCGACAGGGCCGCTCCAGTAACGCGGAGAAGACTTCTCGAAAGCAGCATCGGCAGCGTCCTCATTCGACATGCATAACAAAGTCGGCCGCCAACGCTGGCCGCTTGGCGGGCGCGGGACGACCTTGGGCGGGAAGGTACTTGGGCGGCCGCCGATCGGACTCAGCGCCGCTGGGCGACCGGCTCTCAGTGCCTTCGACGCCGGGCCAGCCTTTGAGATCGTTCATGACCGCGGCAACGAAGCGGACGGTCTCTGGAAACGGCGGCACGCCACGATGCGCGATCAGCGTCTGCTCGCCGGCATTATAGGCGGCGAGCACGTAGAACGGATTGCCATGGCGTGACTGGAGGTGGTGCAGGAAGCGTAACCCCCGCGAATATTGCTGGCGGGCTCGCAACGATCGACCTTGAAGCGCTCGGCCGTCTCAGGCGTCAGCTGCATCAGGCCGTAGGCACCCTTTTCAGAAAGTGCCGTGGAGATCAGGCGGCTTTCCGCCTTGGCGACGGCCACTGCGAAAGCGGCGTCGAACCGCTCCTCGGCCGCAATCTTGCGGATCAGTGCCTCGGCTTCGCCGGCGGGCAGCTCGGTGCTCGATGCGCAGGCCGGCTCAAGGTCGCGTGCGCCAATGACATCGATAGCGGAGGGTCGTTGCAACAGCGGCAAAACCCGGCCGAATGCATCGAGTGTCGCTGTCGGCTGCGGCAGCTTGTCCTGGAATTTGGCGGGCGCCCTCGCCTCCTCCGCGCAAACCTGCCCCGCCAGCATCACCATCATCACGCTCGTCGAAAGCGGCAGCTGCATTGAAAGTCGCCTCTCGCCAAATCAGTCGTTAGTCAGTATATTGACCTTCTGACAATTGGCAACAGCTGGAAACACGATGCCACGATCAATGCGCGCGACGACATCCGCATTTGGACGTCGACTGAAAGCCGCTAGCCTGGCGGTTGGCTTGGGCCTCATCTCCACCGCGTCCGTGGCTAAGGAGGCCTCGTTCGGCTGCAAGGTTCTGCTCTGCGCTGTGGCGACTGCGCCGAGCTGGTCGGGCATTCCCTATTGCGTGCCGGTGATGCAGCAGCTCTTCCGCCAGCTCGCCAAGGGGGGCGGCTGGCCTCCCTGCCCCGAAGGTCAGACCAGCGGCCTTGGGCATGAGCCCTACCTCCCCTGCCCTGCTGGCTGGACGCAATCCGACAGCGCGATCCCGCGCGACGAAACTACAGCTGCATCCTCGCCGAATAGCAGTGTCTGCCTCGATCTGTCTAAGCCGCGGCGCGATTGCACCTCGGGGTCGGAAGGCGGTTGCCAGACAAGCTATCCCAGTCAGTCGCGGCAGACCCGGGACGAGCCCTACTTCGTCGATATCACCACCGGCAATGGTCAGCAGCGCTTCTATTTCGCGCTGCGGGGCTACTGACATGCGCGTCTCGACCACGCTAACTGCTGGTCTCGTCAGCGTCGTCGCCTCGGGCAGTCTGGCGCAGGACGCAGGTGCTGCGCGCTGGTTTGCGATTTCTCCAGCCGCGATCTTCGAGACCGGCGATAGCTGGACGGAAGGTGGCGTGGTCCATCGCCTCTATGGCGTTCAGGCTTGTCTGCGCGGAACGAGCTTCACGAACGCTTCCGGCGTGAGACGGGACTGCGGCGAGGCTTCACTGGCGATGCTGGTCGCGCTGATCCGTGATCTGCAGCCGCAATGCCATCGGGCCGCCGCGCCATCGAATTCTCGCACCGTCTTCGTCTTCTGCGTCGCAACCCGAAGCGGAGGTGCCGGAGCAGGTTCCCGGATCGATCTCGGCACCGCCATGATAGCATCCGGCTTCGGGTTCGCCTCGCTCGCGACCGACGGTCGGCCCGTGCATCAGCCCTACTTCGTGGCGCAACAGGTCGCGGCGCGCGCGAAAGCCGGTCTCTGGGCGTATCCCGACACACCTGAGCCCAATGCCATCATCCTGCGCAGCCTGCGCGATAGCGTTCCCATGGGCTCGCCCAATCTGACGGCGCCGCGATGATGCGCATATGCGGAACTCCGCAGCGCGGTCGCGAAACCAACCGCTCGCTGCGGATCGCCCATTTTGGCGCTGCGGTGCTTATGGCCGTGACAGCTGATCTGAGCACCGCGGCCAAGGCCGATCAAACGGCGCCGTCCGAGCCGCCGGGCTTCTATTCGCCGAAGGGATCGCAGCAATCACCGCCCTTGCGGGTCGAGGTGATGGAGGGGGTGAAATTCCGGGATATCGAGACCGGCGATGTCTACCGACTTTACGGGATCGATGCCTGTGCGCCGGCGCAGCGCGCAACGCTCGGGCGTCAGCCCTGGCCTTGTGGGGTGATGGCGACTGCCTGGCTCGTCTCAGCAACGCTCGGGAAATGGGTCGCCTGCGCCAAGATTCATGAGATCGACGGTGTGATCCAGGCGCGTTGCGCCTCATCGCAGCATGGCGATCTCGGCGCCACGATGCTGCGCGAGGGGTTGGCCGTCGCTGTGCCGGTCGAACCGCCACTCAGAACCTATGCGGCGCTCGAGCAGGATGCACGAAAAGCCTATCGCGGACTCTGGGCTAGCCGCTTCCAGATGCCGGGAGAGTTTCGCCGAAACGCTGCGCCTTCGTCGGCAGAGGTCGAGGGCCGCCGGCGATGACGGGATGTCGCATCGAGAGAGAGGATCGGATTGTCAGGCGCTGCGGCGTCGCCGTGATCACGATGCTGGTGTCGGCTTGCAGCCAGTCGCAGCAGGTTGTCGTCCTGAAAAATCGACTGCCGACGACGGACGCACTCTACCACGCCGATCCCGTAACACCGGGCCGTCTCGCTTATGCTCCTGATCGCGAAACCTTCGCTCCGGTGCTGACGGAGCCCTTCACCTATCCCACGCAGAGGC
Organism: Bosea vestrisii; assembly: GCF_030144325.1. Taxonomy (NCBI): domain Bacteria; kingdom Pseudomonadati; phylum Pseudomonadota; class Alphaproteobacteria; order Hyphomicrobiales; family Alloboseaceae; genus Allobosea; species Allobosea vestrisii. The sequence goes on along the minus strand of NZ_CP126308.1, from coordinate 304,088 downwards.
AAGCCGAGCATGCTTGGCATCGGGCGAACTTCAGCCGCGTCGACGTCGGCGAACAAGAAACGCGCCCATCCGGTATCCGGCTGTTTGGGTGCAAGCCTGGCGCTCTCGACAGCTTGAGTGGACGCATCACGCGCTATCGCGGCCCCGTCGTGCATTGCGCGGTGGATTTTGGGCTGGCGCCTGAACAGCCGTTTCGGCGCGAGACAGTGAACTTCTACCACCACGGCGGCGCCTGGCGCCTGCTCACGGTCGATCCTCCGCGCGCGCCGGTTGGCTGGCTCAATCGCGAGAAATCCGAGCGTGATGCTTGGCGGTTCCTGCCGTGGCGGGAACGTTACGAGTGACCGCGACGCGCATCACGAAGATGGCGGCAACGACGCCGACGCCGAGGCTGTGGCGTGCGTGCAGATGCCCATTCGCTGCCCTTCGTGCCGTGCCGATCGCAACTGTCCTTGTCTGGCAAGGCTTGCACCTTGAGGTCAACGCCCAGCAGCGCACGCCCGATCCGGGAGCTTGGCGACCGATCTCCTATTCGGATCTGACAAAGCCATCGCTCGCGACTGCGACCTTCGCCGACATCTGGAAAGACGAAATCGAGGCCAACAACAAGGCCTATCGCGAGGCTGGAGATTTTCGCTTTGCCAGCGGCAACGCCCCCGCGACCGAGGCGCATTTCGTGATCTGGAGCCCGACGAAATCCGTCGTCCTCTCGATCCTCAACGCCGCGACCCGATGCACGTCGAAGCAGGCTGAAGCTGGCGTCCGCGTCAAACTCTGCCCCATGCGCCTCATCATCTATGAGGGCATCCGGGTCCGGGTGCTCGATGCCGATCGGGGCTGCTTTCTCGAGCTTGATGGCGCGGTCGGGCAAATCATCCCCTCCGCAACAGCATATGCCGCCTATGACGTCACGTCGCGCACAGTGAAAACCGGATTGGTGGCCAAGGGCCGGGCCGTCGATGGCTGCTCCCACGGCATCCCCATTCCGCCATGACCGCGCCCGGCTCGTCCGTTCAGCCCGGACAACTAGCGCTGCCGGTTTCGCGCGGTCGACTCCCCTCCCCCGCCGTTGTTGGAAAAAGGAGCAGATCATGAAGACAGGCTTGCTACCGGCTATCGCGCTCTGTTCGATCGCAATCGCGGGCACCGCAGCTGCGCAGCCTGGGGCCCCGACCTGGCGGGCGATGACATTCCATGATTTTCGGCAGCCGTCGGCGAGCGATGTCCTGCAGTCTGTCATCTGGCCCGATGTGATTGCGTCCGCAAATGCCTATGCCGAGAACGAGCTCAAGCGTCCGCTCAATGGCCGAAATGCTCTCGTCACGGCTTTGTCCTCGACCTATCAGCTCGGCGATCGCACCGTGATCATCAGCACGGCGCTGGTACGCGGCTGCGACAGCGGCGCGAACTCCAGCGGCGCCGAGATCGAGCCGTCGATCTGCCCGCTCCGCATCGTCGGGATGAAGGATGGAAAAGTCGTCTCGTCCAAGACCGAGAGCGGCTGCTACGTCGATCATGCCGACAAGGACCTTCCTGAAAAGAACCGATCAGACAGCTCATACACGCAGTTCGATCTGAAAACCGGGACGATTGCCATTCGCACGGTCGTCGGCGGCAAGGAGATTTCCGCCTGCCAGCGCACCTATTCCATCAACTGAGCCCTGGAGCTGGACATGTTAAAAACGTCGAAGGTGCACTTCACGGTCGCGCTGGTTATTGGCCAATTTCTCAGCTCAGGCGCGCTCGCCCAGCGTGGGCAGTATTGCGAGCGCACCAACTATTCGGCCCAAGACATTACAGATGCCGTCCGAAACTCGTCCCTGCGCGACGATCTGAAATCGACATCGTGCTCGCTCGGCGGCCTCGGTCGTTATGAATCCGGCGGCAACAAAGGCGTTTACAATGGCAGTTGCTGTACCGGTATCTTCCAGCTGAACAACGCCAATGTCCGAAAGTATGCGGGCACCGATCGCGAGGGCTATGGCTGTCTTACGCTGCAGCAACAGGTCAACGCCTGGGCCAATCTGACCAATGACGGCTACAACACCGGTGTGGTGCGTCAGCTTGCATCCATGCAGACATTCGACGGCCAGAAGGTCGATGCCGGCTTCTTGTCCGCCTGCATTCAACTCGGAACCGGAAACTGCCAGAAGATGGTGAGTTCTGGTCGTTGCTCGGGCTTCGCAGACATCAATGGCACTACAATTTGCGACATGGCGCGTTCGGCGCGCGTGATGTCAGATCCGAATTGCAAGGAAGGGGAAGCGTCGTGCACGCAGGGGCCGGGCGATTTTCCGACGAACATCGGCGTCGCGGCAAATCCACCGACGGCTCGAATGGCGAATGTCGTGGTGGGGTCATCGGAAGTTTAAAGATGCCGTCAGTCGATACCGTTTGGATCAGGCAAGACGATTTCGGAAAACCGGGCCATTGTCAGCTTGGTATCAGAGAACAATGCAGCACGGTAATAGGCATGGACCAGAGCCCAAAATATTACGGTGTCTACTTTACCAGCAAAAAGAGCTTTGGTCATGCATTGACCGATCGTGGTGATGGCTTTCCACGGCTCGTCGTACCGTTCATGCAGCTTTGCGGCCATTGTCTTCGCACTCGCTTCGCAAGCCATCATGCCACCTGCCCCTTTTGAGGGGTCAGCTCGCGAGTAAAGCAGGAACTCAAGCGCTCTGCGGCCGTCTCCTGAATCGCAAGCAGACCCGCGACCGCAAGGATCGCACCATGCCTGCGTGGAGAACCACAGCGACCAAGCGGCCAGCATGCGCGCGGCAGCACCGCCTCCCGGGGAAAGCTGAACACCTTGGCAGCCTCTTCCAAATCGTGACGGCGATCGCGATCGCCAATGGCCGCGAGGAGCGCCAGTGCCGCGGGGTCCAGCCGTCCATTCGTCGTCGCCAGTGAGGTTCGCGCGGGGTCGTCATTCCGGCGAGACTCTCGAGCGACTGCCCTGGCATCTGCGATCCGTCCCACGACGAATTCCCTTTTTGCAGGCGGCTCATCCCGCCGCCACCTGGAGCGCGTGCTGAAATTCTGGGTACGTGCGCCTTCAGCACGCGGGTATCGGCTCATAACCCGCGTTCCCCGAAAGATCGCCGCTGGGCGAGTTCAGCGCCGACCTAGTCGTAACGGTCGCGCTACAAGTCAGCAGGCCGCACCGGATAGTGAATCAGCTCACGCCTCGAATGAGGGTGAGAATGTCATAGGATTCGCTGTGAGGAATCGTCGGAAAGGGCTATTGGGGACGCCGTCAATGCCGGTCGAAATTAGCCTAATACCCCGCCTGTAGCAGTCTGGCGTCGGCAATAATGACCGCTGCCTGATGCATTGTATCGGCCGCGGAGGTGGAGCGAGCTCCCGGTGATGGCCAATCCAATACTGCCGCCCGGCTCGCCGACCTGGCTCGTCAGCTTGAGAGAGACTGTTTACGTTCACCGGATTTCGCCGGGCGGAAGATAAGACTTTCGAGGGTGACGTCCAAGGCCACTGCGAGCTTCCATAGCGACATGACGGTAGGGTTGCGTCTGCCAGCCTCCAGACCGCTCAAATAAGCGCGCGAGAATCCTGATCGAAACGACAACTCCTCTTGTGAGAAGCCGCGTTCGCGCCGCACACGCTGCACATTGAGGCCAACGACCATGCGCATATCCATAGGGCGAGGTCGCCCGAGGGTGCACTTTGAGACGACACACTATAGTAAACATTCTGGGCGAGTTGCGCCCTTTACTGTTTCGGGGTGCGACGCACGCTGCGCCTCCAAAGTCGTGGTTCGCGTTGAAGTTGGCACGCTGTGGTGTCGTGCGCGATAAGCTTGCAGTTGAATGTTCATTTTGCCGCGTGGTCGATTTTGACGAGTGACGATGCGCTGTCCGCCTCGCTTTCCTGTCGCGATGGAGGTGGCCAATGGCAATCGGCGCGGATGACGGGTCTGATCGGGCGGTAAACGAAGGTTCGCTTCGCCTCGGCATCGGCATCGGCAAGGCCGCGGCACATCACGGGGAAATCCTGCAAGGGGTATTTGACGGGAGCGATGGCCGATTGCACCGCGGTCTGGTCACATTGCCTTGCCCAATTTTTGGCAGCACGGCTGCTTTCTGGCCGCGATCAGGTCGAGATATCGCAACCCGTCCAATGGGGCGCGAAAAAGCCAGCCGCGCCGCGCGGTTGACGCTCGAGCGACTGCAACGCCCCGATATCGGCGGTGATCTCGTCATAGAAAGCACCGTTCCGATGGGACACGGTTACGGCTCGTCCACATCCGATGTCGTTGCCACGATACGGGCGGTAGCGAGCGCTGCTCGGGTGATCTTGCGACCGGAGACGATAGCTGCGCTGGCTGTCTCCGCGGAAACCGCGAGTGATCCTCTCGCTTTTGAGAATTTGCCCATCCTGTTTGCCCAGCGCGATGGCTACATGCTTGAACTTCTGGGCTTCGCCTTCCCTCCGCTCGTGATCGTAGGCTGCAACTTGGAGCCCACCCGGCCGGTAGATACTGTGCTCACCTCGCCTGCGCGCTATAATAGCGAAGAGATTGAAGTCTTTCGGGTCCTCAAAGGGTTGGCAAAGCGCGCCATCTCAGACGGTGATGCGCAGTTGCTTGGACGAGTGGCAACCGCCAGCGCCAAGATCAGCCAGCGGCATTTACCAAAGCCCGATTTCGAAGCGCTGTGCGCAATCTCCCTTTCGGCTGGAGCCGATGGTCTCCAGGTCGCGCATAGTGGCACCTTGGCTGGGTTTTTGTTTGATGGTGCTTCATCGACCACGCGCGAGCGCGCGATTGAAGTCGTGCGGCAATTGAAAGCACGCGGACACTCGCAGATCATCACCTATGAACTCGGCATGGACGCGAGGAGCGCGAGATGATGGGATCCTCGCGTCTCGATTATCTGGCTGGCTATGAGCTGCCGCGGCTTGCCAGAATATCGCCCAACTTGATCGTTGCTTCTTTTTCGCTGATGAAGCTTCTGCCAGCTCGCTTTATGCTCGAACGGGCCGTGGAGCGCAGGGAAGTTGTCACGGGTGGCCATATCGTCGAGACCACGTCCGGCACCTTTGGTCTTGCGCTGGCATTGCTGGCCGCGGTCAAGGGTTATCGCCTTTCACTTATCACCGCCGATAGCCTCATCGATTTGCCCCTACAACAGCGCCTTTCGGCGCTAGGGGCCCAAGTTCAGATTGTCCCCGACGCAGACCATACAGGGGCGCAACACACCAGGCTGGCTCGACTGCAGGCTGTTCGCGCTGAGTTGCCGCAGTCCTGGTGGCCGCGCCAATACGATAATGTCGACAACCCCCATGCTTATGCACGATTGGCTGAGCTTCTCGTCACCGAATTCGGCACGATCGACTGCCTCGTTGGCCCGGTTGGCTCGGGAGGCTCTATGTGTGGCACGGGTACCTTCTTGCGCATGTTATTTCCGGAGATGCGCGCCATTGCCGTAGACACACATCGAAGCGTGCTGTTCGGGCACGTCGCCGGCCCGCGTCTATTGCGCGGCTTGGGAAACAGCATATTGCCGCGCAACCTCGACCACACAATCTTTGACGAGGTCCACTGGGTAGGGGCCCTGCAGGCGTTCGGAGCGACACATCGTCTTTATCGAGAACATGGAATTTTCGCTGGCCCGACGAGTGGGGCGGCCATCCTTGTCGCAGGATGGTACGCTCGCCAACATCCCCACCAATTGACGGTCGCGATCCTGCCTGACGAAGGGTATCGCTACCAAAATACGGTGTACAACGAGGCGTGGCTCTCAACACTACCGGGTTGGCCCGTCCCGCAGGTGGCACGACCTGAAGAACTGCAACGGGTCGAGCCATACGATGAGGGCTCTTGGACGCGCCTGAATTGGCGGCGGCGTTCCCTGGAAACAGGCTCTGTGGACTAAGGGCGCCTACATAGCCGACTTACCTAACAATCAACATCAAACGGCGCATGGCGGGAAGCGAAAGCATTAGTATCGTCGCGGCAAGAAAGCCGAGGCTGATCGGGCTGTAGAAGAACACCGTTGGACTCCCCAACCCGATAATAAGAGCTTGGCGGGTGTTTTGCTCCAGCAAGGTGCCGAGTAAGAAGGCGAGCACCAGCGGAGCAAGATCAAAACCGCCTCTGCGGAGGCCATAGCCAAGAAAGCCGAAGGCGATCATGGCAGCGACGTCGAACAAACTATTGTTGATGCTGAACGCGCCGATGACGCAGAAGAGCAATATGAAGGGTGTCATGTAAGCCGGCGGGACGCGCAGAAGCATGACGAAGATGCGAACAAGCGGAACGTTCAAGATCACCAGCATGACATTGCCGACGAACATGCTGGCGACGACACTCCAGAACAGCTCGGGGTGATCGGCGACGAGCCGTGGTCCTGGCGTCACCCCCTGCATCAACAGCGCGCCCATGATGACGCCGATAACGGCATTTGAAGGTATGCCAAGACATAAGAGAGGAATGAAGCTGGCCTGTGCGGCGGCATTGTTGGCACTCTCTGGACCTGCGACACCCTCAATCGCGCCCTTGCCGAAGTGCTCAGGATGGGAAGACAAGCGCTTCTCCAAAAGATAACTGGCAAAGCTAGCGATCAGGGCGCCTCCGCCAGGCAGGAGGCCAAGGAGAAAGCCCAGCCCGCTGCCACGGGCGATCGGACCAGCCGAGGCCTTCCAGTCGTGGCGGTTCGGCAACAGGTCTTTCAGCCGACGCCCGACCGCTGCAATGGGCGCAGGTGGCTGAATCTTTTCAGCCGCGACAAGCACCTCGCTCATCCCGAAAACGCCCATGGCAAGGACGGCGATATTGAACCCATCGCGGAGTTGCGGCATGCCGAACGTGTAACGCTCGTCGCCAGAAACAAGGTCGACGCCAACTGCGGCCAGTAAGAGGCCCAGGCCAATCATGGCCCATGCCCGCATCGACGGGCCATCGCCGATGCCGGCGACCATGGTCAAGCCGAAGAGAACCAATGCGGCTTTCTCGACCGGACCAAAGGCCAACGCCGTCTCCGCGAAAGTCGGGCCGAGCAGCGCGATGCCCAGCGTGGCCGCAATTCCGGCGAAGAAACTGCCGAAGGCGCTTATGCCGAGCGCGACGCCAGCGCGCCCCTGCCGGGCCATGGCATATCCATCGAGGCAAGTAACCACACTCGCTGCTTCGCCCGGCACCCGCATCAGGATTGACGTCAGCGAACCACCATACATGGCGCCGTAATAGATTCCGGCCAGCAAGATGATGGCACTTGCCGGATCGAGCATGGCTGAAAGTGGCAGCAACAAACTGACCGTCGCGGTCGGGCCCAACCCGGGCAGGACGCCGACGGCCGTTCCGACCACGGCCCCGATAAATCCCACGAAAAGATTGAACGGCGAGAGGGCGACGCCCATGCCACCGGCTAAACCCGAGAGCGTTTCCATAGAGTTAGTCCAAAAGGCCGTTTGGGAGTGGCACGTCCAAGAGATAGCCAAAGAGGATCCAGCTACCGGCGGTCGCAGCGAGCGAGCAGACGCTGGCAGCGATCCAGGAGCGTTGTTCGATTCCGCGCAGGATGAGGAGGAAGACCGCGGCGGTCGCCGCAAACGTGCCAATGATCAAAATCAGCAACGGATAGAGCGCGATCACGGCGCCATACCGCAGCAGGCGGCCAGCTTCTAACGTGTCGCCATCGGTCCCCTTCGCCGGAGTCGCGGCGACACCTATGCTGGTGGTGAGCAGCAAGGCTGCGGCCGTGAAAGGTAGGAACCCTGCCCCCGGGGCGCCGTGGCGCCAAAGACCGTAGCCGACGGAAACCAAAGCTGCCGTAGCGGCGATGAGGCTTAAGAGCGCTGCTGTAAGACGCGTTGTCATCACGTCTTCAGCCCCATCGCAGCAAGCTGGACGCCCACCGCCCGATAGCCGTCATGCACTGTTCGGGTAAAGGTTGCAGGATCTTGAAGGGTAGCCGTCCCGCGTATGGTGCGCAGGAATGTTTGGTAAACCTCGGTCTGCGACAGCTCGCGAATGCTGTTCTGCCACCATTCAATCACGCTATTGGGCAGTCCAGCGGGGCCGATAAGGCCGTAAGACGCCGGAATGCTGATGGGATAGCCTCGGCTCTTGAAAGTCGGAACATCAGGCAGGCCGGGGATCGAATCGGGGCCCGTCTCGATTAGAAGGCGCACGCTGCCAGAGTCGAGGTGCGGGCCATAGTCCGAGGAGACGACAGCATGAATATGTCCTCCAAGCAGGGCTGTAATGGCTTCCGCGCCACCTGAGAACGGAACGAATGTCGTCCTCACTCCCTCCCGAGCAAATGCCGCTTCGGTCGCAATGTGAGCTACGCCCCTCGGAGCCGCGGTCGCCCATCGCAAGCCGCTGGGATTGGCACGGGCGTATTCGAGCACATTATCCCAACCTTGGAGGCGACTATCGCTGCGCACGAAGAACGGAATCGCGATGGCGACATAGCTGCCGATGTAAGTGAAATCCTTCAGGGGGTCATAAGGGACTTTCTGGAGATGAGGCGCCACGATGATCGGGCTTGCCGAATACAAGGACAAAGTCGTGCCGTCGGGTTTGGCTCGGGCAAGTTGATCGGCCGCGAGCGTGCCTCCGGCCCCGGGCCGGAAATCGCGACCCACCGGTATCTTGTGGGTGAGCCGAACGTGATCGGCGATGACCCGTGTAGCTAGGTCCCCTGCCCCGCCGGCGGCGAAGCCGACGGTGATGGTGACCGTTCGCGGCGAGTAGCTGTCGGCGAGCGCCTCGAGCGGTGAGTAGCCGAGACCGCCAGCCGCAAATGCGGTGACAAGTAAGTCACGCCTATTCATCAAATCCTCCCGGTTTATTCTAATTGCGGCGAGGCATCGCCGATGCCGTTAAAGGTCTGCGACCTGTTCGAGGTAGCGGAGTGCCTCGGCCGGCCCGTCGAAGCCGTCGATGGCGGCCTGCCGCGACCGCGATATTTCGATGTCCTTGAGCCCGCTCGCTGTCGCGATGGCGACGACTGTGTCGGCTTCCGCGATCGTTCCGTTGCGGCGCAAGGCGCTTATGGCAGCGAGCGAGATGACAGAAGAAAGCTCCGCAAATATCCCTTCGCTCGAAGCCAGATCTTGCTGGAGTTCGAGAAGCCCCTCGTTCCCAATTGGTACTGCCAGGCCCCCGGATTCTCTCAAAGCCGCAAGCGCCTGATACGCGCTGCGAGAAGCGCCGAGGGAAATCGCGAGCGTCGCAAAGCTCGCACCAACATCGGATACTTGCTCCGAACCTTGCGCCAGCGCCGTCGCCAGCGAGCCATGGACTTCAGCCGCGATCAGGCGCGGCAGCCGAGTGATTATGCCGGATGCATGCAGCTGCCTGAACCCCTGCCATAATCCAGATAGCGCGTCTCCGTAACAAACGGGGACTGCGCACCAGTCGGGCACGCGACCATCAAGCTGCTCGACGAGCTCCCATGCCAACGTCTTGTAGCCTTCGATGCCAATGGGGTGGCTGCCGACGACTGGTGAGCGGAACGGCGAAGTGACAAACCACCGATCGCGATCCATGCCTTCGGCGAGGACCTGCCAGCGATCCGCCTTGTGGCGCATCGGCACGATGATGGCGCCATACTTTTGCGCCTGATCGATCATGGTGCCGGCGCTTTCGGCAAAGGTCACCACGATCGCGGTTAGCCCTGCGCGCGCTGCGTAGGCGGCGAGCGACGCTCCAGCATTCCCCGACGAACTGGTGGCGACAACGCGAGCCCCCAAACTTCGCGCTACCGAGACCGCTACGGTCGAAAAGCGATCCTTGTGCGACCAGGTTGGATTACGCGTCTCATCCTTAAGGTAAAGTTGCGCCAATCCAAGGCGTGCCCCTATGCCCGGTATCGGCACGAGCGGCGTCAGCCCCTCGCCAAGTGACACGGCCTCGGACGCATCAAGCGGCAGCATCGCTGCATAGCGCCAAAGCGAGGGCATGCTGCCTGCGCTGCGCTGATTTGCGTCGCATTGGGAAGCCGCCGGGTAAATAAGCCTCAAATTAGCCGGAGCGTCTGCCGCGCAGTTTGGACATCCGCGCGAGTCTATCGGAAGTTCGGCGTCGAACCGCGCGTTGCAGCGCAGGCAGGAAAACCCTTCAAAGCGGAGCATTAGCCGACCACGCTGATATCGCCGGAAGTGGTCATCAGGCTTTCGACACCGCCTGCCCGAACAACGACCATATCCTCGACCTGCAGGCCCCAGCGACCAAGATCGTAGTGGGGTGTCTCGATACATAGGACCATGCCCTCTTCAATAAGGTCGGAACTACCGGGCGAGAGGTCGGGAAGGTCGTAACCGTCAAGCCCGATGCCGTGGCCGACATGATTGCGGGCATAATCTGGAATGCCAGCTCGCCTCACCGTTTCGACAGTGATCTCGAAGACCGAGGAGGCTCGCATTCCAGGTCGGATGATCTCGCAGGCGTGCTCCACGCCAGCGAGCAGCGCCCGGTGGAAACGGCGAATCTCGCCATCCGGCTCGCCCACCGTGGCAATCCGGGCAATGTCGGCGCGATAGTGTCGATAACGGCCGCCGACGTCGAAGCGAAGCACGTCACCAGACGTCAGCGCGCGCTCGGAAGGTTGGACGTTCATCAGCGCGCTCCGAGGACCCGAGCCGATGCAACCGAGCACCGGAACTGCGTCTTCCAGGACGGTCTGGGCATGAAACGCGCGGGCGAGTTCAATCTCGCTAACCCCGGTTCGCGCGACCGAAAGCGCCGCAGCGATCGACCTCTCCGCAATACCCGCGGCTGTTTTCAAGCGCGCGATTTCTTCGTCGGTCTTGACCGCTCGTACTTGGCGCAGGAGCGACGCGGCCGGCACAAGCGTTGCCGAGGGCAAGCGCTCCTGCAGTCGGCCCCAATCTCCCGGCATCAACCCGACTTCGTCAACGCCGATCCGGGCCCGTGCCAACCCTGCCCGCTGCAGCGCTCCCGCAAGGGCCGACAACGCGTCGCCATCATCAGGAAGGGCGTGCAGGTCGCGATGGCGCAGACTTGTTGGATCGAGTTCCCGGGCGTTTGCGACGACTGCAAATGAGCCGAAGCGCCGGACCTCATCGATCCAGGGGCGCTGGTCGGCGACCAGGTCGAGCGTTGCTGTGCTCGTGATTATGACGGGCTCGCCCTGCCCCGGCACTGGCAAGATAACATAGGCCTGGGGCCCCCGCCGAATCCACTGGGTCATGGCCCAGAACCCGCTGGTATAAGTGACGTTCTCCGGCGTCGACGCCACTATTGCGGCGAGATTTTCCCGCTGCAGATGCGCCGTCAGGCGATCTTGGTTGAGCAACATCGGATGTCCTTCACTGATGTGAGGTAGCGTGACTTTCAAAGCCGAGCTGCTGGGAAATGCGTGTCGCCGCGGCGATCACGAGATCGGCGATAGAACCTGTTGTTGGCGCCGGCTCGAGTAGCCGCGGATAGGCCACGCTGATGCCGGCAATCACGGCGCCGGCCGCATCATGAATTGGCGCTGCAATCGAGCTGATACCCGGCAGATTTTCCTCGATGGAACTGGCGTGGCCTGCCACGCGCACCTTGCGGATCTGGGCGATCAGCCGATCGGGATTTGTCATTGTGTGGGACGTTACCGCCTCGAGTTGCCCTGCCCCTAGTAAGGCGCGCAACTCGGGATCGTCGACGGCGGCAAGCAAGATTTTGCCGAGGGCAGTGGTATGCAAGTGAAATGTGTCGCCCGGCGTCGCTCTTACGACCAGCGGGCCATCGCTTTGCACCGCCATTAAATACACGCCCCGGTTGTCACGCCGAATCCCAAGGAAGCCGTTGAGATGGTGCTCGCGGGCAAGTTGGCGCAACTCAGCGAGTGAGGCTTCCAGAAGCGGTTCCTGACGCGCGAGGTTGTGCGCCAGGGACAAAACCGCATGGCCGAGCTTGTAACGTTTTGTGACCTCATCCTGGGAGACATAGCCCCATTCCTCCAGCGTGTTCATCAAGCGCTGGATGATTGCTGCGCTAAGCTCACAGCGGCGCGCAACCTCCCGAATACCCATTTGTTCAGGCGATTGCGATAGCAATTTCAGTATGTTGAGGCCGCGCTCAAGAGATTGGCTTCCGGTCATAGCGTTCCTGTTTTCGGAACAGTGTTCCTATAATAGTTTGATGCAAGCGGAGTTGCGCTCAGCTGTCAACCAAAAATGTTCACTATAGTGTGTCGCCTCATAGTGAGCGTCGTGGCGAGCGTTCGCGATGGACGTTCGCGCGCTCGTCGGAATCAACGTGCAGCGGCTCCGACGCGGTCGGGGGCTCACTCAGCTTGAGCTGTCGTTGCAGTCGGGCTTCACGCGCGCCTATCTTAGTGGGCTCGAGGCCGGCAAGCGCAATCCAAGATTGCTCTCGCTCGAGCGGCTGGCGAGCGTGCTCGAGGTTCAGATCGAGGATCTGGTGCGTCGATCAAAATCAGGGTTTGGGAGCAGCGATGGAGGGTGACGCTTTGTGGTCTGACCCATCCACGATGGCTGTGCCCATCGGTGAGCGCGCTCAATTTAGAGCAAATCGTCGAGTGAAGGGTGGAGTATCGACTGTGCTCGAGCCGGTGGCAGATCTCGCGCGCGCCGTGGCGAATACGCATGACAAGTGCCACGAATTTGTCGCGGCGCTTCAAGCACCCTCGTGGAGAGGCACGAGAGTTCTCAATAAATTACCATAAATCCTAACAACGTTTAAGATGCACTATCGTGTACATAATCGAACGAAGCCCTGTTGCTGGCGCATTACGTCATCATTTATATTGTGAAATGCAAATTCCAGGTGAAACGATGCTGTCTGATGTCGCAATCGACTGGGACGTGCTGGAGGAAATCTCCGATATCGGTGACGCTGGTGGAGCAGCCGGTTACAAAGAACACGTGAACAAGCTGCTGCAGCGCTATGGCATAGATTGCTGGCTTGTGACCGCACTGCAGCCGGTAACCGCCGCTGACGCTTGGCAATCAGGTATCTTCATGAACGCCTGGCCGGAACCATGGTACCGTCGCTACCTCGCCGCCGGACATTATCGCCATGATCCCTGCGTCGCCCGCAGTCTGGAGAGTCGGCGTCCATTCGCGTGGCAGGACCTTTCGGTTGAGGTTCCGCTACACGGGTCTGCGGAAGCCGTTATGGCCGAAGCCCGCGCTTTCGGCCTGAAGCAAGGTGTCTGCGTACCATTGCATGCGCCAGCGGGGGGACTAGCCGTTGTAACTATGGCCGGTGAAGCGATCGATGATGCTCCGCGCACGGTCCAGATCCTGGAACTCATAGCGCTAAAGGCATTTTGGTCGTTATCGGGTCTGCGCCCCATACGCCGGCCGAGTAGCGAACAACCACCCCATCTCTCGACGCGGGAGCGAGAAGTCTTACAGTGGTTTGCCGCGGGCAAGACGGACTGGGAAATTGGCCAGATTCTCGGTATTGCACACGCGACGGTAACCGCGCATCGTCGCAATATGCGGGCGAAGCTCGGCACCACAAATATCGCTCACACGATTGCGGAAGCGGTTCGTCTCAATCTAATTCAACTCTGATCAGTAGCGAGGCGGCAGCACGGTGTCCCCTCCCCTCGAACCCGAGCGCCAAGATTGCGCATCCGATCTGGTGTCGATGGAATGGGCTATCTTTGGGCGCCCCCATTGAGCTCAGCTAGTGGGCAAGGCGTCAAAGCAGGGTCGATTTGATTTGGGTGCGTCAACTCTCTGCAGATCGCGATAAGCGTATGCCGGCGCCACCCCCGTTTTCGGGAATAAATTCGATGCCTGCCCGTTGAAATGCGTCATGGATGGCAACCAGATTACTGCGATGAGGAACTCGCAGCCCTCGTTCGAAATCCACGATCGTGGCGCGGGACACATTCGCTACCGCAGCGAGATCCGCTTGGCTCCAGCCGAGCATTCCTCGGGCGCCTCTGCACTGCTCAATCGAAATAAGGGTCATCAGTAAAGTCAGTCTTTTTGGTTGACTTCGAAAAAATTCTCAGCTTAAATGGCTGACATTGACCAAAGGTGACGTCCTAGGCTGAGCGGAAAGGAAGTCATTCCGCGCAATTTGACCACGCCCGTGCCTGCTTGGAGTTCGGATCATGGATGATTCCGACAATAGCACGTCTTTGCCTCGCGTCATCCGTCGGCACGTTCTCGCGGGCACGGCCTTGAGCGCGTTGGCATCGCGATTTCCTTGGCTGGCGCCGCCTGCCGAGGCGACTTTCATACACGCTGACCCGGTCTTGCTACTTCGGGATAAATGGCGGGCGGAAATGGTCCGGAAAGCTGCGCTTTGCCAAAAGCAACAGCGGCTCGAGAAGAGGTTGGTCCGAAATATCGGCTTTCCGCGGGCGACGATGCGGATGTTGGATACCGAAGAGGACGTCCTCGTCTTCTCCCCGGCCGCTATCGAAGGCATGGTCGAGGCCGATCCCCGGATGAAAGGCCAGCAGGCTAGCGCCAAGGCGGCACTCATCGCGCATCAGCGGCGATGGGAGGCCGCCGATAGCAAGATTGGTTATTCCGCTGCCAGGCGGGACGAGGCGGAGGTGGCCGATCGGCAGCAGCATCTCGTTGAGGCGTTGACAAGCACAGCCGCGACGTCGCTCGCCGGCGTCATTGGCAAACTCGATATGGTGATCGAGGAAGGCCAAGACTGCGATGAGGACACTGAGTTTCCCTGGCCGCAGATCCGCTCGGCCCTGTGTGATCTCATGCGGATCAGCCAGGCGTTTGGGCAGACTGTACGCATCCCTCCCCATGATTGAATCGTTACGTCCGCGGGGCCAGCGGCGAGCGAGCGTCGATTGGGCTGACGATCAAGGCGCCTTGGGTTGCCGAGGCGAGGCTCGGCGCAGGTAAACTTGCTGGCTAAGGTCGGGTGGTGGTGGCGACCGCGATCCCGCACCGGCCGGCATCACCCTCAAGCTTAGCGGCTGATATCTGGTCGACGCTGTGTCGCATATCGTAATCGGCGATTGCATCGACCAACGCTTCGAACTCCTGCCCTTCTGGAGTGTCGGTTGGGCAGGCCATGAGCTGCATTGCTTTTGCGACGGCCGCGCGTCTCTCTCGGAGATCGTTGACGGTGGTTGCGGTCATGAATGGGCCCCGCGTCATTCGGACGGGGCTCAGCAAATAGAACTCTCCGTTCTATGCAAGGACGATAAGGGGTTAGGGCGCGCTCTCTCTTTGGCTTTCCCGAATCAGCAGTGCTGCCTTACGCCTCTTCGAGGTTTACCGCGGGTGTCGCGGGCGACTCTTCTCCAGGCTGAGCTTCGGGTTCTCCCGCGTTAGCGTTGAGTTAACTTTAAATCGCTGGACCCGCCCTTAGAATCATGGCGTAGCTTGTCGGGCAAAGGTCGCCAGATCGGCCTTCGGCCGACAATGAGGATACGCCGCGCCAATGCCGGACGCTCTAGCGCAAAAAGCCATGTACTCTTCTAACCCCGCTGAGCGCGTATGGCGGCACGCCCGGGTGCTCTCGCAGCAGCTGAATGCACTGCGCGAGCGCATGTATCCGCCCCATGCGCAAAAGAGCCTTCGACACTTTTTGACGAACGAAGTGTCCAAACTAACGTCGATTCCCGATTCGACTCTCAAGCTGATGTCGAACGAGGGCAAAGGCCCCCTCCCCGCTCGCTTGGAAAACAATCACCGGGCTTACACGCTTGCGCAGATCAATGAGCTCCGCCAGTTGTTCGCGGCGCAAAAACCCGCGGAGGCCTTACGCTTTCTGCCACATCGTCGGCAGGGCGAGCATCTCCAGGTCCTCGCGATCGCTAATTTCAAGGGCGGTTCGGCCAAGACCACCACAAGCCTGCATCTTGCTCACTATCTGGCACTGCAGGGCTATCGCGTGCTTGCGATCGACCTCGACCCGCAAGCGTCGCTGTCGGCGATGTTCGGCGCCCAGCCGGAGATGGATGTCGCGGCCAACGAAACCGTGTGGGCAGCGTTACGTTATGACGCGGAACGCCGCCCGCTCAGCGAGGTGATCCGGCATACCTATTTCCCTGGCGTCGACCTCATCCCTGGCAACCTCGAAGTCATGGAGTTCGAGTACGAGACGCCGCGCATCCTGGCTCAGGCCAGAAAGACCGACACGCTGTTCTTCGAGCGGTTGGGTCTTGCCATCAAGGAAGTCGAATCCGCCTACGACGTCGTCGTCCTCGATACGCCTCCGTCACTCGGATACCTCACGCTTGGCGCAATTTACGCCTCGACCGGCATGGTGGTCACGATTCATCCCGCAATGCTCGACGTCGCATCGATGGGGCAGTTCCTGCTGATGATGGGCGATCTGGTCAATGTGATCTCGCAAGAGCGCGCCACGATGCGACAGGATTTCTTCCGCTATTTGATCACGCGCCATAATCCGTATGACAAGCCGCAGACCGAGATCGTGTCGATGCTCCGGATGCTGTTTCCCGACGACGTCTTGATGCCAGCCGCGGTGGAAAGCACGGCTGTGGAAGCGGCGGGTCTTGCCAAGCGCAGCATCTACGAGCTTGAGCCAGGCGAGATCGGCCGTGACGCATTCAAGCGCGCTCGCGAATCGTTTGATGCAGTGAACGAGGGAATTCTCGAGCTGATCAACGAGAGCTGGGGACGGCGATGACGAAGAAAGCCCCTCGCCGCTCGATCGTCGCTAGCTTCGGTGCCCTCTCGCAGACAGTCTCGGAAGCCGAGCTGGAACGTACTGCGCCGGACGAAGCAGAGCCGCAATTCGCTTCACCGCCGCCACGTGTTCCTGCCGGCGTGATTGGCGCAACGCAACGAACTCTTTCGGACATTCGCGAGGAGCGTGATCGCCTGCAAGCGATCGTCGACGCAGGTGCCCCCGGCATCGCCGATATCGACGCCAGGCTGATCGACCCATCGCCATTTCCCGACCGCTTGCCTGACGATGACCCTTCGACTTTCGAGGCCTTCAAGAAGTCTATCGCTGAGGATGGGCAGCGCGTCCCCGTGCAATTGCGCCCTCACCCTGACCAGGATGGTCGATACCAGGTCATTTACGGTCATCGCCGTGTTCGGGTCGCCCAAGAACTCGGCGTCCCGGTCAAGGCCTTTATCCGGCCGCTATCCGATAGCGACCTCGTGGTCTCGCAGGGCCTCGAGAATGCAAGCCGCCAGGACCTCAGCTGGATCGAGCGAGCAGTCTTTGCCAGGCAAATGGAAAGCGCCGGCGTTCGTGCGCGCGATATCAGAGGCGCCTTGTCGCTCGATGATCCCGAGCTGGCGAAGATGCGATCCGTCTGGCGCTCAGTACCGCGCGAGATGATCACGGCGATCGGGCGCGCACCTAAGATTGGGCGCCCGCGCTGGCTGGAGTTGGCCGCCGCGTTAGAGCGGTCAGAGGGCAACGTGCCGCGCGCTTTGGAAACCTTGTCAGCTGACAAGGTTCGGACCCAGCCGTCCGACCTGCGGTTTCAGATCGTTCTGGCCGCGCTATCCGAAGCCCCGAAAGCGAGCCAGAAGACCAGCCTTGATTTGCAGGCTGAAGGACGGCGCCGCCTCGGGAAGGCGAGCTTTGACGGACGCGAGATACGTCTGGTGGTCGAGGCGGAATCGGCGGCGGCGTTCGCGTCCTTTTTCAGGAAGGAGCTGCCCGCTTTGATGGAACGATTCGAGGCCTCGCAAGACGACGGCTGAGAACCTTGTCAGCTGACAAGGTTGGGAGAATGAGAAGGAGGACTGGGAGCGAATGACTGATCGCCGGTAGATCTCAGCGCAGAGCCGAGAAAAGCCAGCAAGCAACCCAAATCTGCAAAAGAAAAAGGCCCCCGAAACGGTGTTCCGGAAGCCCTTCTCGTAGTCTCGACAACACGAGAATCGCACTTCCCCGAATCGCCGTCAAGAGTCTCGTGCGAGACGAAGCGCCATTTCGGCGAGCGGATTTCTTTTGCCCAATGACAGGTGAAAGATCGTGGTATCCCACATTTCGACGACGCCTTTTGGGCGGCGGGTGCTGTCGCTTGCGCATGTTGCAAGCCAGGCAAATGCCAAGGACAGGTCTCCAGAGAAGGCCGTCCACAAATGGAATATCTTCCGTGCGGTCTGCACGGCCAAGAATCGTCTCGGCGTGACCGAGCGCGCGCTGGCGGTCCTGGACGCACTGCTCACGTTCCATCCAGAGACGGTGCTGATGGGCGAGGGGCTGGTGGTGTTCCCCTCCAACCAACAGCTCTGCTTGCGCGCTCACGGCATGCCGCCGGCGACGCTTAGGCGTCATCTGGCCGTTCTAGTCGACTGCGGTTTGATCATCAGGCGCGATAGCCCGAACGGAAAGCGCTACGCCCGCAAGGATCGAGCTGGCGAAATCGAGCTCGCATTCGGCTTTGACCTGGCGCCTTTGGTCGTCCGCGCCGAGGAGTTCGAGGCGCTGGCGGAAGAGGTCTTGGCCGAGGATAGGGCCCTCAGGCTAGTCCGTGAGCAGATCACGATCTGCCGCCGAGACATCTGCAAGATGATCGCGACGGGCATGGAGGAGGGGGTGTCAACTCACTCTGAAGGCCAGGGCCCAGCCGACTGGACCGAACTGCACGAGCTCTATCGCAACATTGTCGGCCGGATTCCGCGTTCCGCCCCGCGAACGGTTCTCGAGGGGATTGCAACGGAGCTGTCACTGCTCGCCGATGAAATCCTCAGCCTTCTGGAAAATCATATTAAATCCCAGAATCCGAGCGGCAATGAGTCTCATTCTGAGCGCCACATACAGAATTCAAAACCAGACTCCCTCATTGATCTTGATCCTCGCTCTCCAGAGAGCCGGGGGGCGATTGTTGAGTTCGAACCTCAACCGGGGCGAATGCCAGACAGGGCGTACCCGTTGGGAATGGTTTTGGATGCCTGCCCCGATATCATCGATTACAGCCGGGGCGGCATCAGCAATTGGCGTGACTTCCAGGCAGCAGTAGCAGTCGTGCGGCCGATGCTTGGGATTAGCCCCAGCGCTTGGTTGGATGCGCAAAGCACCCTGGGTGAAACTGAGGCTGCGGTTGTGGTGGCGGCCATTCTGCAGCGCGCAGAGGCCATCACCAGCGCAGGAGGATATCTGCGCGGGCTGACACGAAGGGCCGAAGCAGGCGAATTCTCGCTCGGACCGATGTTGATGGCGCTGATCGGCAGCCGCAAGCGCGAGAAGCAACGTGCCTAGCCACGGCGAACCCGCAAACAGAACGTTTCATCGACGATGTGAATCGGTGGCGGCGGATCGATTCAGCCTTTGCGTTGGACGGGGGCTTGGACCAGGCGCGAGATGTGCGCATGGACAGCGTCATCGAGACGAACTCACCCCGCCTGCAGATGCTGGTGTTGGATCGCAGCGATCCGCGGCAGAACATGGCCTGTTTCTATGTGCTGGCCGTGGAACCAACGCTGTTCGG
Source organism: Bosea vestrisii (assembly GCF_030144325.1). NCBI lineage: Bacteria > Pseudomonadati > Pseudomonadota > Alphaproteobacteria > Hyphomicrobiales > Alloboseaceae > Allobosea > Allobosea vestrisii. The sequence goes on along the minus strand of NZ_CP126308.1, from coordinate 284,721 downwards.
CGACGCGGCTCTGGTGCGCGAATGGGGACGACGGGGCAGCCTTGGCCGGCGCCGTCTTGATCTCTACGGAGATCTCGATGAAGCCGCTGAGGCGCTCGAGGTTTGGCTACTCAGAAAGACGAAGCGTGGCTATCGGATCGTGCTGCAGGCGGGGAGGGGCTGGGAGGATCTTGATCGAGCTCGACAGATCTAGGATTCCTCGGCCGCAGACGCAGGAAATGCGATTTGCCGCAACGGCAGCCGTGCTTCTTGATCGTGGTGATGGAGCAGCGATAGTAGCCTTTATGCCGTACCGCCTCCCACGCGTTGCCCGAAACGTGCTCTTGCACGGTCGCTATGCTCATTTGGGTGGGCGTAGCCTGGAACAGCGCGGTCAGAAGCTCAGCGAAATTGCCGCGGCCTATTCTCTGGGCGAATTGCTGAAGGAACCGGGTATTGGCCTGACCCGTGCACGCGAGATTGAGGCTTGGCTGAACCTGCAAGGCCTGGGGCTACGCACATCGGACCCGTCTGCAATGGCGGCATCCGCACCAGCGAACGTTGGGAGCTGAAAGAGGTCCCCGTCTCACTCTGGATGCGCTCATTTCGATCATCAGAGCAGGCTGACTCGCTTCAGCGAGAGGGATCAGGAGCCAATAATAAGGCGATAGTCCGGCTGCGGATTGTAACTAGGCTGAGGATGCCATATATTGCGTACAGATAATGTGGCAGTTGATATGGCGATAACGATGGCTCAAGCCATGAAGGCTTCATCTCAAAGCGAGTCGTTGGTCCTGTCCTATATGGATCGGGCTGGCAGGATCGCGATCGGTCAGCTCGCGGACGGCTTTGGGATGTCCAAGTCCCAGCTCGCGGAGACGGCTGGTCTTGCGCGGGAGACCCTCTACCGGGTCGAGCGCAGCAGTGCGCCAAAGGCCCAGGGGCGGCTTCGTGAAATGCTAGAGATCATCAGCCGCGTCACCGAATGGGCTGGTGGCAAGGAACAGGCTATGGCTTGGTATCGGGCTCAGCCATTGCCGGCATTCGGCGGGCGAACGGCCGAGGCCCTCGTCAAGGACGGCAAGGCTGCGGCCGTCCGGGACTATCTCGACCATATGGCTGTCGGCGGATTTGCGTGAGGTTCCTGGGGACCTGCTATCGAGCGCATGATCCGCGGTGGGGCTTCAAGCCGACGTTCGGGGACGGCGCGGCGATCAGGGGCGCTCGCTTCAACCCCAAAGGGGTTCCTGCGCTCTATCTCGGCTTGAGCCTCATGACGGCGATCAAGGAGGCCAATCAGGGCTTCGCGCATCGGATCGACCCATGCGTCCTATGCTCCTACGAGGTCGATTGCGAGGATATCGCCGATCTGACGACCGCGGAGGGTCGGCGGGAGCACGCGGTCGAATTCGATGAGATGGCTTGCGCCTGGGCCGACACCCTCGCCCATGGTCGTCGACCCTCGTCATGGTCGATCTATGATCGACTGTGTTCGCAGGGCATTGCCGGCATCTGCGTGCCCAGTTTTGCGCCAGGCGCGGAAGCGGATGATCTTAATCTGGTGCTGTGGAAATGGGGACCGGAGCTGCCGCACAACGTGACCGTCGTTGATCCAAGTGGTCGACTTCCGAAAGATCAGCTGTTCTGGCGTTGACCTGGGGACAGGGGAGGGGCTTACAACCCCGCAGCCTTGGTCAGGTTCACGCGGAAACGATCACGCCGTCGCTGATAGCGGCGAGTCATCTCGGCCGAGGCGTGGCCGAGCTGTTTTTGGACGTAGCGCTCTTCGACCTCGGCCGAGGAGGCCAGGCCGGCGCGCAGCGAATGCCCGGCAAACTTCGCCTCCCGCTCGCCTTCCGATAGATCGCCGCGGACGCCGGCGGCAAGGGCAGTGCGCTTGACCAGACGGGCGACCTGCTGGTCGGTCAGCCGGTCCGGCCCGACTCCCTTGCCTTGCCCCGTCACCCGCCGGAACACTGGCCCATGGGCGATCCTGGCGAGCGTGAGCCAGGTCTGCAGCGCGACGACAGGGCAGGTCGCATCCGACGAGCCGCGGCCGATCTCGACCTGGCGCCAGCCATTCTTGCTACGCAAGGTGACGAGCATGCCCTTTTCGAGGATCTCGACCCAGCCGCGCCCATCCTCGCTTTGATCCCGACCGACGTCGAGCGCCACGATCTCGGAACGCCGCAGACCGCCTGCGAAGCCGATAAGCAGCATGGCGCGGTCCCGCAAACCACGGAGCGTGCCGCGATCCAACGTCTCGAGCATGGCGATGACGTCTTCCGGCAGCACCGCTTCCTTCTGCACCGGTGGCCGACCATGGGTATTGCGGATGCCCGCCAGCACCGTGGCGATGTGCCGATCCTTGCGGTCGAGCGGCTGGCCACACTGGACATAGTTCCATGTCAGCGCTGACAGGCGACGCTCGATCGTTGCGACAGAGGAGGGTTTGCGGTTCGCGGTCGCGGCGCCGGAGGCCTGGGCGGTGATGTAGAGGCCGACGACCTCCGGATCCGGAGGAAGGGGAGGGAGGTTCTGGCGCCGACACCAAGCGGCAAAATGCTTCCAGTCGTTGGTATAGGCGCGCCGCGTATTGGCGGAGCTCGCTGCTTCGGCATAGTCGCGGGCGCGGTCGGCGAGGCCTTCGAGATGAGCTGGCAGGGCAGAGGAGCTTTGCGCTCCAGCCTCGATGACGCTGGACGGCAGAAGCGGGGAGTCCTGCTCGTCCTGACCGGCGTGTGGGCTCGGCTGCGACGTCATCGCTCAGGCTACCTGGATGTCGGTCTGGGCGAAATCCTCGCCCTTGAACAGCAGGGGCTCGCCCGTCAAAGCGGCGAGGGCATAGGAAAAGCAGTCGCCGTAGTTCAGGCTGGCCGGGTGGCGGCCCTTGCCGTAGCGGCGCCAGGCACGCCGAGCCTGATCGGCGTGCTCGGCGGTCACCGCGACGATCTCGACCTCGGCCTTGTGCAGCCACAGATCGAGCTCTGCGCCGCCGGCCTCGCCGAAGCGCCCCTCGATAACCATCGCGGCCTCAAGGAGCGTCGCTGCCGACATGAGCCGGACGGGATCATCGGCGATGCGCTCGCGATAGCGCGGGGCATCCGGCTCATTGAAGAAGATCGCGACGATCGCGGACGTGTCGATCACCATTAGTTCGGAACGCCGTTCTCGTCGTAGCCGATGATGTCATCGGGGCTGCGGGGGTCGAGCACCGGCAGCGCATCCAAACGCCGTTGCATGGCCTCCATGTCCTCGAGGAGCGCTGCCTTGCGGCCTTGCGACGCCATTCGCTTCAGGCGCTCCTCGATCGCCCGGCGTGTCGCGACGGTGATGGTCTCGCCCGTGCGCTCGGCGAGGGCGCGCGCCAGCTTCTCGGTCTTCGGGTCTTTGATGCTTAGCGCCATTTTTGGAATCCAGGTTCCTTTTCGTCTATATTCTACCTGAACAATCCATTGCGGGCAATTTCGACGACACCTGCGGCCTCCGAATTCTCGGCCGATTTGGCGGCCCGGAGCCTGACCGAAGCCCGCCGGCGGGCTTTTGGAGCGCCAAATCGCGCGTCTCACTATAATGAGCATAACGAGCGATAATGCAACATTATCGTTCGTTATTAACGGACGACAGGCCCGGCGCTTTGTTGCGATTATGATGGCCTTAAGCGCCGCTGCGCGCTAGTGTAAGCGCATGCTTCGCCGCGCTGCGCCCTTGGCTTCATCGCCCTCAGCCATCCGTCCTGTGCCCGGCTGGGCGCGTCCAAAAGTGCAGTCTTCTCAGGGATTTGACGCAGCCTTTCGGGCCGGCGCCAATCTCGCCGCGCTCGATCCGATCGCCCGCGATATGCCGCTGTGGGCGGGCGTCTGGCGCCAGCGCCTGGCACTGCAGGCGGCAGCCGCCAGCCTGCGCCTGCTTGGTCGCCGCGAGGACCAAAGCCAATTGCGCGATGTCGAGCTGCTGCGCCGGCCCGGCGACGATCCCGGCCCGGCCGGGCGCGCCCTGCTGGCCTGGCGCCAGCTCGTCGCGCGCTCGCCGGATGTTTCGCCAGATGCGATCGCCCGCGCCGCGGCCGGCTTCGGCCTGGTTGTGGGCGCGGCCGAGCTCGCGGCATTGGCCGATCTGGCCGTCGCAGCCGCCCGATCGGACCGGACGGCCATCACGGTTGTTGCCGCGCTGGCCGAGCGCGTCGTCAGGGTTTTGCCTGAGGCCGAGCTTTTGGCGCTCTGGCTGGCCGACGCCGTGCTCGCCCACAAGCTCAAATGGCCAGTGCCAGTGCCGCTGTTGGCCACCGCCATCTTGGAGTCAGGTGCCCGGATCGGGCAGGCGGGCAAGCGTCCGCGACCGGGCGGGGCGGGCTGGCAGCCGGCGGTTGCCCTGGCTTATGCGCAGGCCGCGGCCCGCGCGGTCGATCTGGCCGGCGAACTGGCGCGCCGGGCTGATGTCCTCGCGGCCGCGGCGCCAAAGCTGCGGGCGAAGGGGGCGAGCGCGGTGATTGACGCCCTCCTGGCCGAGGATGCCCTGATGAGCTCGGCCAGAATAGGTGGCATCTCGGAGCGCGGCTTGCGCCGCCTGTTCGACCGTCTGGTCGCGCTTGGCGCGCTGCGCGAATTGTCGGGCCGCCCGACGTTTCGCCTCTACGGGCTCTGAGCGATGGCGCGTCGGCCCAAAGCTGAGATCGCGCTCGACAGGGAGCTCACGGATCTCCCGCCCGAACTGCGCTGGCGTGAATGGATGGGCCGGGTCGAGGCCGTGATCTTCGCCGCGCCCGCGCCGGTGCCGCGCGATGTGCTGGCCCAGGTCGTCGGCCGCGATTGCGCCCTCGACCTGGTCATCGCCGACATCCGCGAGGAACTGCGCGGGCGGCCCTATGATCTCGTCGCCGTGGCCGGCGGCTGGCACCATCGGACGCGCAGCGCCTTCGCGCCGGCGATCCGGACGGTGTCGGGCGTGCCGCAGCCGACGGCGGGTCTGTCCTCGACCGAGATCCTGTTCCTCTCCGGCATCGCCTATCTCCAGCCGATCACCCGCGGCGAGCTCGGAAAAGTGTTTGGCAAGGAGATGAGCCGCGACACTGTCGCGGCGCTGAAGCGCGCCGGCGTCATCGCGCCCGGACCGCGCAGTCCGGAGCCTGGCGCGCCTTACACCTATGTGACGACGGAAAAATTCCTGTCGGTGTTCGGCCTCGCCAGCCTGCGCGACCTGCCCGATATCGAGAAGCTCGAGGACGCCGGCTTGCTGACGAAGGACAATCTGCTGGCCGCCGAAATCCCGATCGGGATCGAAGGCGAGGAGGACGAAGAGGCCTCCCAGGATGCTCTCGATGAGCCGAATGCGGCGAACGGGCTAGAATTTTGATCGGCAAGCGCTGTTACGACGCGGCGTCCGGCGCCAGAGCCTCACTCGGCGCGCAAATTGTCCGCCGAGGCCTTGCCCGACCGCTTGTCCTGAACGAGCTCATAGGAAATCTTCTGACCGTCCCGGAGGTCACGCAGACCGGCCCGCTCGACGGCGCTGATGTGAACGAAGACATCCTGGCCGCTATCATCCGGCTGGATGAAGCCAAAGCCCTTCGTCGCATTGAACCATTTCACTGTACCTGTCGCCATGACGCACCTCTCGATCATCGGACCTGCCAACATGGCACGACATATGAAATCGGCAAGGCGAACATGGCCGTGATGGTCCACTCGCCAATGAGGGGCGTCTACTTCCGAGTTTGGCCCAGAGCTGACGTTCGGAGCGTCCGCTTCTGGGTACGCTGCTAACCGCATTTGGGCCAAGAACCCGTATCAGCACATGGAAAGGGCCGCTTCGAACCGCAGCGCGATCGCGCCCCTTCAATCGCGACCCAAATTCCCAGCGAAGCGCGGGAGCGGGAACAAGTCGGGACCCGAGCATCAGCTTCACGAGCCGTAGCTCGCTGACGACTGTCGATCGAATAGAGCGGCGTCCTGCACGGACCTCCTGATCCGTCGAACGATCTGGTCCCTATATTGGCCGCATCTCTTCGGGAAGTGTGGCGAGATTGGCGGGGGTCACCTTCCAGCGCAATGGATTGGCATAGTCGTAATCGATCGTGAGCTTGCCGCTCGCGCGGCGGATCTGCACCAGAGTCGTCTTCCAGCTGTCACCATCCGGCTTCTGCATCGCCTTGCAGAGTTCCTCGAACCTGTCGGCGAGCGGGCCGGAGCCGACCCGTGCGGGGCGAGGCCTGCCGCCATCCTCATAAGCGTAGCCGCTGATCTGCACCGAGCCGCCGGCGACGATGGCCGTGACGGCAAGGCTGTCCCAGGTATCGTCGCCGGCGGCCTGTTCCTTGACGATCTGCGCGCCGATCTCGTGCACGAGCCCGGTGGCGCGGTCATAGTCCGTCTCGATCGACATGCTCACTGCTCCAGAAGCCGCCGCATCTCGGCGGGAACGTCGACCTTGCCGCGCCGGGTTCGGGCGACGTTCGGATTGGTGCCCACGGCCTCCTCGAAGCCGTCGAAGCTCTGGTCCTGCTCGTTCTTGAACCGGGCGAAGTTACGATACACCATCTCGCCGGTCTCGGGATTGATCACCTCATAGGTGACCTCGACATTGTCCGGCCGGGCTCCGCCCCATTGCAGCTCGTCGTTCGCGCCACGCGCGCCGACCTCGACCTTGACCCTGACCTCGCCGCCGGCCTCGACCCATTGGCGCATCTCTGTCTCGAACTGAGTGTAGACCTGCTGGTTGAACTGCGAATTCTGCGGGAACATGTTGACCAGCCCCTGATCATGCAGGAACTGGTAGCCGACGATGTGGCCGCCATTGTCGTTGGCCGGGAATTCACCGGTGCGCCCGCCCTCATGGCCGACATTGGCGGTGAGCTCGTTCTCCTCGTCCGGGCGCTCCTTCTTCGGCGGGATATGCCGGATGGTGGCCTCGGCGCGAACGGTCTCGTGATTTGCGTTGACCGTCCAAGTGACCTCGTTCTGCGTCGCGGGGGCATCGCCGATCGTGCGCGTCGTCGCTCCGACCGGAAGCTGCTGGCGCTCGGCGGCGGTATCACGCTCGGAGAAGTTCGTGTTCCGCGCCGCGATATTGGCGTGGGCCGGATCGCGCACCATCGATTCGACATCGGCCGCGAGCTCGTCGAGATGCTGCCGGTCGACGTCGTTGGCCTGGCTCAGTTCGGCCCGTCGCGCCGGTGACAGGTTCGGCTCGTCGAGCTCGGTCGCGCGCTGGCTCATGCGCTGGAGCACCTTGCCGATATCGATCTGGGCGGCCCAGCCGAGCGTGCCCGGTGGCGGTTCGCCATGGTCTGCGAAGATCGCACCGAGCTGGCCTTCGAGCGTCAGGCTGCGCTGGATGTTCTGCGCAGTCGCGACATGCAGATCGATATCGGCCTGGCTCGCCTGCGGCCCATGGCGGATGCCCTGCACGACGCCCGTAGTCGGGTCGTAGTCGATCCGAACCTCGTTGCCCGGCAAGGCCGGGTCGGGCGTGACGCCTGGCGGCAGCCAGCGCAGCACATTGTCGCGAATGGTGACGGGGTTGAACATGTCGCCCGGCCGCGAGCCGGTGGCGCGCGCACCGGCGACGGTCGCCGTCGCCCAGAAGCCCATGGAGAGCAGGGCGGTCGCCCGCTCGCCGCCCGACATCTCGTTCCAGTTGCGGGCAAGGTCGACGCCCTGATTGGCGATCGCGGCGGTGTCGACGATGGCGGCGCTGGCCTGGAGGTAGCCATGGGCGGAGGCCTCGAGCGGCGCGATGGTGCGCCCGGCCCGGCCGAGCTGGGCGAGGCGCGCGGCGCTGCCGAAGGCGCCGACCGAGAGCGCGCTGGCGCCGAGATTGAGCCAGAGATTGCGCGCCTGCGCGTCTTCGAGCGGATTGATCGACTGGCCGTGCTGCGAGCGGTCGACGAGCTCGCTGCCGCTGCGATAGGCGCCCCAGGCGCCGGCCCCGACCGCGACCGCCCCGGCCCCAACGACGACCGGAGTCGCCAGCCCACCCGAGCCGACGATCAGCACGCCGCCAGCGATGACGCCGCCTACCAGGGCGGCGGTGTCGAGCGCGCTCGAAAGATGCTCGCCGAAGCTGTCGACGGTCTCCGGTGTGTTGCCTTCGCCGAGCCTGACCGCGCCGTTCTCATCGGCGCTCAGGTGCCCGCCCTCGGGGTAGGTCATATGGCCGGGCGGCAGCTTGTTGTTCTCGCGCCAGTCGTCGAAATTCTCGTAGCGCCGGCCGGTATTATCGACGAAACGCTCGGCGCCGGAGGCATCGGTGACACGGAACAGCGGCAATTGTACCGGCCCGGTCTCGCCGCTCGAATAGCTCACCGGCAGTACGGTGACATTGGGCGCGTCGCTCCCGGCGACTGCACGGATCTGGTCGGTGACGGCGCGGATTGCAGCCGCCTGGTCGCCGCTGCCATAGTAGGAGAACTGCCCACGCGCCGCCCCAGCCTCGGCGTTGGCGGGGCTGGTTCCGTCCGGCACGGCCGGCGGCAGGCCCATGGCGAAGCCGACCGTGTTGTCGAGGTCGCTGCCGGCCAGCTGCCGCGGCGCATCGCCCCTAACGGTCAGATATTGCCGCGCGATGTCCTGCGCCTCGGGCCGGACGATGGCCGGATTGGTCCAAGGGTCATCGGTCGCCTCGAGCGTTTCCGCCGTGATGCCAGGATCCATGCGGATACGGGCGAGGGCGTTGACGCGCGCCGCCAGCGGCACGCTCTCGCTGGCGGCGAAGAGCTGGCGGCCCTGGCTGGTGTTGAGGATGCCGGTGAGGCGATTGGCATCGGTGTTCTGAAGGGCTGCATCGTCGGGATGCCATTCGCGCGACAGAGCCCGGCCGAGCTGCTGTGGCAGGTCGCCCGACATCTGGCCGTAGTCGGTCAGGCTGGCGCCGGCGAAAGCATTCTGGACGAAGGCGCTGGTCGCTTCGCTCGGCGGGCCGTGGTTCAGCGCCTGCAGCGTCCGCGACAGCATCGGCGAGCCGCCTATGGCCGGGGCGTTCGGCGCTGTCGCGAGCGCGCGGGCGAAGTCGCCGGCGGCTTGCGGCGGCAGCCCGCTCACCATGTCACGCAAGGGGCGCAGATCCTCAGGCTCGTCATAGGCCGGGCCGGAGAGAGCCGTGACGGCGCTGTCGGCGATGGCACTCGCCTGCGCCCGCTCACGCCAGCTCTCATCGGTCGGCCGGTTCGCGAGTGCGCGGTTCATCTCGCCGGCGCGCACGGCGAAACGCTCGGCCACGACATCGCGCAGCTCCGGCGTATCGCCGAGATTGGTCGCGAGCCTGTGAGCCCCGCCGGGACCGTCGCCGCGACCAGCGGCCCAGCGATCGAGCATGCGGTCGACTAAATAGGCCTGCTCTGGCCGATCGAGGCCACCAAGACGGCTGCCGCCGCGCAGTGCTTCGACGACCTTGTCGTTGCTGTCGGTGCCGCCGATGCCGAGGAAGCCGCCGCTATGGTCGGAATCGTTGTCGACCCAGCTGTCGATCTCGCGCCGGCGCGTCTCGTCGGGGCCGGCTTGGGGCGCTTCTGCTGTATCCGGCTGTTCGGGCGCCGGCTCGACCTGCCGCGCCGGTGCGGCATTGGGAGCGAGCGCCGCCTCGTTCACGGCACGTTCGAAGGCGGCGGTGCCATGTGCAGCCGTATCGTCGGATGCCGCAGCACCGCCGCCTGCAGGGCGGGCGCGTTCGGTGTCGGCAGCGGCAACGGCGGAAGCGGTCATGGCCCGTATCCTTGCGATCCATTCGGCGGGTCCGCTTCAGTCTAAGGAGCGGACCTGATCGCAAGCTGACCCGGCTCAGGTGCCGGAGGCGCGCTGCCTTTCCATGGCGAGCGCAAGGCTTTCCCTGGCGGCGGGAGGTGCATTCGGCTCACGTGCCAGCGGACGCAGGATCGCGATCGCCTCCTGGGCGTGACCATCGAGCGCCAGCGAGCGGCCGAGATTGTGGCGCACCATCTGGTTCTTCGGCTGGCCGAGCAGCGCCTGGCGATAGAGCGCCTGCGCCTCCCTGTGCTGTCCGCCGCGGTCGAGGATGACGCCCTTGGCGTTCAGCAGGCGCAATTCGCCGGGGGCGGCGGCGAGCGCCTTGTCGAGCGTCGCGATCGCTTCGGCCGGCCGCTTGCGCGCCAGCTCGACCTGGGCGAGCCCGACCCAGGCGTCGACATTGTGCGGTTCGAGTCCAGCCGCCTCCCGGAAGGCGGCCTTCGCGCCGTCGAGATCCTGCTTCTGCTGCAGAATCCGCCCGAGCGCGACGCGCGGCTCGGCCGCATTTGGCCGCTCCTGCGCAAGCTGGCGATAATGGCTTTCGGACTCCGCGCCGGCGGCGGGCCGCTCGACGGCGCGGGCGATGCGCTCCCGCATCGCGTCGTCGATATCCTTCGCACCCAGCAGATCGGGGGGCGGAGTCTCGGCGACGGAGAGTTGCGGCTTGTTGTCCGAGCCGAAGCAGCCGCCGAGCGCCAGCGTGAGCATCAGGCTGGCCAGCAGCCGGACAGGGAGTTTGAAGCGCGACGACCTAGAGCATTTCCGCGTTTCTCCGAATCGGAGAAACGCTCCAGGTCCTTGTCTAGTGCGCTCCGCAGCGACCGCTCCTGCAATCAATATGCTCTTGTCCTTCCAATCGGCAGCCGAACCCCTGCCTGTCAGCCTGCTGCTGCCAGGACGTTGCGCCCGTCTTTGGGAGGCAGCGCCGGCGTCTGATCCTTGCTCGCGGCGAGCTTGACGGAGCCGATCGGCTGGACGGTGAAATCGGAGGCGAGATCCTGATAGGACAGGACCGCGAGATCGATCCCGTTGCGCATCAGGAAGCCGCGCACGAACCGCCTTATGTCCATCGACGCCAGGATGACCGGAGGAGTCTGGCCCGGCTTTATGGTCGCATGGATTTGACGCATATGTGACAAGAGCTTCTCGCTCTGGCGGTCGTCGAGCACGAGATAGGGCCCGACGGCGGTGTCGCGCACCGCGCCGCGCACGACATCCTCAGTCTCGCGCTCGATGATGTAGGCTGGCACCACGCGGTGGGCATTGGCATAGCGGTGGCAGATCTGCCGCTTCAGCCCGGCGCGGACATATTCGGTCAGCAGTACGACGTTCTGCTCGCGCTCGCCCCATTCCGCCAGTGCCTCGAGCACGAGGCGGGTGTTGCGGATCGGGATGCCCTCGTCGAGCAGGCGGCGCAGTACGTCGGCGATGCGCGGGACCGGGACGATGCGCACCACCTCCTTCACCAGATCGGCATATTCCTGCTCCATCCGGGCGAGCAGCAGGCGCGTCTCCTGGATGCCGACGAAGCGCTGGGCGTAGCGCACCAGCGCCGCGTGGATGCGCATCGCCAGGATCTCGCCGGCATCGTGGTGGCCGATGCCGGCCGCTGCGAGAGCCGGGCCGTGCCGGTTTTCGATCCAGATCTTCTCGGTCTCGGGATCGTGGCGGAATGGAATGCCGCTCAGTTCCATATTGGCGAAGTCGTCGGTGAGCAGGAGCTGGGTCGGCTCGATCGTGTCCTGCTCGACCGGCACGCCCTCGACGTCGATGCGGAACTGCGCCGCCGGCAGGCCCTGGTCGAGCTGGACCGGGATGCGCGGGATCATGATGCCGAGATCGGCGGAAACCAGGCTCGAGATGCGCGCGATGTGCCGCTGCAGCCCGTCCGTATCGATGGCGCGCGCCAGATCCGGCGCCAGGAAGAGCACGATCGGCAGTGCTTCGGCCGGCAGCGGCGATGGCTTGTTGCGCTGGGCGGCCACTCCGCCAGCAGGCATTGCCGCAACGCCGGCCGGACCCTCCTTCGGCTGCTTGTTGATAAAGCTCGCGGCGGCAAAGATCGCGGCGAGGATCAGGAAGACCGCGATCGGAAAGCCCGGGATGAAGCCCATGGCGACTAGCACGCAGGCTGCGACGCGCAAGGCACGGGGCGAAGCCGTGAGCTGGACTGCGATATCGGCGCCGAGATTGAGCTTGGCCGAGCCGTTGACGCGGGTGACGATCGTCGCGGCGGTGATCGACAGCAGGAGCGCCGGAATCTGAGCGATCAGCGCGTCGCCGATGGTGAGCAGCGTATAGTGATGCAGCGCTGTGTCGAACGACATGCCCTTCGAGAGCATGCCGATCGTGATGCCGCCCAGCATGTTGATGACGATGACGACAAGGCTGGCGATCGCGTCGCCTTTCACGAACTTCATCGCGCCGTCCATGGCGCCGTAGAGCTGGCTCTCGCTTTCGAGGTGCGAGCGCTTGGCGCGCGCGTCGGCCTGGTCGATGTCGCCGTTCCGAAGCTCGGCGTCGATCGCCATCTGCTTGCCCGGCAGCGCATCGAGCGTGAAGCGGGCCGCGACCTCGGCGACGCGTTCCGCACCTTTGGCGATGACGATGAATTGCACCAGCGTCACGATCAGGAAGATGACGATGCCGACGACGATGTTCCCGGCGATGACGAAGTCGCCGAAGGTGTGGATGATACTGCCGGCATCGCCCTCGGAGAGGATCAGGCGGGTGGTCGCGATCGTCAGCGACAGCCGGAACACCGTCGAGATCAGGATGACGCCCGGCAGCGAGGAAAAATCCATTGGGCTCGCGATGTAGAGCGCAACCATCAGCAAGAGGATGGCGAAGCCGAGATTGAAGCCGATCAGAGCGTCGATGAACATGACCGGGATCGGCATGATCATCATCGCGATAGCGAGCAGCAGCAGCAGCGCGACCATTAGGTCGGGATTGGCCGGGACTCTGCTGATGAAGCTGCGCAAGGTCGCGATCATCGGCAGCTCCCGGGCAAGGTCTCTGATCCGGCGCTGGCGCGCAGGGCGACATAGTCGCGGAAGGCCGACTTCGCTTCGTCGATCCGGCCGGCGCGGCGCAAGGCATGACTGCGCAGCAAGGTCAGCTGCAGGCGCGATCCGGGCTGGTCGTCGAGCGGCTCGAGGCGCTCGAGCACGCTGAGCGCCTCCTCGCCGGCGCCGTCGGAGACGAGGCCATAGGCGAGGATGCGCAGCAATCCGATATCACGCGAATCCTCGTGGTCGAGCAGCCGCAGCAGAGCAAGGCCCTGCGCATGCTGGCCGCAGGCGAGATGGACATAGGAAAGGGCACAGAGCAGATCGCGCTCCTGACCTGAAACCGGCACGACCTCGCCGGCGAGCGCCGAATGAACCTGGAGGTCGGCTTCGCGCGGCGGCGGGAGGTTCCGGCCGGTCATACTCAGCCCTCGATCAGGCTGTTGCGATGCTGGCGCAGCAAGGCGAGCCGTCTCAGCTCCTGCTGGATCACGAACACGCCCTCGCGCACGACCGAGTCCTCGGAGGCGGCCGAGAAGGTTCCGGCAAGATGCTCGAGCAGCGCGTTGTGCTTTTCGGCGAGCAGGACGTCCGGGTGACGCAGGCGCGGCATCACGAATGACAGAAGCCCGGCTGCGAGATTGCGGCCATAGAGCGAGGCCAGCGCCGCGCGCGGGTCGAGCTGGGCGAGCGAGGCGCGCATCTCGTCGAGATGCACGCGGGTGACGGCATCGACGTCCTGCGCGGCCAAGGCGGCCTCGATGGCGAGATCGAGCGGCATCTCCTGAGGGTCCGCTTCGCGGAGCTGCGAACGCCCCCTGTCGCCACCACCCGGCCGAACGCCGTTGACGCGCGATCCCTCGCCGGAGGAGGGGAGGGTGTCGGAGCGCGGCGTATGGTCCTCGAGACCCTGGCGCGGCGGGCTGTCTGTCCGGATCGGTCGGCGCGGCAGCTTGACCATGGCGGGCGTCTCCCGCGGTGTTCAGTAGCGGACCGCGGCGAGCCGGCCGTCCCGGCTCAACAGCACCCGGTCGCTCTCGATCCGGTGAATCGTCCAGCCGTCATCGAGCATCGCTCCGACAAAATATTTCTGCCCGCGCACGAGAAGATGCGGCTGCGTGCCCTGCCAGACCGCCTCGACCGCGATGGACGAGGGCAGTTTCTCCTCCTTCACCGCAACGCCGTTCACCAGTGTCAGCGCGCCGGTATAGCGCCGGTCGAACCATTGCTGGAGCTTCTGCCATTCAGGCACCAGTCCCGGCTCGATCGTGCCCTCGGCAGCGACGACGCCCGGCCCGGAGCCGATCCTGATGTTGAGCAGGCCGGCCTTCTCGACCTCCGCCTGTAGGGACTGCGCTGCCGCCGTCGAGCCGCCTCCGTCGGGCCGCGCCGAAGCGAATTTACGCGTTGATGCGGCTTCGCTCACGTTAGCTGCGCTGGTCGTCGGCGCGCGAGCGTCGGCGGTGGCGCCGTAAATGAAGGTCATGGTTCCTGCAATCGCCACGAACGCGATCAGGGCTGCTGCGACTGTGGTCGCGGATGCCAGGTGCGCAGTGTTCGCAGGTGCGGGCAGGGGGGCCGATTCATCGGCCCAGCGCATCGACATGGTGCCGACCTGAACCAGCGCCGGAAAATGCGATTCGACGGTTTCGCCCGGTGCGATCTCGCCGACGCTGTCCAGCAGCACGCCAGGCGCCAGTGCTTCGATCGCGATGCGCCCTGGCTCCAGGGTGACGCGCAGATGCTGCGGTTCCAAGCCCTGCTCGACGAAGACGAGATCGGCATCCAGGCTGCTGCCGATCACGCGTACGCCTGCGCTCATAGTCTCGCTGAGGCCGGCATAATGACCTGATTGCACTTCGAACTTGAAGGACGCGGTCTCGCTCACGACGGTCTCCTCAATGCCGATACGAGCACGTACAGCGACTGTACGGCTCGGTTCGCATTCACAGGGTCGTTCATGTCTGGCGCGATTGGGTGGGCCGACACGGGCAGATGGGAACGGGGCGGCCGGAGCCGCCCCGATATAGGCTTACTGCACGCGCTCGTCGGCGACCTTCTTGTCTGAGGCGAGCTGCGTCGAAACCATGCGCATCTGGATGCTCTTGGCCTGCGCCTCCTCGCTGACGCGCTTCAGCTCGGCGATCTGGGACTCGAAATTGCCAGCGCCGCCGGCACCACCGGTGCCGCCGGCCTGGCCGCCACCATTGCCGCCGACCAGACCGTTGAGCGCCCCGCCGACGAGGCCGCCAATGTTGAAGGACATGTTGTTTCTCCTGGGTTTGAGTTCGAATTGGCCGCTTGAAGCGGTTGCAATGACCGTTCGCCGGACGTCAGGCGTCCTCTTCCGTTTCGGCCATCACCTCGTCGAAGTCGGCCATGGCATCGTTCGCGATCTGCATCGCGAAAGAGCCGAGGGCCTGCTCGAAGGCTTCGGCCTGACCCGAATCCTTCGAATCACCACCGCCTTCGATTGCACCGCCGACCGCGCCGCCGATGGCCGATCCGATCGGGCCACCGAAAATGCCGCCGACCACGCTTCCGATTGCTCCCAGCATCGGGCGCTCCTTCGTTCGCTTATGCGAGCCGCGGGCGCGGTCCGCATTCACCATGCTCACGAGAGGGAAGGTAGGCAGCCCAGCTTTCGAGAAGCTGACGAGTTCAAGGAAAATGATTTGCCGGCTAATTTAATGGATGCCGATCGCGCCTGCCCTGCCGACGACATTGCTGGCTATTGAGCGTTCTGCCTCTGCTCCAGCGCCGGCGCGCGCACGATGCCCTCCGGGCGCGGCGTCTCGGTGGAGTACTGTCCTTCGATCCGGCCGTTGCGGAGGACCGTGGTCGAGGCGCCGCGGAACAGCGTCAGGACACTGTCTTGCGGTGGGCGCTGGACCTCGATGGCGCGCGGACGGGCCTGCGCCTCGGCGACCAGGCCGTTCAGTGTCTGCTCCGCCAGAGCGACGAAGCGCGGCGGGCCGGAGGTCAGGACCAGACCGTTGCCCGGGGCCGGGCGGACGACGAAGCGGTCATCGGAAATGCTCAAAGCGTCGAGCGTGCCCTTGAACGTGTCGAAGCTGATGGGTGCTAGCACCAGAAGGCGACTCTGCGATTCCTTGGCGGTGGTGACGTAAAGGACGATTCCGTCAAAATACCATTGCAGATTGTAGAGCTTGGCCAGGTGATCGAGAAATTCGCGCGGCTGCAGCTCTGGCATGCGACCGCGAATGCGACCCTTGACCTCGCTGCTGACATTGACCTTCAGGTTGAGATTGCTGCCGAACTCCTGAAGCGCGCTGGATAGTTCCTGATCCAGGACCATATAATTATACGGCGTATCCGGAAGATTGAGTGGCGCTGAGTTTGAAGAATTACTTGTGGAGATAAAGGGTACTCCAGCTAAAATAAAAGATACCAAGGCCTTCATCGAAATTGATTTCAAAATCATTTCAGAGTTCCGCCAAAGGCCAGATCCCGTATGTCTGCCACCGGAGTTTGCGGCGCGATTATGGTCTTCGGATGACAGAAAGGCAGGCACAGCCTCGTCAGCTTCCCGTCAGCTAGGCAACCTAGTGTCCAAAGCGTTAACGAGGGGCGTCCACCGCCTCTCGCCCTAACCCAAACGAGCAAAAGGGCTTCCATATGCTCATTGGTGCATCGGGGCTGGCTGGCCTGGTCGATAATCTTCCACGGGTCGCGTCGACGCCGGCCGTAGGGCAGCAACTGCAATTCGAGCAGACTCTGGTGCAGCCGGCCGCGTCCGGCAATGCCGCTGCGCAGCCGCCATCCGGCGTCACCACACCCGTGCAGCCGTCCACGGAAGTTGCGCGCACGCGAACCGAAACCGCGTCGCTCGGCGAGCGCATCCTGCAGAATCTCTCGGCTGTACACCGCGGCCAGAGCACTTCTGCTGCCGGCGGGGTGGAGTCGGCCTTGAAGGCACCCCAGCCGGGGCCTGCCGAGCAGTCGCTGGCCCAGCCGAACGGGCCGAGGCTGCCTGCAAAGGTCGCCAGCGCCGACAATTTCGACGCCATGATCGCCTCGCTGCAGGGCGTCTACAACAATGTCATCCAGGTCTCGCTTGTCTCGAAGAGCACCGGCAGCGTCAGCTCGTCGGTGAACAAGCTGATGTCGGCGAGCTGACCGCGATGGATCGGGTGCGGCGCATGCGCAACGACGGAAACCGAGGGCCGAGCCGCGTGTCGTCCCGGCGACGGCGCATTGCCGTCCTCATCGCGCTGGCAGCTTCGCTCGCGCTCGGGGGGTGCAAGGCCGACCTTTACACCAAGCTGCAGGAACGCGAGGCCAACGAGATGCTGGCCCTGTTGCTCAATCATGGCATCGAGGCCAGCCGCATCGCAGCCAAGGACGGTACCAGCACCATCCAGGTCGAGCAGAAGCAGCTGGCGGGTGCGATCGACCTGCTCAAGGCGGAAGGATTCCCCCGTCAGACCTTCAAGAACCTCGGAGAGGTGTTCAAGGGCTCCGGCCTGATCGCTTCGCCAACGGAGGAGCGCGCCCGCTACGTCTATGCGCTCAGCGAGGAATTATCGCGCACGATCAGCGACATCGACGGTGTGCTGTCGGCGCGCATCCATGTGGTGCTGCCGAAGAACGATCTGCTCCGGCAGGATACGACGCCGTCCTCGGCCTCGGTCTTCATCCGCCATGATTCACGGGCGCAGCTGAACGCGCTGATGCCGCAGATCAAGATGCTCGTCGCCAACAGCATCGAGGGTCTCTCCTACGACAAGGTGGCCGTGGTCTTCGTCCCGGTCGAGCGCTCGAATGCCGCGGCCGAAGCCTCGGCGGAGCGGCTGGGCGCGGCGACCGGAGCCTCCCAGCGCATGCTGGGGCCGGTTTCGATGAGCTGGGCAGCGGCAGGCGCTGGATTGGCCGCTGCGGGCGCTGCCCTCGGCGCACTGCTCTTCGGGCTCCTGCGCGGAAGACGGCCGGAACACCGGCCGCGGCCACCATCCCGTGAGCTGACCACCGTCGACAACCGTCTCGGCATTGCCAGCGGAGACATCGAGCGAAAGCCCACCATGCGTGAGGCGGCATAGCTCTGGCCGGAGCATTCGCAATGCCTGCCACTCAAGCTGAGTCGGATCACGGCGGAATCGCTGCAACCGGCCTTGCGGCGCTGGTTCCGGCGATCCATCCCGCACGCATCGCCGCCTGCCTCGACGGCTCGCTGTCGCCGACGACGCTTGCACGGCTCCAGGCGAGCGGCCGGCTGCACGAGCGTCTCGCTCGCCTGGTTCTCGGTGATGCACCCGAGATATCGACCGCATCCTCGGCGGCGGATCCGCTTCTCGGTGCAGCTCCGCGGCGCGTGGCCCTGCTGGCAGGCGCCGTCTGGCATGCCCGTTCGCTTCTCAAGCTGATCGCCGGGCAGGACATCGCCATCTTCACCGAGCGAGTCGGGGCCGAGGTCCACGCCTTCGGCATCCGCCATGTCGAGCAGGCCGTGTCGTCGACCTTGATCACCGGGCCCGAACGCCTTGCCGAGGCCGTCGAGCACGATGGGCATGGCTGCCTCGGCGCTTGGCTCGCGGCTTTGCCCGAGCCTGATCGCCGCCAGATCCTGCTGCGCCTGCCGCCGGGCACGGTCGCCGAGCAGTCGATGGCGGTTCACGCAGCGGCTGCTGGCGAGATTTTCGCTGCCGTCCTTCCTCATCTGGCGTCGGTGGGGACCAGGCCATGACGCTCGAGACCGACACCCTTCCCGCCAGCCCGGCACTTCGCCCGCTCGGCCCGCTCGTACGGGCGGAGGAGGTCGGGCTCTGGAACGATGCGGCGGAGGCGCGCGCCGCGACCGAGCGGCATGTGCGCCGGGTTCGAAGCTGGGCGCGCACGGCCTATGAACGCGAGCGCGCACGCGGCCATGCCGAGGGCCGGGCCGCAGGCGCAGAGGAAGCGTCGCGGCTGGTCGCCGGAGCCACGGCAGAGGCCGCCAGGCAAAAGGCGGTGCTCGAACGTGAACTGCCGGATCTCGTCATGGAGATCGTCCGCGATCTGCTCGGCGCCTTCGACCCGGGGGAGATGCTGATCCGCACCGTGCGGCATGCGATCGAGCAGAAATACGGCGGTGGCGAAGTCCGGCTGCGTGTCGCGCCCGTTCATGCCGATGCGCTCGCTCGCGAATTCGCCGGCTGCGACGGCCAGGAAGGGCGGCCGCTGGTGCGCGTCGAGGCCGATCCGGCGCTGTCGGCACGCCAATGCGTGCTGTGGAGCGAGTTCGGCAATATCGATCTTGGCCTCGATGCGCAGCTCAGGGCGCTGCGTCTCGGCTTCGGGCTGCCTTCCGAAGAGGAGGGCGCGTGACAATCCCGTTTCCCGCCGGCGGAGAGGCGAGCCCCGATGCAGGGCTGGGGACGGCGCTTTCCCGCCTGCGTGCGACCGCCCAGCGGATCGATACCCGTGCAGTCAGGGGCAGGATCACGCGCGCCGTCGGCACGCTGATCCACGCCGTGGTGCCGGATGTCCGTATCGGTGAGCTCTGTCTGCTGCAGGATCCGCGCACCGGCTGGTCGCTTGAGGCTGAAGTGGTCGGGCTGTCGCAGGATGGCGTCATGCTGACGCCGATCGGCGAGTTGCAGGGTCTGTCCAGCCGTACCGAAGTGGTCTCGACCGGCCGCATGCTCGAAGTGCCCGTAGGCAAGGCTTTGCTCGGGCGGGTGGTCGATAGTTTCGGCCGGCCGCTCGACGGCAAGGCGGCACTTGCCATCTCGGAAACCCGGCCCCTGCGCCGCGGCGCGCCCAATCCGATGGCGCGGCGCCTGATCGAGCGGCCGCTCTCGCTCGGCATCCGCGCCATGGACGGACTGCTGACCTGTGGCGAGGGCCAGCGCATCGGCATCTATGGCGAGCCGGGCGGCGGCAAGTCGACCTTGCTGGCGCAGATCGTCAAGGGTGCCGATGCCGATGTCGCCGTGGTCGCGCTGATCGGCGAGCGCGGGCGCGAGGTGCGCGAATTCATCGAGCGTCATCTCGGCGCCGACGGGTTGCAGCGCACGGTTATGGTGGTGGCAACCTCGGATCGCTCCGCAATGGAGCGGGCGCAATGCGCCCATATGGCGACCACAGTGGCCGAGCATTTCCGCGAGCAGGGTCTGCGCGTCGTGCTGTTGATGGATTCGCTGACGCGGTTCGCGCGCGCCATGCGCGAGATCGGGCTCGCTGCGGGCGAGCCGCCGACGCGGCGCGGCTTTCCGCCCTCGGTCTTCGCTATGCTGCCCGGGCTGCTCGAGCGGGCCGGCATGGGCGAGAGCGGCTCGATCACCGCCTTCTATACCGTGCTCGTCGAGGGCGACGGCACGGGCGATCCGATCGCCGAAGAGACGCGCGGCATTCTCGACGGCCATGTCATCCTCTCGCGCCAGCTTGCGGCACAGGGGCATTTCCCCGCGATCGACGTGCTCGCCAGCCGCAGCCGCGTGATGGACGCGGTGGTCTCTGCGGCGCAGCGCAAGTCAGCAGCCTTCATGCGCGACCTTCTCGCCCGCCACGCCGACGCGGAGTTCCTGGTGCGGGTCGGCGAGTACAAGCACGGCAGCGATCCGCTGACCGACCGGGCCATCGGCACGATCGACGAAATGCGCGGCTTCCTGCGTCAGGCCGAGGACGAGCACTCAACTTTCGAGGAAACGGTCGCATGGCTGTCGCGTCTGACCGGATAAGCTCCTCGCATGTCTCGGCATTGCGGCATGTGAAAGGTATGCGCGAGCGCCGCGCCCTGAGCGAGTGGCAGGCCATGGATGCGAAGCGCCGCGCAGCGGCTCTCGCCGAGGCGAGCGCGCACGAGGAACTGGTCGCTGCGCAAGCCGAACGGACGGCATTCGAGCGCGAGCTTTATCGCCGGCTGATCATCTCCGATCCGCTGCTCGGTGGCGAGCTGGAGCGCGGCCAGCGGACGCTGGAACAGCTCACCGCCGCGGTCGAGCGGCGTCGCACAGCGCTCGACGATGCCGGCGCCGCGCACCGGAAAGCGGAGGCGGCTGCGTCCGAGAGCCGGGCGCATTGGGCCAGGAGCTCGGCCGTGCTGCGCAAATGGCAATTGATCGAAGGCGACATCCACCGGACGAGGCAGCTGCGCAGCGAGCATCTCGGCGAGATCGAGATCGAGGACGATATCGTGCTCCGTCACGGGCGAGCGCTTGCATCGCAGACGACGGATGTCCGCGCTTGACGATGTCGGCTCCCATGCTGGCGCGAGCGGAACGCCTCGCCGGATTCTCGTCCGACGAGCTGGCAACGCATGCCGTTTTCAAGCCACGGCTTACACTCTCCAGCGCCGTGGCCGGCTGGATCAACGATGTCGTGGCCGCGAGGGCAGCCTGGTCGGGGCGTCTTGGCGAGCGCGCCGTCTCGTTTCGCATCGAGCGACTGTGCTGGGAGGATGTGCCCCCGTCGCGCCGATGCTGGATTTCCTCTGGGAGATCGCCGGACACAGGCTCGTATTGTCATTGCCGGCGGCGATCGTCGACGGGCTGCTTGCGACGATGCAGCCTGGTCTCGCCTTGCCGACCGAGCCCGGCCGCTCGCTTGTCCTCGAACTCGCGCTCGAGCCCCCTGCTGGCCAAGCTCGAGGCGCAGACGGGACAGGGCATGCGCCTCGTCGAGGTGCGCGAGGCGAGCCCGGGCGGGCCGCTTCTCGAGGTCGATATCGGCTTTGGCCAGGCCCGGGGCAAAGGTCGCCTGTTCCTGTTCTCCCTAGTGGACGGCGCGGTACCGCCGCCTTTCCTGGCGATCGCTTCGCTGTTGCGGCAGCTGCCGCAGCAGAAGCCCCCGCTCCCCGAGGACTTTCCGGTCATGGCGGCTGGCGAGATCGGCTCGCTGCGCATTGCGGCGGGCATCCTGCGCAGTGCCCGGCCGGGCGACGTGCTGCTGCCGGAGGAGTGCCCGCTGGCGCGCGGCCAGATCACCCTCGTTGTCGACACGCTATGGGCCCCAGCCGAGGCGGCGGGCGAACGGCTTCGTCTGCGCGGCCGCTTCCGCCCGCGGCCAAATCCCCTGGAGACCTCCCCGATGACAGCACCGACCGAGGCGACGCAATCGCCTTCCGACCTGGAGCTCGACGATGTCGAGGTCACGCTGGTCTTCGAATGCGGGCGCTGGCCGATCACGCTCGGCGCGCTGCGTTCCGCCGGCGAGGGACATGTTTTCGAACTCGGCCGCCCGCTCGACGGCCCGGTCGATATCCTCGCCAATGGCCGCCTGATCGGCCGCGGCGAGATCGTGCGCGTCGGCGATACGCTGGGCGTGCGGCTGCACGGCAGGCTGGCCGGCAATGCCTGAGATCCAGCCTGGAATCCTGGCGCTTCTCGCGGTCACGGTCGGCCTTGGCCTGCTCGCCTTCGCGGTCGTGACCATGACGGCCTTCGTCAAGGTTTCGGTCGTGCTCTTCCTGGTGCGCAATGCCCTCGGCGCGCAGCAGGTGCCGCCCAACATCGTGCTTTACGGCGCCGCGCTGATTCTCACGGTCTTCATCAGCGCCCCGGTGGCAGAGCAGACCTATAACCGCCTCACCGACAGCCAGTTGCGCTATCAGAGCTTCGAAGATTGGCAGCTTGCCGCCAAGCAGGGGCAGGAGCCGCTGCGCGAGCATCTCAAGCGCTTCACCAGCGAGGAGCAGCGGCGCTTCTTCCTGTCATCAACCCAGCAGGTCTGGCCGCCGGAGATGCGCGGCCGGGCCAATGCCGACGATCTCGTCATACTGGTGCCGGCCTTCCTGATCTCCGAGCTCAAACGCGCCTTCGAGATCGGCTTCCTGCTCTATCTGCCCTTCATCACCATCGATCTCGTGGTGACCACGATCCCTGATGGCGATGGGCATGTCGATGGTCTCGCCGACCGTGATCTCGATCCCGTTCAAGCTCTTCCTGTTCGTCGCAATCGATGGCTGGTCGCGGCTGATGCACGGGCTGGTGCTGAGCTACACCGTGCCAGGCGGCGGATGAGGGAGATTGCGCATGGATGAAGCGAGCATCCTGACCCATATGAGCCGGGCGCTGGTGGTCTTCATGATCTGGGTGCTGCCGCCGCTGGTCGCCGCACTCGTTGTCGGCCTGGTCATCGGCATCATCCAGGCGGCGACGCAGATCCAGGACCAGACGCTGCCGCTGACGGTGAAGCTCCTGGTGATCGTCGCGGTGCTCGGACTGTTCTCGCCGCTCCTGACCGCGCCGCTGCTGGAATACAGCAAGCAGGTCTTCACCGAATTTCCGGCGCTCACGGCGTCGCGGCGCTGACCGGCGCCCACTCATGCCGAACCTGTCGCCGGAAGAGATCCAGAAGCTGATCCTGGCGGCGCTCGAGCTCGTCGTCGCCGCGAGTCTCGGCTCGGCACGCGCCATCGGCATCATGCTGATCCTGCCGGTCTTCACCCGGCCGCAGATCGGCGGGCTGATCCGCGGCGGTCTCGCGCTCGCGATCGCGCTGCCGATTCTCCAGCATACGGCCGATGCGGTTGCGCTCCTCGATGGCGGCACTCGCATGGTTAAGGTGGCGCTGCTCGGCTTGAAGGAGGTGTTCGTCGGCCTGCTGCTCGGCACGCTGCTCAGCATCCCGCTCTGGAGCATCCAGGCGGTCGGCGAGATCATCGATACCCAGCGCGGCATCAGTAGCGAGGTCGCGCCGGTCGATCCGGCGACGCGCAGCCAGGCCTCGGCGACCGGGCTCCTGCTCGGCATCGCCGCGATCACGATCTTCGTCGTGACCGACGGACTGCAGACGATGATCGACGGCCTCTACAAGAGCTATCTGATCTGGCCGGTGACGAATTTCGCCCCGACACTGTCGACGCAAGGAGCGATGGAGCTGGTCGCCCTGCTCGACCACATCATGCGGGTCATGCTGCTTGTCGCCGGGCCCGTGCTGATCTTCCTGCTGCTGATCGACATCTCGGTCATGCTGCTCGGCCGCTTCGCGCCGCAATTCAAGCCGAACGACCTGGCGCCGACGCTGAAGAATGTCGGCTTCGCGATCTTCATGGTCGTCTACGCCGTTTACCTCGTCGAGTACATGCGTTCCGAGATCGAGCTGAGCCAGGGCGTGGTCGACCAGTTCCAGAAGCTGCTGAAATGAGCGATTCCGGCGAGGAGAAGAAGCTTCCGCCCTCGGCCAAGAAGCTCAGGGATGCTCGCAAGAAGGGCCAGGTGCCGCGCAGCCTCGACTTCGCGACGGCGGCCGGCACCTGCGCCGGCATCGCCTGGCTCTGGTCGGAAGCTGGTGAGATCGAGGACAAATGGAAGGAGGCGCTGCTCCTTGCCGACAAGCTGCAGCCCCTGTCGTTTGAGACGGGTGTCCGGCAGGCGCTCGGCATCCTGGCGGAGCTCAGCATGGGGACGGTGCTGCCGTTTCTGGGTGTGATGGTCGGCGCCGGGATCGCGGCGAGCTTCATCGCCAATCGCGGGCTGGTGTTCTCCTTCGAGCTGGTCAAGCCGAAATTCGAGAACATTAATCCAATCGAGGGCATGAAGCGCATCTTCAGCCTGCGCTCGCTGATCGAGCTGGCGAAGACGCTGTTCAAGGCGATCTTCCTCGGCATCACCTTCCTGTTCGTAGTCCTCGGAATGTGGAAGACGCTGGTCTACCTGCCGGTCTGCGGCATGGGTTGCATCGGTTTCGTGGTCGGAACCGAGACCAAGCTGCTGATGGGCATCGCCGCCGCCGCCTTCCTGATCGCCGGCATGCTCGATCTCCTGACCCAGCGCTGGCTGTTCATGCGCGAGATGCGCATGACCGAGACTGAGGCCAAGCGCGAGTTCAAGGAGCAGGAAGGCAATCCGCAACTGAAAGGCGAGTATCGCCGGCTGCGGCAGGAGGCGGCGAGCCTGCCCCCGCTGGGTATGCGCCGCGCCACGCTGGTGCTGCGCGGGCGGAACGGCCTGATCGGCTTGCGCTATGTCCGCGGCGAGACAGGCGTGCCGATCGTGGTCTGTCGCGGCAAGGGCGGCAGTACAGACCGGCTGCTGGAGGAAGCGCGTGAGCTGAGCGTCAGCATCGTCGAGGACGATGCTCTGGTGCGTGTGCTCCTGCGCAAGGCCAAGCTTGGGAACGCGATTCCGTCGCAGTATTTCCAGGCGGTGGCCAAGGCGCTCTACGCGACCGGCCAGGTTTGAAACACGCTATCGCGTCGTCGCCGTTCCGCTGCCGCCGGCTGCGGGTCGGGCTGCCCGTCGGTGAGGTCGAGATGCCGCCCGCCTGCGAGCGGTTGCCGGCCGCAAAGGTCCGGTAGTTCGCAACTGGGATCGCCGCCCGGTCGCCCTGGCTCGCGACCACGGCGTCATTGCCGAGTAGATGGCTGGGATCGGCAATCGTCAGCGCCAGACTGGATCGAACGGAGCAGCCCAGCGTCTGGTCGAAGGAATTGTCCTCGACCGAGGGGCCGACGATGTGGAGCGACGGGCAGACCGGCGGGATCGCCCTGTAGGCGACGACGACGACGCGGGCCCGGAAGCGGCCGAGCCGGTCGGCCTGACCAGCGAACTGGCGGATATTGTCGGGATCGACACCGAGCCGGCGCGCCAGGCGGGCGACGCCGGCGCGCAGGGACGGGCTGTCGCTGGTGATCTCGACATGGACGCCGTCGCGCACGTCGCGCCGTATCGTCGCGATCAGATCGGCGAGCCGCCGTCCTTCCGCCCCACCGAGCGCGTTGAGCAGGAGGACATTGTTCTCGGGCTCGACCAGGATCGCCTGCGCAGTTGGCTCGTAATAGGTCGGAAGGCTGCTGTTGCAGCCGCCGAGGACGGCGCCGGAAAGCAGCACGCCGAAGAGATATCGCAAGGGCATCGCTGTCCTCATTCGATGATGAAGCCGGCCTCGCCGGTGGCGCCTGGAACGGTGGTCGCCGGGGCGCGCCGACCGCGCGGGGGCTTCGCCAGGGTATTGGTCAGGGCGCGCTGCGAATCGGAAGGCGGCGCGATGCGATCGGTCGGGGCTCCGATCGCGTTTGGACCGGTGGCTGGGCGGACGATGAAGGGCGTGACGATGATGATGAGCTCCGTCTCCTCCTTCTGGAAGGCGGAGGAGCGGAAGAGCACGCCGAGCACCGGCAGGTCACCGAGCCAGGGGAAGGCGCTGATATTGGTGGTGAAATTGCGCCGGATCAGCCCGCCGATGGCAAAGCTCTGGCCACTGCCGAGCTCGACCACGGTATCGGCGCGGCGCGTCGACAAAGCAGGCACCGAGATGCCGTTGATGGTGACCGCACCCTGGGCGGAGAGCTCGCTGACCTCGGGCTTCACCCGGACATTGATCAGGTTGTTGTTGAGCACGGTCGGCACGAATTCCAGGCTGACGCCGAAGCGGCGGAATTCGACGGTGACCTGCTGATTGCCCTGCGAGACCGGGATCGGAAACTCGCCGCCGGCGAGGAAGCTGGCCGATTCGCCGGAGATCGCGGTGAGATTCGGCTCGGCCAGGACAGACACCAGCTTCTCGCCGGCGAGCGCATCGAGGACGGCGCTGATATTGGTGTTGCCGGCGCTGAAGCCGAGGCCGATCGTGCCGCCGCCCTGGGAGGCTCCGCTGCCGCTGCCGGTCCCGCGCAGGACGCCGAAGCTGAAATTGCCGCTCTGGCCGGAGGCTGTGAGGTTGACGCCGAGCGCCTTCATCGCGCTGCGCGAGACCTCGGCGACCCGGACATGCAGATTGACCTGCAGCGAGCCGGCGACCTTGATCCTGTTGACGATGATCGCGCCGGCTCCGAGGAACTGCTCGGTCACGGATTTTGCGGTGTCGGCGGTGTCGGCGTTCGGCACTATGCCGCTGAGGATCGCACCGCGCGGCGTATAGCTGACCCGAATCGGATGGTCGCCGACCTGCGCGCGCAGCAGCTCGCGCAGGTCCTCGATCGGCTGGGTGACGATGACCTGGTACTCGGCGAGGGCCTGGCCGGCCTCGTTCAGCGCGAACAGGCTGGTGCGGCCCGACTTCTTGCCGAAGACGAAGATCGTCTTGCTGGACGGCGCCTGGAAATCGGCGATCGTCGGATCGGCGACGAAAATGCTCGAGGCGGTTTGGGAGAGCTGGATCGTCTCGCCGCGCGACGAGGTCAGGGTGAGTGTCCCGCGCTGGCTTTCCGGCACGGCAGGTGGAGCCGATTGCTTTGCCGAAACCGGCTCGCGCCTGGTGGCCTGCGGCATCGCGGCATGGGAGAAAAGAACCGCCACGGCGCAGAAGGCGGCGGCGATCGGAGTCGACAGGCTCGATCTCACGACAGGTCTTCCGTCATCGATTTGATGGTCTGCGTGCGATTTGCTCGGCAAAGGTTCTGTCATCATGTCAGGCAGAGGCCGATGTCATCTGCGTGACACCGGCCGGTCGTTTCGAGGAACCGGGGTATCAGCGCGGGCTCTCGCTGGGCTCGAGCACATAGCCGATGCCGCGAGCGGTCCGGATGCGCAGATCAGCGCCCGACTGGCTGAGATGCGAGCGCAGCCGGTAGATTCCGACCTCCAGCGCATTGGTCGAGACCTCGTCGTCGAACCCGTAGAGACTGTCCTCCAGCGAAGCGCGCGTGACGATCCTGCCGACGCGGTTAAGCAGGAATTCGAGAATGCAGAGCTCGCGCCGCGCGATCTTCATCGGCGCGCCAGCGATCCAGGCCTGACGGCCGACCGGATCGAAGCTCAGATTGCCAACGGACATGATCGGGTCTGTCACCTGGTTCGACCGCCGCAGGACGGCCCGCATGCGGGCGATGAGTTCGTCGGTGGACAGCGGCTTGGGCAGGAAGTCGTCGGCGCCTCCATTGAAGATCTCGATTCGCCTGATGATGTCGTTGTGGCCGCTCATCACCAGGGCAGGGGTGGAATGGCCGTTGCGCCGCAGCTGCTTGAGCCAGCTCAGCCCGTCTCCGTCCGGCAGGCCAAGATCGAGCAGCAGAATGTCGTAGCTGGCGCAACCGAAGGCGACGGACGCCTCGTCCAGCGTGTAGGTCAGGTCCACGGCAAAGCCGTTGTCGGAGAGCGCCCCTCGACGGTGGAAGCTAAATCAGCGTGGTCTTCTACCACCAAAGTACGCATCCCTCGCCTCATATTTAATATTTTTAAGTAAATTATGTATCGCACGGGCGATGTGACGGTTTATTGAAGGCAGGTTTCTTGGCTGACTAAGCATTAGTTTAAAATTTCAAAGCAATATAGAATTTATATCCTCCAGCGGAACCTTTCGATCTCTGAGACGTTCTGCCGCCTCGCGCCATGCGTGCACGCGGCAGACTCGGCGGTCCTGCGCTTCAAAATCGCCGGCGCTGCATCAGGGCACCGTTGAAAAAAGTGCCCTGCGCCCGTCAGGTTCACGAAAGCTGGGTCGCCTAGGGTCGCAGCGTGGTTGGCGGTGCGATGCTCTTGGCGTGACCCAGGCATGCGCTGCTCGCAAGGTTCGATGCAAAAGGAGCGCGACCATGAACGGCATTCCCAATTGGGGTTACATCCCCGTAGCCCTTCCGTTTCCGGGCTTCGTCGGCGGCGCGTCGGCCGGGCAGCCCACGACCGACGCCTTTACCGCGCCGCAGCAGGCGGGCAGCAATGACTTTCTGGGCAGCGTCCGCTCGGCCGCGACCTCTGGCGAGAAGCGCGACCTGATCGATGCCTATGCCGCCGGTTTCATCGCCGCCACCCGCGGCAGCGGCAATGCCGGCGCGCCGAGCACTCCGACCTATATGCCGAGCGCGCCCACGCCCGGTCTTCCGGCGCTTCCGACCAGCCAAACCAGCCCGGTCGCCGGCGTTCCGACTATGGCCGGCATCGAGCAGGCCCGTCGCGAGGCGTTCGCCGGTGTGATGGAAGGCTTTCAGCATTTCGCCGGGCTGATCGAGGAATCGAAGATTCCCGAGCAGGCCAAGAACCAGATGCTCGACGGCCTTGCCGGCCTGATGTCGCAATTCGCTGGCCTGGCCAATATCGGCGCCGGCAATGGTGGCCAGCTGCCGCAGCTGCCGCGGCCGAATCTGCCGGCGCCAGGCAATGGTGGTTCGGATGGCAGCGGCTCGAACAGCGGCGCCTCGGATGTCTGGACGCATGAGAAGAAGGATGACGGCACCGCCCAGATCCGCCTCGGCGACAAGTACACGATCGACCTGAAGGAGGGAGACGAGTCCTTCACTGTCCGCAACAACGAGACTGGCGCCGTGACCCGCGTCTGGGGCGATCCCCATGTCGACAAGGATGGCGACGGCAAGAACGACTTCGACTTCAAGGAGAACATGACGTTCCAGCTCGACGACGGCACCAAGATCACCGTCAACACCGTCGATGGCGGCAATGGCAAGACCTTCTCCTCGGGGCTGACCATCACCAACGGCAACAATGCCATCCAGGTGACGGGCCTCGCCGGTGACAAGGACGGCAAGAACAATCTCGAGCTCATCCAGTCGAATGCCGGCACGACGCTGGACCAGCTCACCGCCGACGGCGCGCAGATCATCTACGAGCGCGGCAAGGACTGGGTCGGGGCCAATGGCCAGAGCATCAACCAGGCCGCGATCGAAGCCGCTGAACAGCGCTACGGCTGAAGCCTGCCAATATAGATCGACGATTTGCTTAACGGGTACGGGCGCTTGAGCGCCCGTATTTGTTGCTGTTATTACTTTGATATTTGCCTTAATTCACTCACTACGACTTGATGGTGCACTCGCATTATTGTGCAGTCGTCAGGTTGCTATCAGCTTCGGCCTTCATCCTGTCGCCAGCATGATCCGCGTCCGACCTCCCGGCGGCGCGAGGCGACACGAGGATACCCGCGATGGCCCAGGCTGCAGCGAGCATTTCCGGAGCGAGTGAGGCGACGAAGCGCCGGTCCGAAGCCGATAGCGCCCAAGGCGCGTCAGGCACGAATACTGGCTCCAGCGGTGCCGATTCCTCGTCGGCGCAGGATTTTAACGCCGAGATGGCGCGGGCGCGTGCCACGGAAGAGGAACGGCGCGCCACCCGGCCGGCGTCGACCTCGACCAGCGGCGAGGCCCAGAACGACAATCAGTCTGTCCCGGCGAGCGATTCCACATCGGCAAGCGGCTCGACCACGCCGGTCGAGGGCGGCTCGAGCAGCTCAGGCGTCGAGACCGGCATCGGCGATGCGGCCAACACATTGGTCAATCCAGGCGACGAGATCGGCAAGCTGAACAGCGACGGCGATCAGGTGGTCATGAGCATGACCGCCGAGGGCAAGTTGCAGGTGCCGCTCGCGCGCATCCCGGTCGGCGTCGGGGTCAAGGGCCAGTACGGCTACGACATCACGGTCGCCCAGCGCGGCGATGGCGGGGAGGGGGAGCCGGCTCCGACCTATGACGTCACCTTCGACAAGCGCCTGCAGGGTGGACTGACGGGCGAGCTTGCGACACCGGGGATCGACCCGGCCGCCGAGTTCAACCTCGGTAGCTCCGATTCGGTGACGATGAACTTCGCCACGCAGGAGGAGGCGACACGCGCAGTTGGAATCCTGCAGCGGCTGGGCGCCTCGGAAGCAGTACGCGATGCGATTAACGCGCCGATCCCCGGAGTCGGAACGATCGGCGCCGCCTCAAATCCGGTGCCGGAAGATGACGGCAGCCTGAGCGACACGCATTCCTGGCCGACGCCGGGCAATCTCGCCGCGGCGCCGCTGCGGCCCCCGGCCGAGGACATGGCCTTCCTGCGCGACAACATCACGAGCTACTCGCAGGAGCTCAATGCGCAGGAGCGACTGAAGCTCGGCGCCAAGGCGGTAAATCTCGGCATCGAGACGCGCCTCGACCAGAACCAGCGCGTCATCCGTACCGTCGAGGTGCCGCGTAATGGCGAGCCGGGACGGCTGACCTATACGCTCGCCGGCGATCTCGATTCGAGCACCAAGGAAAAGCTCACCATCGGCCAGCAGCAGTTCGACCAGTTCGAGCTCGGCTACATCCCGCAGAACATCGTCGACCATGGCACGCTGCGTGGCGAACTGAGCCTGTCTTGGGACATTCCGGCCGATCAGGCGCTCAGCGAGGTCGCCGGTCGGCCGATGCCGGAGATCGATGGGCTCGGCGCGCCGGACGAGGTCTCGGCGCGCATCGAGCTGACCTATCAGGATCAGTCTCTGGCCGACCTCAGCCGCACCGACCAGCGCCGCGTCTCGATCGAGGCGACGACGCGCAATCCGGCTGAGCATGCCGGCCCAGTGATTTCCTCGCTGCTGCAGGGCGATTTCCGGGCGGCCGCGGCGGGGATGGGCGAGGATTTCAGCGTCACGACGCAAGACGAGCGCATCGCGCGCAGCGGCGTCAACCAGCAGCACGAGCTCGGGCTCACCGTCGCCGATGTCGGCAAGTTCGGCGTCTCGCTGATCGGCAATGTCGGCCGCGACGACATCACCGACCGGCGCACGCGGACCTTCACCGGTGCCGATCTCGCCCAGCGGCCTCAAGAGGTCGACCAGCCGCAGGATCAGCCGGAGCAGCCCGTCGAGCCGCAACCCGAGCAATTCGTGGTCGTTCCCCATGACGGGCTCAACCTGCGCGCGGACCCATCGACCGAGGCGCAGAAGCTCACCGTCCTGCGCAACGGCACCTTCGTCGACGCGACCGGTCAGCGCCGCATCGATGCAAATGGCGACGAGTGGGTCGAGGTCAGCGGCCGTGGCGTCGATGGCCGCGATGCGACCGGCTGGGTCAACGGGCGCTATGTGCAGCGCAACGAGATCGGCGAGATGGGCCCGACCGGCCGCATCAACCCCGATCTCGAACAGCAGGGCTATCGCGCCGTGACCATCGCCGAGGGCGAATCGGTCTGGCAGGCGGCCGAGCGCGCCGGCGCCGACCCGCGCGAGACGGTGCGGCTGAACAGCGGCCATCTGGTCGATCCGAACCTGGTCTTCGCCGGCGACAAGGTCTACCTGCCCGGCACCGCGGCACCGCCGGTCGATCCGCCGCCGCAGGAGCCACAGCCGGAACCACAAGCGCCGCCCGCCAATTCTTCGGCGGAGTCGCAGGCGCCGAGCGGCGAGGGGATTCTCCCAGCACGCCGTCCGGCGACAGCGAGCAGCCGAGCACGAGCGGCACCAGCCCGTCGCCGCCCCAGCCGGTTCCGCGCGGTGAGGAAAGCGGCTCGCAGTCCGGGGACGAAACGCCAAGCCCGGACCAGCCCAGCGGCGACCAGCCCCAGCCGCCGCCGGCCACCTCCGGCGAGTCGTCCTCGGACAGCGGCTCGTCCTCCTCCGGCGACCAGCCGACGCCACCCACCGAGACGACCGAGCAGCCGGCACCTGACGAGCCGCTGCCGCCTCCTGACGAGCCCATCGGGCGCGATCCCAAGCTCGACCGCATCCTGCACGACTATCAGATCCAGGAGGATCCGCGCGGCACCGTGATGTGGAGTCCCGGCGGCTTGGCCGGTCTGTTCACCGACGAGAAGCGCAAGCTGACCGCGACCGAGGCGGATATGATGGACAGCCTCAGCGTGTTCGGCCTCCGGGACATGCGCGATATCAAGGGCAAGGCTGAGACGGTCGCGCTCGAGCGCTATCCAAGGCCGGAGAATCTGCGCGACGGCTTCCCGCAGAACCCGCAAGTCACCGATGATTTCGACAGCTGGGCGCAGAATGACGGGCATTCCGATGCCTTCCGTCACGCCTACTGGAATGCGCTGATGACCAAGCAGTTCGGCAACGACTTCACCGAACGGTTCACCTCCGCGCATGAGGGTGTCGAGAACCCGGCCGATCGTGAGGCGATGGATCTCTACAACAACGAGGTCGGCCGCCGCATCGCCGAACAGAATGCCGATGCTTCCGACGGAGAGCTCGCCGACCTGGTGCAGCGCGCGATCGAGAACGGCGAGATGATCGTGATCGACCGCGATGGCGAGCTCGCCTGGAGCGATGACGTTGCTTACGGCCAGCATGGTGAGGCCGATGACGGTTCGGTACGAGGCGTGAGGCCGACGCCGGAGGTCAGCACGTCATAGTCTTGTAGCACCGGCGGGTTTGGCTCATCCCCGACTGGACATGAGATGAAAGACAGAGGCGCGCTTCGGGGCGGCGCGCCGGCAGAGGCCGGAATGAAGACAATTCTGCTCGTGGTGTTGGGCGTCATCGTGCTGGCCGGCATAGCGCTCGGCGCACGCAAGCTGCTCGCGCCCGACCCGAC
This sequence comes from Bosea vestrisii, assembly GCF_030144325.1. Lineage (NCBI taxonomy): Bacteria > Pseudomonadati > Pseudomonadota > Alphaproteobacteria > Hyphomicrobiales > Alloboseaceae > Allobosea > Allobosea vestrisii. Next base: position 251,878 of record NZ_CP126308.1, on the reverse strand, counting down.
GGTGTTCAGCAAGGAGCGCTGGATCGCCGAGGCTCGCGCCAAGCCGAGCGAGAACAAGCGCTCACTGATGACCGATGATCTCGGCAAGCGCCTGCGTCCTGGCATGTCGGAGGCCGAGGTTACCGAGCTGCTGGGCCCGCCCGACAGCCGTCGTGGTGAGCGCCTGATCTATAATCTCGGCATGCCAGGCTTCGGCGTCGATTATGAGCACTATGTCGTCGAGCTCGACGGCGCCGGCAAGGTCGCGCGCTACTTCACCGACAGAGGTTGAGTGACACGGCTGAGCGGCAAAGCATCGAAACCCTCGAATACGTTTTGCGTGCTGCGTCCGCTTTCGGGCGGCCTTCCAATATCCGCTCTTGACGGATTGTGTTGAAAAAGTTGGCCGCAATACTTTGGGCAGGGTCGGCCAGCGCGAAGGTAGAAATTTCATCCCTCTGCGGCCGATGAAGCCTCCTATGGAGCACGTTTTTCTGAGCCGAGCAGCAGGTTCTTCTTCGTCGAGCGGGGCTGATGCTCAACTTTGGAGCCGATCGGACTTTTTCAACAATCGGCGCTCAGCTTGCAGGTTCGTGGCGGCGCAGTCCGATGAGGATGACGTTGGTCATCGCCGTCGCAGCCACGGCCGCATCCCGTTCAGCGATGGCGTAGACGATGCGCTCATGGGCCGCGACGGTGGCGCGATAGTCGTCGGAATCCTTCGGCGCGCTGAGCTGGAACGACGCTCGCAGCGCCGCTGCAATCACGGCGCCGATCGAGCGCATGAAGGGGTTGCCGGCGGCGTTGGCAATCGCGACGTGCAAGCTGAGATCGGCCTCGGCAAAATCCGCCGTCTGTCGAGCGGCCTCGGCACGCATCCGCTCGATCGCGGTGCGCATCAATATGAGGTCGGTCTCCGTCCTGCGCTCGGCGGCGAGCGCAGCGGTGCGCGGTTCGATCGCAAGCCGGATCTCGGCGAGGTCGGTCAGGAAACGTTTGTCGATGCCGGCGTCGAGATGCCAGGCCAGCACGTCGGGGTCGAACATGTTCCAGGCGGCGCGCGGCCGGACCACCGTCCCGACACGCGCCTTGGTGCTCAACAGCCCCTTGGCGACGAGGGTCTTCACCGCCTCGCGCAGCACCGGGCGCGAGACGCCGAAGGTGAGGGTCAGCTCGGCGTCGCCGGGCAGCTTTGCTCCATTGGGATAGCGGCCGACGATGATGTCGATCCCGATGCTGCGCGCTATCTCCGCATGGTTCGAATGGGACCGGCGCGCCCGAATGACGATAAGGGGGAGGTCATCGTGTTCCGGCTCCGAACGCACGCGGGCGTCGCCGACGCGCCAGAAGCAGCATCAGTTGTTGCAGGGCGATGAAGCCGAAGAGCAACAGGCCTGTCGCGATCTTGGCCCACCAGCTCGAGAGCATGCCGTCAAAGCTGATATAGGTCTGGATCAGGCCCTGGATCAGCACGCCGACGAACGTGCCGAAGATGAAGCCGTGGCCGCCGGACAGAAGCGTGCCGCCGATGACGGCCGCGCCGATGGCGTCGAGCTCGACCCCGACGGCCGAGAGCGAGTAGCCGCTCGAGGTATAGAGCGAAAAGACGATGCCGGAGATGCCGGCAAGCACGCTGGAGAGGGTATAGATCAGCACCGTCGTGCGCCCGACCTCGATGCCCATCAGCGCAGCCGCGCTGCGGCTGCCGCCGAGCGCGTAGACATTGGCGCCGAAGCGCGTGAAGTGCAGCAGCATGGCGCACAGTGCCACCACGGCCAGCATGATCATGGCCGGCACCGTCAACCTGAAGCCGCCAGGCAGCAGGAGCGCATGTTCGGCGAGCTCGCCATAGAAGGGCGCCGTGATCGGGATCGACTCGGTCGAGAGCAGGAAGCTCGCGCCCCGGGCCAGAAACATGCCTGCCAGCGTCACGATGAAGGGGGGCAGTTCGAAATACTGGATCGCCGCGCCCATCAGTGCGCCGAACAGCGCACAGAGCAGCACGACGACGACGAAGGCGGCCAGCGGCGGCATGCCGGCCCGCTCGATGGCGAGCGCGAGGAAGACGGTCGTGAACCCGATCACCGAGCCGACCGAGAGGTCGATGCCGCCGGAGATGATGACGAAGGTTATGCCCACCGCGACGATGCCGAGGAAGGCGTTGTCGGTGAGCAGGTTCATCACCACCCGCGGCGAGGCGAAATTCGGATAGATCAGCGAGCAGATCGCGAAGCCGACGGCGAATACGACCGTCGTGGCGAGCACGGGCATGAAACGGCTCACGGGCGCCGCCTCCACAGCAGCAGGCCGAGGCCGGTGAGTCGCGGCGACTGGGCGAGCAGCACGGCCAGCACCACGATCGCCTTGACGATGAGATTCATCTCCGGTGGGAAGCCCGACAACAGGATGCCTGTGTTCATCGCCTGGATGATGAGGGCGCCCAGCACCGCCAGGACCAGGCTGAAGCGGCCGCCGAGCAGCGAGGTGCCGCCGATCACCACCGCGAGGATGGCGTCGAGCTCCAGCCAGAGGCCGGCATTGTTGGCATCAGCTCCCATGATGTCGGCCGCGGCGATGATTCCCGCGAGCGCGGCGCAGAGCCCGCACCAGGCATAGATTGCGATGGTGATGACACGGGTGCCAACGCCAGCCAACGCGCTCGCCCGGCTATTGCCGCCGGTCGCCTCGATCAGCAGTCCGAGCGCGGAACCGCGCACGACGAGCAGCGCCAGCACCAGCATGGCGAGTGTCAGGACGATCGGAGTCGGCAAGCCCAGCAGCGAGCCGCTGCCGAGCCAGGCCAGATCGGTGTTGGCGAAGGTGACGATGCGCCCCTCGGTGATGAGTTGCGCGATTCCTCGCCCGGCCACCATCAGGATGAGCGTCGCCACGATCGGCTGGATGCCGAGCAGCGCGACGAGCACCCCATTCCACAGGCCGCACATGAGGCCGGCGCCAAGCGCGCAAACAAGGACGAATCCCAGGGCATGGCTGTCCGCCAGGCTCGCCGCGATAGCGCCGGCGATCGCCATGACAGCGCCGACTGAAAGGTCGATGCCCCGCATGGCGATGATCGGCGCCATGCCGAGCGCCAGCAAGGCGACCGGCGCGCCCCGGTTGAACACATCGACGAGACTGCCGAAAAGTCGGCCGTCCTGTACCCGCAGCTCAAGGAAATGCGGCGAGAGGAAGCTGTTGATCGCAAAGATGACGATCAGCGCGACGATCTGCGGCATCCCAAGCCGCGGCAAGACAAACGACACGGCCTTGCGCGGCATCAGACGGCCTTCGCAGCTTCGGCGGCGATCACCGCCAGGATGGTCGGCACACTCACCGCCTCGCCCTCCAGCCGCGCGACATGGGCCCGGTCGCGGAGCACCACGATCTCGTCGGCGTAGGTGACGATCTCCTCCAACTCGGACGAGGCAACGAGCAGGGCCATGCCTTCGGCGCAGAGCGCGCGGATGAGGTGGATGATCTCGGCATGGGCGCCGACGTCGATGCCGCGCGTCGGCTCGTCGAGGATGAGGATGGCAGGCTTCGTCGCAAGCCAGCGCGCCAGCAGGGCCTTCTGCTGGTTGCCACCGGAGAGCAGGCCGATCGGCCGTTCCGGGTCGGGCGGGCGGATGTCGAGCAGCCGGATCAGGCGGCCGGCGATCTCGTCCTGCTCGCGGTGCGAGAGCGGACGCAGCACGCCGCGTCTGGCCTGCAGGGCGAGCACGATATTCTCGCGCACGGTCAGCTCGGCGACGATACCCTCGGTCTTGCGCTCCTCCGGACAGTAGCCGAAGCCGAGCCGCATCGCCTGGCGCGGCGAATGGAGCGTGACCTTCTGCCCTCGGGCGGTCACGCTGCCGCTGTCGGCGCGCTCGGCGCCGAAGACGAGACGGGTGGTCTCGGTGCGACCGGAGCCCAGCAGGCCGGCGAGCCCGACGACATGGCCGGCCCGCAAGGTCAGATCGAAAGGCTCGACATAGCCGGCCTTGCCGAAGCCGCGGAAGATTGCGACCGGTTCGCTCTCGCGCGGTGCCGATACCGGACGCGCGGCCGTCGCCTCGCGCAACTCGCGCCCGAGCATCGTCTGGACGAGCTCCATGCGCGGCAGTTCCGCGGTGGCGGCCGAGGCCGCGAGCCTGCCATTGCGCAGGACGGTGATCCGGTCGCAGATCGCATAGACCTGATCCAGGAAATGGGTCACGAAGATGATGCCTATGCCGCGCGCCGCGAGCTGACGCATGACTGCGAACAGGATCGCGACCTCGTGCGCGTCCAGGCTCGCCGTCGGTTCGTCGAGGATGAGGACGCGCGCCGAGAGATCGACCGCACGCGCAATGGCGACAATATGCTGGATCGCGACTGAATAGCTCTCCAGCGGCACGGCGACGTCGATGCCGAGGTCGAATTCGGCGAGCAGCGCCCGGGCCCGGCGACGCATCTCGCCTTCGCGGACCAGACCGAAGCGTGTCGGCTGACGACCCAGGAAGAGATTTTGCGCCACCGACAGGTTCGGCGCGAGATTGACCTCCTGATAGACAGTGGCGATGCCCGCCTTCGTCGCCTCGCCGGTCGAACGGGGAGCAATCTCCACGCCGTCAAGTTGCATCGTGCCGGCATCGCGCGCGACGACGCCGGTCATCGTCTTGATCAGCGTAGACTTTCCCGCGCCGTTCTCGCCCAGCAAGGCATGGATTTCGCCGCTCTGCAGCGTGAAGTCGACGCCGTCCAGCGCGTTCACGCCGGCGAACGACTTGGAGAAGCCGCGCAGCGCCAGCAGTGGAACGGTCTCGGGCGGGATCATGCGACCTCTGGATGTGTGCCGCGCGGGGTGGGCGCCGCGCGCGGTGGCGCCCACCCCGAGCTTCGGCTCAGTAGCCGAGGTCCTTCTTGCTCTCATAGACCGCCTGCGGATTGTCGGCGCCGGTGTAGAGCTTCGACACCGTCTGGATCCATTTCGGCGGGGTCGTGCCCTTGGTCTTGTAGGCGATGACGGCATCGAAGGCAGGTCCGGCCATATCCGGGGTCAGTTCGACGGTGGCGTTGGCCTCGCCGGCCGCCATGGCCTTGAAGATGTCGGGCACCGCGTCGATCGAGACGGTGAGGACATCGGAGCCCGGCTTCAAGCCCGCTTCCTTCATCGCCTGGATGGCGCCGACCATCATGTCGTCATTATGGGCATAGACTGCGCAGATCGACTTGCCGCCGCCGTCGGCCTTGATGAAGCTCTCCATCACTTCCTTGCCCTTGGCTCGGGTGAAATCCCCGGTCTGGCTGCGCACGATCTTCAGGTTGGCATGCCCGGCGATGCCCTGCTCGAAGCCCTTCTTGCGGTTGGCTGCGACGCTGGCGCCGACCGTGCCTTGCAGTTCGACGACGTTGCAGGACTTGGAGCCCACGGTCTTGACCAGCCACTCGCCGGCGACCTTGCCTTCATGGACGCTGTCGGAGGTGACTGCGGTCAGGTAGAGGTCTTTCCCGGACGGATCGATGTCGCGGTCGAGCAGCACGACCGGAATCTTGGCCTCCTTGGCCTCCCTCAGCACGGCGTTCCAGCCGGTGGCGACGACCGGCGCGAGGAAGATGGCGTCGACGCCCTGGGCAATGAAGGAACGGATCGCCCTGATCTGGTTCTCCTGCTTCTGCTGGGCATCGGCGATCTTGAAGTTGATATTGCGCTTCTTGGCTTCCGCCTTCGACACTGTCGTTTCGGCGGCACGCCAACCGGATTCGGAACCGATCTGGGAAAACCCGATCGTCAACTCCTTGGCGCCTGCACCCGAGCAAACGAGCGCGCCGCAGACCACGACCGCGGCATTCAAAGCCTTGAAATTCATTGGCGTTTCTCCGTTTCGTCGTTCACTACGCGCCTCTGGAGAGCGCTTGTTGCAACGGGACCATGCCACAACCTTTGAGGGCTGAATAGTCATATTGTTTGACTTATCAGCACCACTCCAGCCCTTAGACGAGCACCCCGAACTGCGACAAAGGCGTCGTTCCTCTATGTCCAGGTGGACACGGCGGCGACGACTTGAGTGGGATCCAAGGCCGGAAGAATTGCGGATGAACGATTCTGATTAGAGGTCCGCTTTCGGCCGTTGTGCCAAAGTCTGCTTGTGGCGCCAGGCTGCCTTGAGACGTCCGGCCGCTGCAACGACCGGCCTAGGGTGGCTAGCTGACGTTAGTTCAAGCTAGGCCGTGCACTCATAAATCGGGGCTGGGGGCAAGCGCGCCTGATGTCCGATTGTCGGCGAGCAGCGGCGGAAAGCGGACGTCGCAGAAAGTCGATCAGGAGACGCCGCCGCCGTTGACAACCTACCGTTGGTGCGGGCACCATGTGGTCGCTGCAGTAGGGCGCGTCGGCTGAGGCCGAAGGGGCAATGCCCACCTACGAAGTGTAAACCGTAGTTGCGCCCATGCCGAACCTCGAAAACCTGAAGAAGCAGGCCAAGCAGTATCTACGCTGGCATCGTGAGCGGTATCACCCGGTTGCCGCCGAGATCAGAGCTACGTTACCTCGGTTTCATTGCCTTGACGATTATCAGGTGCTGGAGGCGACGTTCAAGCTCAGCGACGCGCAAGAGCTTGTCGCTCGCCAATTGGGCTTCGAGGGATGGCAGGCGCTTAAGGCAGGAACCCCAGCCATGAGCACTCAAGTCAAACAGGCAACGACAGCTCCGATACTCAGCGGGACCGAGGCTCAGCTCTACGTCGCTGACGTCAGGGCCTCGTGCGATTTCTTCACGTCGAAACTCAGTTTTACAACCGACTTTGTATACGGTGATCCGCCGTTTTACGGTGTGGTCAAGCGCGACCGTGCGCGACTTTGCCTGCGGCTTGTTTGCGAGCCGGTTTTTGTCGGCGACATTCGCCAGCGCGAGCAACTTTTGTCGGCCTCGATCACCGTGGATACCGCAGCGGAGATCAAGCAACTCTTCTTGGAGTTCCAATCCGAAGGCGTGAGCTTCCATCAAGAACTGAAGAAAGAACCTTGGGGCGCGAGGAACTTCGTCGTTCTTGATCCTGACGGCAACCTAATTCTGTTCGCGGGCCCTGCTGACTGAGCGCGGCTCTTTGAAACAAACTCAAGTCTGGGCGATAGCAATTGCTTCGCCTTCGCTTTTGTCGGCGCCTAGTCATGAATAACAAAACTCAAAGAGGGATAATAAATCTGCGTAGTGTGAAAGGGACCAAGCTACTTCTTGGTAAGCCAAGTTGTGTCTGACTGCCGAGCCATGATTCAAGCCTCTGATTTGAGGGGCGAATCATGCGCTATGAACTCGCGAATTATGAATGGGCTGCCATCAAGCCGATGCTGCCGAATAAGCCGCGTGGCGTTCCACGGGTTAACGACCGCCGTGTCCTCAATGGCATTTTCTGGGCTTGCGCTCCGGAGCGCCGTGGCGTGATCTGCCCGAGGCGTTTGGGCCGTACACCACCTGTTACAACCGATTTGTAAGGTGGCGGCGGGCTGGTGTCTGGAGCCGCATCATCGACGCACTTGCCGGTGCTCATGATGCTGCTATCCAGATGATCGATACCTCCGTTGTCCGCGTGCATCAGCATGGAGCCTGCATCACGAGGAACCAGCGTCAGTCGATTGGAAGATCACGCGGCGGCTTGACGAGCAAAATTCATGCTGTAGTCGATAGCAGAGGTCTGCCGGTGCGACTGGCGTTAAGCCCCGGCGAGGCCCACGACGTCCGACTTGCTGGAAAGCTACTGTCTCGTCTGAAATCCGGATCAATGCTGCTTGCCGACCGTGGCTATGACGCCGACTGGATCAGAGAGCTGGCCATGAAAAAAGGCGCGTGGGCCAATATCCCGCCGAAAAGAAATCGCAGCGATCCGATCTGCTTTAGCCCGTATCTTTACCGCGCTCGCAACCAGATCGAGCGGTTCTTCAACAAGATCAAACAATGTCGTCGGGTGGCGACGCGCTACGACAGGCTCGCCGCCAATTACCTTGCCTTCGTCCAACTCGCATCTATCCGGCTATGGCTGGCCGCGCGTTATGAGTCCACGCCCTAGTCAGCGGGTCCGGGCGGAGGACATGGCAGACGTCTGGAAGACTGTTGACATGGTGTTGTAGAGATTCATCAAGCAGTAAATGGCAGTTCACCGAAGGGGTGACTACACAATTGAGGACGCATTGCTGGACCAATCGAAACAGGAAGGATTTTGGCGCAGCCACATCGATGAGCCTTCCGCTCTGCCATGGCCCGTCCCGGCTCCATCATGGGCTGGAAGAGTGGCCTTTCTGCAGGCTCTTGACCGGCCGATGACGCACGCGGAGAAAATTCGATATCGTGGCTTCTCTCTCTGTCGTTTGTGCGCTTGCCAGAATGGGAGCGTTGAATATCGGCTCGAGGGGTGGAAATGGCCGGAAGGCTACAAGCACTACGTCAACGTCCACGGTGTGAGGCCCAGCACCGACTTCGAGCACTTCATAAATACTTGGCGCGGCGCCCGGAGGCTTTGACCGCGCCAGCTGAAGTCCTGAACGGGTAGGAAGCGGCCAGCTCCGGGCGTTGTGGTTTTAGCACCTCGAATTACCGCAATGGGCCGCCAACCGACCCCGCATCTGCTGGCGGCTGAACGTCCGCTTGCTGGCACAGACCCCGAGCCCGCAGTTGATGCTGTGGACGGCTCTCCACCCCTGCCGGAGGCGTAAGCTTCCGGTTTGAGCCGGAGGAGAGCCATGGGTCAGGTCGTTACGATTGGGTTGGACATCGCCAAGTCGGTGTTTCAGGTGCACGGAGTCGATGAGAGTGGTGCTGTCGTCATCCGACAGAAGCTCACGCGCGGTCGCCTGTTGTCGTTCTTCGGCAAGTTGGCGCGGTGCCTGATTGGGATTGAGGCATGCGGCACGGCGCACCATTGGGCTCGGGAGCTGAGCGACCTTGGTCACGACGTGCGACTGATGCCGCCCAGCTATGTGAAGCCGTACGTGAAGCGTCAGAAGAACGACATGGCCGATGCAGAGGCCATTTGTGAAGCTGTGCTGCACACAAATACCCTTGTGCGGTTGCCTAAGGCGTGGCTCGCTCCAAAGAACCCAGAAGAGCTTGGTAACGAACTTGCCCACAGTCAGCCCGGTGACGTATGGAACCCTGCCTGTTCAGACGTGGAGACCTAGTCGATGTCGATCCGAATCGCTTGGCCATCTGGTCTGATCTGCGGGCAAGTTCTTGCCTGCATGCTACTCGGCGCCGGGCCGACCATGGCCGAGCCCGCGCATCGCACTCGCTACGCCCAAGCCGCGCCGGGCGCCATCCTGCTGCCGAGCGCGGATCAGCGGCAGGAAGATCAGCTCTTCAACATAGTTCGCGAACTGAGCAGTGCCTGCGGCAACGCGGCCTGGAGCCTGTGGTACACCAATGACTACGACAGTTGGCGCAATCGCAAGACGCCGGCGCTTTCGCTGAACTATTCCGTCCGCTCCTATCAGAGCCTGCCGCCGCTCCCGGCCTCGCTACCTGAGCCGTTGAAGCTGAGGGCGGAGCCGGCAATCAGAAGCGCAAACGAGGTGCTGCGCGGCAGCGGAGAAGTCTTCAAGGATCTCGCGACCTACATCAATGCCAAGGATTACGAGGACGACAAGTTCAAGAAGGGCGACGAGCTGAACGCGAAACTTCTCGCTGCTGGCAAGAGCTGCCATCAGCTCGACGCCGAACTCACGGAAATCTATCGCGATCTCGCCGTGCAGGTGATCGACCGCCGCAAGGCTGCCGCGCCTCATCCCGAGATCGTCGCGACCATGATCGCCGACTGGCAGAAGGCGCGTGCCCTGTCACGCGAGCTCGCACGTTTCGCAGCTGCTGATCGCGCCACGCTCGAGGGCCTCGTTCGCGATATTTCGGCCTTGTCGGAGGAGCGCAAGGCGAGCTTCGAGCCGCTGAAGCAGGCGCCGCAAGTCATGGTCAAACGCTTCTATGAAGCGATCCTGCAGGACGACGTCGCGGTCAAGATGCGCCGTCTCCTTCGCGAGGCCAAGACTCCCAAGGCGTTCAAGGAGGCGTCGGAGGATCGGCCGCGCTCGTCGTTCTGGAGCGCTCGCCGCGAAATCGACTATGCCATGCCGGATGCGATCCTCTCTTATCTCCGCAACCCGGACTAGGCGCGCCGGCTCACGGGAAGGTCGAGGCCTTCGATGCCAAGGGCGTCTCCTTCGTCTCGATGACGCAGGCCTTCAACACCACCAGCAGCATGGGGCGCCTCACGCTCAACCCCACCGGCGCGGCCGGGCCGAACAACATATGTTTAGGGCGGGCTAAGGTGGCGGGTGCCGCTAAGCGTTCTGAATGCTTGACTTGATCTCTGCGGGCGTCATCCGACTTTCTCCTCGTCATTTTCGTGGGATCGGGCGTGGTGCCGTGCCGTCGTGTTCACCTTCCAAGACTCGGTCGGAACTGATCGTCAGGCGCTTGAAGCAGTCAGCCGCGCGGGCCGCTTGTCTGCAAGATTCGACTCAGGGCCTACGAATCCCACAAACGCAGCTATCGTGCTGACCCTATCCCGATCTGAACGCCCTGGTGAACCGCTCCCACAGATAGTCTGCGGCCTGTTCTGGCGTGAGCTTCTTCATGTCAGTCCGCCGCTCGAAATCCAGGTAGCCCATCGCCATGGTCGCCGACAGCGACAGCTCGTTGTCGGCGGTGGCTGGCATCAGAATTTCGTTGCAGCCGTTGCCAGAAATGCGGCCTTCCGCGAAGCAGATGTTGTTATCGCCCATCATCCCGCCCAGCCAGATTCGGCACGCTCCCTTGCTGGCCCCGTCTAGAAAAAGCTCTGCCCGGAAATCGGCCGCCGTCGTATCCGTGACGTCGAACTCCACCCGATCGTTCTCCCTCGCGACCTGCTCTAGGTTAGCGCCGAAGATGGTCCGGATGGTCCCGAACGCGGATTTCGCGAAACGACGCTGATCGACGTCGGTCAACGGTACCTTGAGTTTCGGGAGCAAGGGGCGGATAGGCTGCCTCGACACAGTATCCGGTCCGGGGAACGCCTTATGAGCCGCGGGAGAGGCCGAGCCTGGGAACGCAGGGCGATTGGACGGCTTGGCGCGGGCTCGGTTCGCGCCAGCCAGGATCGCCTCCCGCGCATTAGCCTCGTCCATTCCGACGATGCGGACTTGGACGATCGTCTTCAGCAGACCTTGGGGTTCGCAAGCGCGCGCCGTGATTGGAAGCAGCCGCCGCTCCAATCCCTGCGGGTCGCGGCCGAAGGCGCTCGCCCATTCCGGCGCCGCCATCCCGGATTTGAGGTAATCCGCGGTCAGGACCATGATGGTTCGCTGGGCGGCTTCGGAGGCCTTTTGCATCTCCAGAACGAAGTTGCTGCCGGGCCGGAAATCCCATGCCTGCAGAATCGTCGTGAAGCCTTCCTCCTCGAGGACGAAGGCAATCCACTCGGCCCACTGCCGATCGACGCCTGTGTAGCTGATGAAGAAGTCGGACATCCTGATCCCACATCGGCTCCGACGAACGATTCTACGTCGCCCCCGGGGAGCAGACAGGGGCCACCGAATCTCTACTCCAAGCCCGGCACTTCTGGCCAGATTGGCTCTGGAATCGCCTAGATCGCGCTGTAGTTGCCAGAGGGATTGCGCGAGCAGGTAGCCTGCGGACGCGAAAAGGAGAGCCTTGGGTCTGGAAGCCTATGTCAGTCAGGGTATTTTCGCGCGAGTTGCTCGTACAGATCACTGTCGACCTTGTCCGCAGCTTGAGCTCTTGAAACCTCTGCAAGTGTCTCCAGGGTTCCGCCGTAACAGCGTCGAAATGCATACGCGGCGCGTTCATCCGCGAATCGGATCCTCAATGTCGTTGTAATCACCAGAACAGAGCCGATCTCTGCGTCAACTTCCCAATCGGCGAGCCAAGCCTCGATCTCGCGGAGTTTGGAGTGAAACCGAAGGCCATCGACTTCCAGCAGAACGTGAAAAGGCCGAGGATCGGTCACCTTTAGCCCTTCTGTAAATTTTGGTCCTCGACCTATTTGCTTCTACGTCAGCCGCTTGAGCTTGCCGAAAGCATAACCTAGCCTGCTTTGGAAGCAAATCTGGGCATAGATACGATGGGGCGGGCCCAAGTAGGATTGATTGTCGGTGTCGCAGTGCTCGCCGCAGCCATCTTCGGCGAGAAAAACAAATCTGCGCCGACGAGCAAACCCGTCGCTGCTGTAGGTCTTGAACTCCCTTCCTCTCCGCCTGCGGCTCAGGCTTATCTACCCGGTCCAGTTTCCCGACCTGCGCTCGTGAACCGATCTCTGGCGCCAACCGATCTCCGGCTTCCGGAACGTCGTGCCGTTCCGCCCAAACCGAACATTCGCAGCCTCTATGTGACGGGCAAGGAAGTTCCCCTTCGCGAGGCGCCGGATGGCAACGCGCGGATCCTCGACCGGCTACCCACAGGCATGGAGGTGGCCGAGCTCGCGCGGCGCGAGGGATGGGTGGAAGTTCGTCATCCCATCACCGCTGTTGAAGGCTGGATGAGCACGCGGCGCTTGACGACAGTGCCCCCGCGTGAAGTTGATAGCGAGAAGCGCCCACCGAACGTTATCGCTCCCCTTGATACAGCGGCGATCGTTGCAGCCCTGATCGCGCGAAGCATGGCAACCTATTCAGGCAATTGCGCTTGCCCCTATCATACCGACCGTGCCGGACGGTCCTGTGGGCGCAGAAGCGCTCACTCACGCGGTGGCGGGAGGGCGCCACTTTGCTTCGCCGACGATGTTACGCCGTCCATGATCGCGAACTACAAGGCGCGCGGCGGACGATGACGGCGAGCGCCGCCAGCGCGCCGGCCTGGTCGCTCGCCCTCACCAGCGCTGTGTCCGGCTTCCGATACATCTATAGATTTAAGAACGGACATATTGCACGCCGTTTGAATTGACGTAGAGTTATTGCTCGAAAATCGCTTCTACGGAGGACCAACATGGCCTTTCCGCTGGCTTTCGTGCCATCGCAGTCTTGGAAAACTGGCATCCGCCGGTTCGGTGCCTATCGAACCCGGACACGCGTGCATGCAGGATGCGACCTCTATGCGCCCGATGGTACCCCCATGCATGCCGTTGCGGATGGCGAGATCATCATCTTTCGACTGTTTTATAAGAACGCCTGGGCGGTGACAGTCGACCATGGAGATTTCATTGTTCGTTACGGTGAGTGCAAGCCGCAATTGCCGGCGGGACTCAGAGTCGGGTCCGTAGTTTATAAACGACAGGTAATTGGATGGGTCACCAAGATGACTGGGATTGTGAATACAATGATTCACTTTGAGATGTACGACAAGACCGCGAGTGGCGAACTCTCCAACGGTAGCGCCCCCTATAATCGGCGCAAGGATCTGGTCGATCCTACGCCTTTCCTCGACAGGTGGAGCTTAGAACTTCCGCCATCGCCGTGACGAGGGTCGGTCCCCCGCACTTGGCGGGTGCACGCGAGAGAGGAGACGCCAGCCCGTTTGGGGCCCGGCGGTGACGGTCGGCCAAGGGAACGGCGCTGGCGCCAATCGTTATAGCAAGGGGAGGGCGCGATGAGCACGGCTCAGCAATTGGATGCCAAATGGAATGACACCCTGGGGGAGATGCGCGCGTTGCACGACCAACTCAATGTCGAGCTGCCGCAGGCGCCGGCAACGGAGCCAACCTTTAAGGATGCGACGCTCCAGACGCTGCTCGACAACATCAAGGCGGATGACTTCATTGGATGGTCCGAGCTCCACGAGATTGATCTGCGGCTGATCGGACTGATGCCCGACCCGCTCGTCGGCGCCCAGTTCGCCAGCCGCCGTCCACTGGCCTCTGCGGCCGGCCTAGCCTCGGCAGCGGCGCTCGAGACCGAGTTCACAAAGAACGGCCAGACGCCGGATGGACGCAGGGCAGTGCTCGCGGAGCTGGCCAGAGCCATGCAGGCCGTTGCGACCTTGAAGCGCGTAAACCGCCGGGCGAGGAAGGAACTGACCGGGAAGCTGAACCGGCTTGCGCTAGGGTTGTTCGTTGGGCCAGTTGTGGTTCTGGCGCTTTATCTGATGGTTTTCGGCATGGCCGGCGCCGTTGGCCGCGTTCACCTCATCGTTGTCGTCTGGTTTGGGATCATCGGCGCCTGCATGTCGCGCATGATTGCGATCCAGGGTGCCGACATCGACTATGACGATCTGGTCTCGGGGTTCTCGACCTGGGGCGTCGCCGTGAGGTTGATCTTCGGCGGCGCGGCCGCGCTCCTTCTCTATCTGATGATCGCTGGCCATCTGCTGGGGGGCGATATCTTTCCGGCCAAGGAGTTTTCGGTCTTCACGCGCAAGATCCCGGACGGACAGGGCTGGCTCGCGGTCGTTCCATCGATTGACTTCGCCAAACTGCTCGTCTGGTCGGCCATAGCCGGATTCTCGGAGCGTCTCGTGCCGGAGCAGTTCACGCGCCTTCAGGGCACCTTGAATAAATGAATCGCCGTCGCGCGAAACCATAAGAGCAACCGGGGAAAGGGGCGGCCATGCCCATCAAGGAACACTGGATCGTCGGCATCCCGAAACAGCCGCTCGACCACGTCGGAGGCCAGCAGGCCAATCCAAAGCTCGTCGTCATCCACTATTCCGTGACCGATACAGTGGCGGCGGCGGTGGCTGCCCTCAACAGCCAGAAGCTAAGCTACCACATCCTGATCGCTAAGGACGGCAAGGCCTATCAAACGCGGCCCTTCACCAAAACGGCGGCCCATCCGGGGCGGAGTAACTGGAAGCGTCCTCAGAACGTACGCGATGCCGGCAGCGAGCAAATCGGCTCGATCGGCGTCTGCCTCATGAACATGGGGTATGCCCATGGCGATCGGCCGCACGCGAACGCCAGGCTGATCTACAATCCCAACGACCAGGGCATGAAAAGCTGGGAGATCTATCCCAAGGCGCAGATCGAGGCCTGCAACAGCATTGTGGCCGACATCATCGGCGCCTATGCCATCACCGAGGTAGTCGGGCATCATGACGTCGCGATCATGGGCAAGTTCGATCCAGGCCCGCTCTTCGATTTCGCGCCGCTCAACGCGCTCATCGCATCAGCGCCAAGCCTTGGCCTGAAGACCACCGTCGATGCGCCGGGCGGCACGATTCCCCTGCGCGAAGACCGCCGGGGGAATGGCAAGATTATCGCCAAACTGCCGCATGGGACGAGGGTGCATATCCGCTCGGTCGTATATGGGCCGCCCTTGCTCAGCCTGGACGGTGTCGCCAATACCCCCGCGAACAAGAAGAAGCGCTGGCTGACCGCTTGGGCCTCGGTCGGCCTGGACGAGACCAACCGCCATGCCGGCTATGTCCACATGAAAGGGCTCGCGGCCAACCCGCTGCATCCGGACCTGAAGCAAAAGCTGAAGCAGACATCCGGCGACTGAGCATAAAAAAGGGGCGATTGATGGCGAGTATGACGTTTTCTAAGGATGGGCTGCGCGAGCTGATCGGCCATGAGGCAATCGTGCAAACGCGCTATCGCGATTCAAAGGGCATCTGGACGATCGGCGTCGGACACACGGCCAATGCCGGCGCGCCGGACCCAAAGACCTATCGGGGCGAGATGTCGATCCCGGAGGTAGTTGAGCTCTACCTCGACGATCTCAAGAGCTACATCGCGGCGGTTAACAAGGCGGTCAAGGTCAAGGTTTCGCAGACCGAGTTCGACGCGCTGGTCTCCTTCCACTTCAATACCGGCGGAATCGCCAAGGCGGCGCTCGTCACGTCGCTCAATGCGGGCGACCGCAAGAAAGCGGCCGCCGAGTTCCTGAACTGGAAAAAGCCGCCCGAGATCCTCAAGCGCCGCACGAAAGAGCAGACGCTGTTCGCCACTGGAGCCTATCAGAACGGCGGCAAGGCCAATCTCGTCCCGGCCGACACGACCGGAAAGGTCGAGTGGAGCAAGGGCAAAGCGATCGATCTGACGAAGTGGCTGTAGCATTTGCCCGCGACAGCTATTCCGGAATTGCCGGATATGGACGAGCAAACGGCGCCGGACTCTCCATATAATAGGATCTCCGATTCGGGCCGCCACTCCAAGCACCAAGATCGTCGATGATCCAGCCAGGGGGCCATTGCACCTCATCGAGAAATGGCATGAACTGGCATTGGGAGTTCGTGGTAGGGTACGCGCTGCGCTCATTGATCTTGTTTTTACATTCCGCAGCCGTCGGGAGACATCTCACCGAGAAGGGAAAAACAGCCCCTTCTTCGCGACCTTGGAAGCACCACGCCGCGACGGGTTTTGTCTCGCGCCAGCGGTCAGCTGGAACGGGTGTGCTGACCCAGACTTCGATCGGCCCCTTGCCGTCGATATTCGGAGTGCTCACCGGTTGGCCCAGAACCGGAACGCCGGCTGCGAGCAAATCCAGAGCCAGCCTGCGAGCCGCAGGACGATCCTGGGGTGGGCCATATCGGACGGCGTTTACGCCGACGGCCGCGGCGGTCGTCACCCGAGTTCCGTCAAGTCCCAGTACCTTCCAGGATAGGGCCGTCAGCACCGCCTGAATGTTGCCGGCATCGGCGCGGCTCATCGAGCCACCATATTGTTGGTTTGAGAAATTCAGGTTGGTAGACCGAGTCTCGGCCGGGGCGAAGACGCGGCCACGCAGGCTGTCGACGACGGCCTGCGTCTGTGCGCCGATCTGCATGCCGCCCGACGTGGCATCCGCCTGCAGATCAAGCAGGGCCCGGCGCAGCCCGGCCCGAGTTTCGGCCCAGTCCTCGTCCTGCCACGCGTTAGGCTCGACCTTTGCCAGCAGATAGAACGCGTTATAGCGTCCTTCTGCCGAAAGCCCATCGCGCGACGGCTTCATCGCGAGCCGGGTCAGTCCCGATGCCAACCGCTGTCGCTCTACCGGCTGCAGCCCGCCGACGTTGCCGAGCGCTGCCTCCAAGGCGGCGACTGCCCGCCGGCGTCGATCGCTGTCGTCGGCATTGATGTCGCCGATGCGCGAGAGCAGGGATGTAAGGTCGGCCGACGTGGGATCGGCCGCGATGGGATTGGGCGGAGGCGAGACGACCCGAGGATAGACGGTGAAGACACCGAAGGCGATCACGCCGGCGACGGCAGCGAAGCGCCGTTTTGTCCGCCCGGCTTTCGGCCTGGATATTGGCGCAGGCGACTCCGGCAACTTTGCGATCTCGGCCGGCAGGAAAGGCGGCCTCGGAACCTCTGGAGGTGGCGCCGGCTCTTGTGGTTCGTCGATTGGATTCAGCCGCACCGGCGATCCCGGCAGGGAATTGTGCCAGGGCTGCTGTTCGAACCCGGTCCATTGCTGGAGCGTGGCGGAGACATGGCCGACCATGTCGGAGATCGAGAGCCCCGGCGTTTTGATGTGTTTGAGCAGGGCGGCCGTGAACGGACTGTTGTTGCCGATCTCCTGGAGCAGCGCGGCATCGCTGCTGCGCACCATGTCGGCCGCCGTCGCGCCGTCGCTGGTGGAGAAGATGATGTGAACCGTGCGCGGATTCTGGCTCTTGCTGCCCTTCGGCAATGAGATGCCTGCCAGCCCGGTCGGCGGGAGGGTCACGCCTTTCGCATTATCGTCCTCGTCCTTGAGGAATTGGCCCCTGAACGGGTCGTTGCGGCAGGCGTCGAGGATGATGATGCTATTGCTGGCGCGATTGCGCATGCGCTCCAGGACGCTCGACAGCGGCAGGGTCAGGTCGTTCAGCAGGGCTTTCTGCGGGACGCTGGAATCCTTGAGCAGGAGATAGTTGGCGCCGTCGACCTGAACGGCGTGGCCGGAAAAGTAGAAGAGCGCGATGTCGGCGTCGCGCGTGCGATCGAGAAAGTCCTCGCGCGCGGTGAGCGCCTCGCCGCGTTCGGGATCGCGAATGAAGTCCTCCCCGCTCGCGCTGCGCTCCAGCTCGAAGCCGAGCTCCTTCAGCGCCGCGGCGACGGCGCGCGCATCCGAAACCGGGCGCTGCAGCGGCCGAAGCGCCTCGTAATCCTCGACGCCCATCACCAGCGCGACGCGTTTGCCCAGATTGCGCGGCATGGCTTCAGGTCTCTCCGCCCGGAGTCAGATTGTGATCGTTACGCCGCTTTCCCCCTCGCCCGGGAAGACGCAGTCGTAATGGTGCTTGTCCTTCAGGGCGGGTATGTCCCAGCAGGCTGTACGTGGCTGGCGGAAATTGAAGATCAGCTCCGTCCGCTCCTGCTGCGGCCGCGCCTTGCGGCGGCGTTCCTCCTGCTTGAGGATGCGCGCGATGGTTGCCGCATCGGGATGGTCGTGCCTCGTCCCGTCCGTCGAAAAGGCGTAGCGGCGGCAGTCGACCAGGGAGAGCAACTCCGGGGAAGTGTTTGCCTGGCTGCCATGGTGGGAGACCTTGAACAGGTCGATCGGCATCGGATCGTCGGTCGTCGCGCCAAGGTCGCGAAGCGATTTCGCCATCAGGCCCGGATGCGCGTCGCCTGGCATCAACACGCATTTTCGGTCGAACCTGGCAAGGAACGCGATGCTGGAGCCGTTCGGCGCCGCCGTGTCTTCGTTGAAGGGTTGGCGAGCTAGGGCGTCCACGTCGAGCATCGCGAACGACTCGGTCGCCTCCCCGTCCTCCTGCACCAGATCCGGGTCGAGCGGGCGCAGATTGGCCTTCTCGAGCTCGTCCAACCATCTCGGCACCAAGGCGGCGAGCTTCTCGTCGTCGGGCGAGATCAAGGTGAACTCGATGTCGCCGAACTTGATAGGCTCTCGCGCCGCGGGATGGTTGATGGAGACGACGCGCCCGGCAAAGGCCTTGTTCCAGCGTGCGCGCCAGTTGAACTTGAGGATGCCGGCCGACAATTTCTCGCCCTGCACGGCGCCATAGGCCTCGTAGTCGTCCTGCGCCCGGTCCCGCGCCTCGATCAGATGATGATATGCATTGAACCAGACGTCGCCGGGGTCGAAGGAGGGCGCATCCGCGCGTACCAGCGGCATCGCCCCCTCGATATGGTCGGCATCGACATGGGTGATGACGAAGAGATCATAGCTCTTCCTGGCCTTCAGCTCCGGCAGGAGCGCCCGATAGTCCTTGGTGCGGCCGAGGTCGACCAGGGCCCGGCGCGGCGCGCTTGCCTCGCCCCATTCGAGCGTGGCGCAATCGCCCTCCGAGGCCGGATGCATGGTGAGCTTGAAAACAGGCGCCATAATCAGTCCTCCCCCGGTATTGCGCGCAATGTCGTGAAAAGCTGGCCCTGAATTGTGCGTTGCGCCACAGCGCGGACGCGCTTGGCCATGCCGCGGGCGTCGTCGTCGTCGAACAGCGAAAGCCCGTGGGCGAGCCAGTCGAGCGCGATGCCGAAGACCGGCACGCCGGCGCTGTAGGCGGTTTCGAGCTGCGCCCGCATCACTTCGGGGCGGTCGCTGAAGGCATCATCGTTCCACAAGCGTCGCGCCGCGATTATGGCGGCGTCTGGTAATGACGGGTGCTGCCCGGCAAAGTCGTCATGCCATTTCGCGGACAGCCCCGGCGCCTTGTAGCGCGATGCCAGCGCCGCGATAGCCACGGCCGCGCTGACGAGCGGGTTCTTGCTGCCGACGATGGCGGCGCGGTCGCTGCCGGCAAGCAGCGCGGCCGTGGCTATCGCGGCATTGCCGAAATCGCGGCGGCCGAGGAAGGCGAAGAGGGGCGCAGCGGGGCCGGGCTCGGCGAGCGCCGTCACCTTCTGCGATCCCTTATAGGAAACCGCGACGAGATGCGGCCTCCAGCCGAGATCCGTCCAGATCATGCCCGGCGTCGGCACAGCGACATCGAAGGCTAAGCCATCGACCGCACAGCGCAGCCAGAGCGGCCTCGCGCGCACCGATCCATCCGGCTCCCTCCTGAAACGCTTCTGGACCAGCTCGACGATGTCGAGCCTGGCGACGGCGCCGTCGTTCATCGCATGGTCGCCGAGGCGCGCGCCGACATCTTCCGCCGTCGCCGCCGTCGCCTCGAAGCGCAGGGGCATTCGAAGCTCGGCGGTAAAGGAGAGTGGCCGGGAGGCCCGCAAAGCCGGCTGGTCGCGCAGCGGCAGCGGCAGCACGCCGGCCGCAGCCGCCGTAGCGAGCCATTCATGCGGGGAGCCGCCGGCATCGAACGTCACCGTGGTCTTCTTACCGGCGACGGTCATCACGGTTTCCTGCAGGCTCCGCCCGTCAGGCAGCGCCAATGCGACCCTGTGCCGGCCGGGTGCGACTGCAATGCCGTCCATGACGTCCGATAGCAGCCTGATCACCGGCGGCGCGTCGTCGCCAGGCTGCACCGTGACGATGCCGGCCGGAGCGGGCATCGAGCCGCTCGATGTCGCGACGACGGCAAGCTCGGTTGGCCGCGGGTGCTCCAGAATGACCACGCCTCTTCTGGGAGCCGGCGTTCCTCCCCGGGGGGCGTCGAAACGGTCGGCCCTGAACGGATCGAAGATCGCGCCGTCGCCAGGGGTCCCAGGAGCGGGGAACGGCATGGGAAATGGGTCGGGCAGTGCAAAAGGGGCGCCGAAACTCTCGTTGATGCCGCGCGATACTGGCAAGGGGGCGGCGGCAACGGTCGCGAGGCTGGGTGCGCCGATGCGCGCGAAGAGCACCGGCCTGTCGGGCTCGACCGGCAGCGAGCTTGTGCCATTCCCCCAATCCGCGATCAGCGAGACCGGCTCGTCGCGCTTGAGCTTGGTCGCGATGAAGCGCTGCCCGGCCGGTTTGGCGAGCGGTGTGGCGAGCCCGCTGGATGGCTGCACCAGGATCGTCGCCTTTTCCCAAAGCGAGGGATCGGCAAGGCTGATATAGGCGTGAACCTCGCTGGCCGAGATCGAGGCTTGGTGGATTGGGAAATCCGCCAGGGCGCTGGCGTCCATGCGTTGGAACTGATGCTCCGAGCGCGCGAACAGTTCGAGATAGCTGTCCATTGCCCGGAAGATGCCGAGCGAGCTGACGATCCACGACCCGGTCATCTTCGACGCCCCGGCATGGCCGAGTGCCGCGATCAGGCTCTCGGCAAAGAGCGAGTTGCGTCCCATCCGACCCCTGGCCTCCATGCCGGGCTGGGCCGCGAACATCGCCATCTGCTCGATATCGGGGCCCGGCATCGCCGCTAGGGGGAGAAGGTCGGTGCCGATCTGGAACCGATCGGGGAGGCCCAGCGAGATATTGCTCCGGCAGCAGTCGAACAGCAGCAGCTGGGAGCGGACCGGCTGCCGCTTCATGAGGTCGGCGAGGACGTCGAGCCCGATCAGGCCGTTAACGAGGTTGGTCGTGCTGGCGCTGTCCCGGTCTTCCAGGATGAAGGCGGTATGCTTCTCGTCGCGCAGGCCGTGGCCGCATAGATAGAGGATGGCGATGTTGTCGCGGTGTCCGGTCGCGCGCGCCAGCCAGGCCCCGAAGGCCAGCTTCAGGTTGGCGGAGGTGGCGCGCGGTACGTCGATCCCGGCAAAGGTAGCAGCCCGGTCCGCACCCTCCGAGAGCAGGATGGCGAGGCTGCCGAGAGGGGCCCCGCCGTTCGCGAACCCCTCGGGCGCCGGCAGTGGGGTGATGCCGTCACCTTGGGTGCGCAGGAACCAGCCGGCGATCTCGCGCGCCGATCTCGTTGACGAGGTCAGCTCCGCGAGGCCGGCCGCCGCTCCGTAATGCCCGACACCGACGACGAGGACATGCGCCGAGGACGCGGACGGCGCGCGTGTCGTGTCGTTGAACACAAGCCCAATCTGCTGATCCTGCTGAGAGTTCAATGTCGGCCCTCAAGGCTAGGCAGCCAAAAGCTCCAAATAAGGAGTCCGCCCCCATTTCCAACGCCTAACATTACGTAGAGTTAGGTGCGCTACAAGGATAAAGTGCAGAACGGAAGGTTCAGTTCAGAAGCGCGTGGGGGCTACTACGCCATGCTGGATGAGCCAGCCATGGCGGCATGACTCGAACCAAACGGCCTTCCGAACAACCCGAGGCCGTTCACCCCACGCCCGTGTAAAGCTAGCTCGCTTGCTTGCCCGGCCCGTGAAGGCGCGCCCTTCCCGGCAGCTCTATTGGCGTAGAGCGGACTTCAAACTCGTATGAAACGACCGGAAGCCCGTTGCTTGAGCCGTTGTGCGATAGCCCCCGCGGACGCGCTCTTCCACCAAAGTTTGCGCGCGCTTCGATTCTCGAATGTAGACGTCAAGATCCGCGCTGTTCCTGAGATACGGCCACTTCTCAAGGTACTCGGGCACCTTGGCCTGGTTTGCGACAAAAGATGCCAGAAACCGCTCTTTCTCGGTCGCTACGCCGATCTCCCATGGCACCCACCAGGAAGCCTGGGTTTCAGGGCTGATGACAGCAAGGAGCTGCGTGCATTTCTCAAGCTGTGCTCGGATGTAGTCAGCCAGATCTGGGCCGCTTCCCGATAACTGAGTGTCGATGGTGTCAATGTAAACATTCAGGCCGCCTGCCTTCAAATAGGCAGCGATTCCGGATGCAATCTGGCTATCTTCTTTCTTATGCGAGACAAAAACCCTCGGCATATTATTCTCCCTATTAACTAAATTCTCTTCAGGATCGCCAAATTTCTGTAATGTGCACCGAGGGCAGTCAGCCGACACCCCTTCTCTTCGAGCGCCGCGTAGAACATGTGCTCCGCATCGACTGGCGCGACCAATCCATGCCTGTTGCACATCTGAAGTTCCTTGAACGTGCGCTGGTTATCCTCGTTATTGGGGAAAGTACTCTGCTGTTCCTCCGACAGAGCTTTGCGATCGGGCTCAAAAAGAGGGGTCGAGTTTGAACTCGAACGCCGGATCCGGGAAATACTCAGGAAGCCTTCGGAGCACTTCGAGAGGTATCTTCGGCGCAACGCTACGAAGTACCACGAAGGTCTGGACGTTAGCCTTATAAACGGGCCGCTGCTCCCACTCACCAAGCGTCTGATCGATGAGCGAATACAGACCGGCTGGCGTGATGCGACCGCACACATCCGCGGCGCTGCCGCTCAAGCCGTCCAAAAGAAGGCCCGTGAAGAGGCCATGGCCTCCCGATTCACCTGCTACGCCGTCCCGGTGGCAGGCTGTTAGTATCGTGACGCCATTGCCAATGAGAGCTGAATGGGAGCCCGAAAGGCCCTGGAGTTCACCCGCGTAGCCGGACTGGCAGCTATCCAGTACAATGACGGTTGATTTGATCCGGGGATAAGCTTCGTTGGCCAGGCTTAAGACGTCGGATAGCGAAATTCCCCACGTTGGCCGGGTGCCGTCCTGGCTCACAAGATAGCCAGAGTTGGTCTCGGTATTGATGATGCCGTGCCCGGCGAAGAATAGCAGCGCAATGTCTGCATCCGCCTTGAAAAGCTCGACGATGGCATCGTACATCACAGGCGTAGATATTGGTCCGGTGTTGCTCGTGAGGACTCGTACGCCGAAATTCGGAGAGCCATCTCCGTTACGCTCAAGAGTGTTCGCAAGAGAGATCGCGTCGTTGACACAACCACCGAGCGGCTTCACTGAATAGTCGTCAATGCCGATGACCAGCGCGCGCTTCATTATCTGCCCCCATCGATGAGGATTTTCAAATTATCCCATGTCCACTTGTACATCTTGTCGGTGGTAAGGGCGGCAGTAGGTTTAATATTGGTCCGGTCCTTGTATCCTGACAGCAGGAAGTAGGGTATCGCCTCATCTCGGGCGATGGCGAGCTCAGCGCTCACTCCGGCGGCGGTATTTGTATTGAGTCCGCACAATACGATAACGACATCGACGCTTCGAATTCTGGCTCTAGCTTTTTCCTTCCAGTTTCCAGTCATATGCTCTTTGATTGACCAGTCAGCCAGTTCAAAAGGGCTGTCAGGCAGCTTGGCTTGGCCGATCAGAAATGTCTTTAGTGTTTCGTCGTGATCATAGTCGAAGCTAATGAAGACGCGTTTCTTCGCCATTTTATAGCGGCCCCCCGGACCTCGTTATTGCTGTGGATTAGCGAGTAATTCTAATGCTCCACTCTAACGCATGATTTTCCGTTTTGCACGCTATGGGCGTGCGTTGTCTACCAATATTCCGGAAAAGCATTGATTTGGCACCCGCGCCTGCCACGAGGTACGGATAACACGACGCGCGCAGTGGCCGGTCTACAATGCCTTGATAGCCGGTGCGTGGGGACAAAAGCTCAATTTGGGCGTGTGAGTTCGCCGCGAACAGCTCGTGCGTCAGCAAGAGCTTTTTTGTGCTTCTGCATAAAACGCCGCAGCGCCGAAAAAGTCGTGTGACTCGTGATCGAAGCTTCGAGCTTGTCGTGCCATTCAGGCAAGCCGGCGATGAGAGTCAGCGCATCGACTATTTTATCGACCACAATACCCCGGCTGGTTTTCGGGAATAATTTCCCGTTCAGGGCCGCTGCATAAGCCTCCATAAAGTTCAAGAATTCAATGAAGGCTTGTTCGCGCTCGAGCTCATTCTGACCTTTCGCGCGGAGGAGTGCGCCTTCGTGTTCCTTGGCGTCCCGTAGAAATGTCTGCAGCGCCTGGAGGTCGGTGGTTCGCCGGGCGACGGATATCTGCCAGCCGATGAACCCCAAGCCGAAGATACCAGCCGCTGCGGAAAGGCATTGCCCAATCGCGGAGGCAAGATCCGTCTCGGCACTCACGCCTTGTCAGATCCTGGGGAGGATGCAGCAGGTGCGGGTGCCGGCGCTGTAGGTTCCGAAGCGGCTGGCGCCGGAGCCGGCGCGGTGGGAGCGGTTAAAGCCGCCTGCAAGTTTGCCGAGCTCAGCCCCCTTTCAATGATACTCGAGCTAAGGCTGTGGTTCGACTGAACAACTTCGGACGGCTCGTCATCGGTCATGGCATTTTTCCTTGTTGATGCGTTTGAGTATGCATCACAACGTACCGTCGTCACACGCGGACGTGCAAGAACAAACCATGAAATTTGCACGCACTCAGGGGATCGCCCTGGAGACGGTCGGCGCTGAACTGCCGAGGTGACTTCGGGGCCATGCCTGAGGCGAAGGGAATTCATCCAACGTATGCCTGAAGGATTGGCGTTGCGGGTTTCGCCGCCTTGGATCGCCGTTCAGTCGTTTGTCTGGACGCGCGCCGGATAACTTCCAATTTGCGCTTATTGCCGTCAACGCAGGCCAAAATCGTCGCTTCGTCGGCATTGTCGATAGCAACCGGTTCACAGAGGCCGCTATGTGCGAGGCGGCAGTAGTCGCCTCGCAGGAGCTCATTGCCGGCCTCGCGTGCCAAATCAACGGCGGGAGCCGGGATCCCATAGGTCAAACGCACCGTCAGGCGCGACACGCGATCGCTGAGTTTCAGCGACGGATGAAGGATTTCAGCGACCTTAGCGGCTGTCGGTAATACATCACTGGTTCGCGCGGCAACGGCACGCACAGGGCCGGCGGCACCGCCAAAAGCGCCGCCAAATTGCGTGAGGATTTGCTCGATTTCCTGCATCGCCTGGCCGGAAACATACAGCAGGCAAGCCACAGCTTTCTTGGCCCGAAGCGTGGGTTGGTGGCTATCCACGGCAAACCGTTGGAACGCGTTTAAAATGCGATGGGCTACGCCTTGGTTGCGGAGTTCCTGGGCCCAGAGAGCGGGCTCCTTTTGAGTACTCTTCTTGGTGATCGGGAAGTGAAGCTGATCGAGCTCAAGCGTGGACTGGGCAGCGCTGATGAGAGCGGGGTCGGTCACGTCGTCAGGGGCGATTCCTGAAAGACTTTCTACCAGCCGAATTATCGAGCCCACTTCTGTTGCAGATTCGCCTGCCAAGCGGCCGAGCGGCAGCAGATGATAGGCCTCGTGCTGGTCGGTTTCGATGAGTCCATGGCTTTGCAGGTCGCCCAGCGCAGCCAGAAGATCGGTCCGGCTCCAGCGCCAGCTTTCCCGCTGAGCCGCTGCCTGAAACGCACCGAAGCTCGCTTCCAGGAAATCAATGATCTCGTCCGCTGTGACACCATCGCCGGTTGCGCGTCGGGCAGCAGCAAGGACCCGAACAATCAAGGAGCGGGGATCGGTTCCGGAGCTGAGGAAGCGGGAGACGAGGTCCTCAGGAGTGCCCGTGACATAGCGCGACCAAAAATTGAACTCTGTGCGCGGCTCCATCGCGATGAGATAGGCGGTCCCTTTTTCGGCGTAGCCCAGCCGGCCCGCTCGGCCGACCAGGTTCTTATATTCTGCGATGGAGTATGGCTTGTCGCCGGGATGTTGCAGCCCGGCGATGATCACCGATGATGCCGGCGTATTCACCCCCATGGCCAGGGTTGTCGTCGCCGCGATGACGCGCAGCTTCGCAGCAGGATCCCGGAACGCCTCCTCGACGATCCGGCGCTCCTCAGGCTCCAGATCAGCGTTGTGGAATGCGACCCCTTGGGCGAGCGTCGTTCGCAGATCTTGGCTGGCTTGAGAAGGATCGCCGGCCGGGAGCTGTTCAAGAGCTTCAGATGCAGGCGGTAAGCCCAACGCGTCTGCGAGATAACGCGCGCACCCCCGGGTTTCGCCTTTCTGCTCGCGAAAGACGATAACCTGCTGTCCCTCGCCGACCAGCTTTTGGACCAGAGGGATGATGAGATCCTGACTGGAACCCTTTCCAAACAAGCGCCGGATGATGGGACCATCCGAACGGCGTTCCTGGCCGGCTGCCGAGTCCAGAAAACGGTAGCTG
This sequence comes from Bosea vestrisii, assembly GCF_030144325.1. Lineage (NCBI taxonomy): Bacteria > Pseudomonadati > Pseudomonadota > Alphaproteobacteria > Hyphomicrobiales > Alloboseaceae > Allobosea > Allobosea vestrisii. The sequence goes on along the minus strand of NZ_CP126308.1, from coordinate 225,325 downwards.
CCGTCTCCTAGGAGAAGTCCCTCGTCGAGCGGTACTGGCCGCTCGGTGCGACGAAGGAGCTTCGCGCCGAGCCATCGTTCGAGGCCATTCGTGTCACCGATGACAGCGGATAGGGCGATGATTTGCGGCTCAACATCTGCGCGCCGCTGCATGCGGATCAAGGTCAGGACGAACTCGAGATTCGCGCCGCGGCTCTCATCAGCGATCATCTGGGCTTCGTCGACGACGATCACGCCTGCCTGGGCGAGCACGTGAGGATAGCTCAACGCGACGGCAGCGAATTTCTCATATGTCAGCAGCGCGATGTCGTACTGGCCACGGATGAATGGCGAGATGTCGTCTGTCTCACCCGTTGCTTCGATCGTTCGAACACCGAAGGCAGCGTAGGTGCTTTGAAAATGTCGTCTCTTGTCGGCAACCAGGGCCTTTAGCGGAAGGAGGAAGATGGCCCGCTTGCGTTCAAGAACCTGCTTCAGGGCAGCCAGCTCCCCGACCAGCGTCTTGCCGGATGACGTTGGCGCAGAGACGACCAGATGGTTGCCGTCGAGTACGCCGAACCCATTGATTGCGTCGACCTGAAGCGCGTTAAGCGACGGGATCGGGCCGGCCCATGCATCGACCAAGGCAGAGGGAAAACCAACCTTCTCAAGTGAGCGAATGTCCGTCGTCACCGGGGCCGGCATGCTATCGGGGAAGGCAGCGAAGAACTTCGCGCCTGGCACGAAGACAGGCCAGTGGAGGCCGCCGTCGATGCTGCCGCGGAATGTCGGATTCTGCGGCCGGCCGATCTGTTGGGCGGCTGCCTTGACGCGTTCTGTTACGTAGTCGAGCAGACGGTAGATCGGCAACTTCCCCGCTTCGACGATATCTTCGACACCGCGCAAGGCCTCCAGGAGATAGAAGGTCAGAAAGCCATGGCCATAGCGGTTGTGTTCGTAAGCAGGCTCGTGAGCGTTCGACGCCGTAAAAATAATACGACCTTGACCCGCAAGGTGGTCGAGTTTCATCTCAACCGAGCGCAGATCTCGCGGGCGAGCCTCAACCTTGAGTACCTTAGCCCCTATGCCGCCCGAGAAGCAGCAATCCAGGAAAAAGACCAAACGGCGTGCCGGGATGCGGGAAAACCATTGCTCAATGAGCTCAAGAGGTATGGCGGTCGCAGCAAGGTCGTCGATCTGCGTATCGTGGGTCACCAATTCATGCGTTTCCGAGCCGTGCCCGGAAAAGCAGATGACGACGGTATCCTCAGGAGCACATCCCTCCAGCGCTTCAAACTCGGTTTGGAGCCGCGCGCGCGTGGCATCTTGGTCAACGAGGAGAGTCGACGTTCCGCCCAATGTGTCCGCGAATAGCGCTTCCAGCGCCACGGCATCCCGGCGGGCACAGCTCAACTCATTGATATCCGTTGAAAGGTATCGATCAATCCCGACAAAAAGCCCGCGGAATGCCATGCGCTTTTCAGCCGCCAAGCTTTTTCAGCAGGTCCGCGGCTGAGCCGAGGCGTTGACGACGTGCCTTGACCCATTGCATCGCTTGGCCGGCCAGGCCGGCGTTATGCGGTTCGATCTGAGCAGCTTGGCGCGCTAGGTATTCCGGAATCTGGTTGATCGTATCCTCAATGTATTTGGCAGCCTCGTTCGCTTGTTGCGCGGGCACGGTGATCCCGACAATGAGATTGCCGCCGCGGATATCGCCACGCGGTGGGTTCATGTTGAAGGGATTTGTCCGCAGGCGCCAAAGATCAGGATCGCCTTTGAATGGGATTGCTTTGGTAGCCTTTAAGCCCGGAACGCGAGTGGGGCCCCGATTGAAACCGTACCGGTCGTGAACTTCGACTTGCGTTTCCTCAACGCTCGGCTTCGCGGCCGCAAAATCTACTTCCAGTGGCTTGATCGTCGCCTCTTTCGCAACGAGTTCCGCGATCTCATCGTCCGATTTCTCTGAAAAAAGCTTGTCTGAGAGTTTATCAACGTGCTGCCGCAGCAGCTCGGCGTGGTGCCGGAGAATCGCGTCGAGGTCGACCTGATCCCGCCGATAGAAAAGAAGTTCGCCCAAAACAGTCATTGCCACCTTCCAGCGATTTGCGATGCAGCCTAACGGATCATGCCCAACAAGGAACGTACCACGAACGGCGCCATATTACGACGCGAATCTCCTGCATCTCACAAGCTTTGAGTGTTGTTCTGGGCAACGACAATGCGTCGTCCACAGCTGTTTCATTCTGAGTCGTGGTAGCGCGCGAAGGGTTGCCCTTCCTCTCCGTCGGCCTGATGCCCGATTTTCCGGCCCTTGCCGATGGGCGGGGTTGGAGCAACCGATGTTGCGCAGTCCAATTTAGAGCTGACAGCAATGCCGTATGGGATCAGCGCTTCGGCAAGCGAGGCCGATCATCGGCGCCAACGCCGCTATCGTTTTCTCCGGGCCTCAGTTGGATTCGAGCTCTATCAATGCCATGTTGAGGAAGTAAGCGATGCTTTTCTGGCCTTTCGCTTGCGCGTCCGCGACCAAGGCTTCGATGCGGCCAACAAGATCATCGGCGCGCTTGAGTGGCACCCGAGGGACGATCGAAACCATGTGCAGCTCCTCTGCTAGCGACGGAAGTCTCTTCGTTGTCGCCTTCACTATCGCGTCGCTCGAACGCTCTGCCATCGGCTCCGCCGGGATATAGACAAGTTGCCAACCCGTCACCGGCGGTTCAGCCAACTGGCCTGTTCTCCTAATGCAGGCCCTTGTCGGTGCGTTGCTGCGGCTGACAAACTCTGGAACATACGAAGCAAGCTGACCGAGAGCAGCGAAGGTCGAACACCTCCCCGGCCCAGCCCCCCGCGGGCCGGGGGGTATTGTGTCGGGTTTAGGGGCAGGCCTCCCACCACAATTGGTAGCATCTGCGTCCTGTTCTCTGCACCCAGATCTGAAGTGAGCGAACGTCGCTCAAATCCTCGATGAGATCTGGAACCTCCGTATTCCGATGGCCCACCGCTCGCCGACCGGAAGCCTATCGTCGACAGACGCTATCGGATCATTGGCAGTGCACAGGTTGGATGAGCCGGAGGCAGCGGGGATTACGCAACATTGCTGTCGGCGCCATGGTGCCCTACCGGTGGGCGGTGGGGCATTGCAGAAGAACGGCCAGTAAAAATTGATACATAAGAACAGTAGTTATCTGGCACTCTCAAAAGATACAGACATTAGTGTTCCGCATTATAGCTTACTAAATTGAATTACCCCAATCTGCTACTCAGGTTGCCGACCCTGAACCAAATTCTTTCTGAAGCTGCCGCTCTGTCCGTACGTTGGCTTGGGTCGGAAGTTCGTGGACGTAAGCCAGCGGGGCGGGTCGGGTCGTGACCAGTCGCTTCAGTATCCTCTCAGGGGGCGCGAGACCAAGCCGCTGCGCGACGATTGACGAATTGGCCTCGATCCAATCGCAGCGTTGAAGATGTTTATGCAGCTTGTCGCCGTCGCGCCCATGGAAGTCCTGCATCCACGCGGCCACCTCGCGAGGGGTGCGGGCAGCTCCGAACCATTTGCATTCAACAACCACCCAGGTCTTGCCATTTGCGCTGACCGCCAGCACGTCGATTTCACCGAGTTTTTTGCTGGCCCCGAAGCGCGCCATCGGGATCGACTTATGCGGCGTCCAGCCGCCCTTGGCGAAGATGCTCGCGATTTTGTCTTCAAACGCGCGGCCGCGGCGGGCGACCTCGGTGTCCATATATTCCTTAGCCGCTGGAGAACGCAGCCTCGCCTTGTCCCAGATTCCCATTTCCAGCAATAGCATTGCATAATCGCTCCCCATTCGGACCTGGCGAACGCCAAACATGATCTCAGGATCGTCCTCGCCGCTCAGGACCAGCAGAGGACGGGTCATCAGCGATAGCCGACGCTCGTAGAACCAGGGAAATATGTCATTGGCGGTAAAGTCAGGAGGTGGTTTGTCCCAGGCAGAGCGCGTCGGTAAGCCGAAAGCCGCTATAAAGCGGTCAATCTCGCTGCTGGTAACGGCGTGCCCCAGCCGGCCAGTCATCTCGATCACGGCTGCCGTCAAGGCGGACTGTCGCAGACAGGTGACCTCAGAGGATCTCTCACCGGCGATGCTTTGCAAGGCGAATGCGATTGTCGCGACCGCCAAAATGGTCAGGCCGATTTCCTCCAAGACTGCATTTTCGAAGGCGCCGTTGTCTTCTGCCTCGATGTCAGGTGGCAGCAGATCGTCCTCATGCCCGGCGACCCACTCCGTGTCGTCTTGCGGTGTGTCGTAGAGGTTTGAATAGCCCTCCTCGTCCAAAGTTACGGACTCCTCGAGGCACGCGTGAAGATATTGCGTCATGAACTCCTCAGCGCCTCCGCCATAGGGCAAGATGGAGCCGTTAGGCAGAAATGTGAGCTCTCCCTTCACGAGTTTGCGCTGTGCAGCATCGCTGAACTCGGCCATGCGGACGAGCGCCGCCACCTGCGCTGCGATGGCGTCGATGTCCGAAAGTCCCGGTGGGCGTCCGCTTGTCAGCGGACAGGCGCAAAGCGCCATCTCGGCAACGACGCGATAGGTTCGGAAGGCTTGATCGCGCTGGTTGGCGCGCCGGACTCCAAGTTGTGGGTCATCTGCGTAAGCGATACGCCGTGCCCGCGCGCCGCGCTCGTCATCGACCCGATGTCTATGCGTCGCCTCGATCAATCCGAGGACAAGGCGCAACGTCGCGCTTCGGTCAAGGGTTGAAAGTCGATCGCGGCATGCCTCCCAGTGTACGTCCACGGCTGCGTTGAGGATCGTGTTGACCTGTACGGCATCGCCGATCAGCGTCATGGGGGGTGCGACCGTGAGGTCACCGCGGACGGTCAGGCGCTCGTCCATCCAGCGGCCTGCGGTCGCGAGGTCGTGTTCCTGCAGCGGGCGATAGCGGGTTTTATCCGCCGTAAGATCGATGGCGAAGGCCTGATCAACACCGTGAGTGATGTGGATCATCTTCAGATCCGGATTGGCGAGGATCTCGCGCGCCCAAGCCATCGGTTTGACCGTGGCGGTCTCGCCACGAAGCGTCAGGATGCCCTCGAGAACCCAAGCCAACACCTGAATCTCGGCCTCATTATCCACCCGGACCATGCGCTCCATGAGATCGGCGGGCAGCATAATCCTCACCTCCGAGCCATCTGGGCAGTAGAAAAACTGCGCGTTGTCCGGCCCATCGGTGATCGTGGTCGGTATCGGAAGCAGCGTCACAAGCAGAGGCTTCGCGGCAGCCGAAAGCCGCTTCGTTGCGCCGGCGGCAGCGCGAGTTAACCATTCCAGCACTGCCTGCCACAAAAGACCGAGAAACTGCCGATCTTCTGTGCTGAAGGGAGGGCGGCCAACCGATACCCACCACGGGCCGTGTTCGTTCTCGATCGCCCCGAGGAGTGTTCCTCCTGAGATCGCCAAATGATCATGGTAGACCGGGATCTGCAGATCAGGGGAGGTGCCATCGTCGCTAGGATATCGCTCCACCACAGCAATCTCACCCCAAGGGGTGCGTACACCATGGGTATGCCATGCTTCCCTAATCCGACGGATCAATGGTGCCAGAAGCGTTGTGTCGCCGATAAACGCAGTGCCGCGCATATCCGCCAGCGCCGGCGCGAATGTGAATCCGAAATTTTCCCAGACGCTCCAATAGACGAGCGGATCTGGCCAGAGTTTGATGATCGTGCCGCGTTGCATTAGCTCCCGGAGCTCGGCGAGCATTTTCCAGAGCTTGAGAAGCTCGAAACCCGGGGCGCGCAGGAGCATCGAAAATGAGTAGGCGCTCATCGTGACGACAAACCACTTTGGCCCAATGTCGGGTAGCTCGCCGATCTCAAGGCCCCAGCCCGGCGAGTTGTGCACGACCAGACTCAGGCCTGCGTCGCTGACACTGTCTTCTTCGAGAGTCTCATGGAGTTGAGCGACTAGACGGCTCACCGCGATAGCCAGCGCACGGCCACCACCCAACCGTATTAACTCGGCATCTTCGCGCGATTCTGGCCACTTAGCTTCCAGCAGCAGCAGATGCGCGTGCTTGTCATGGTCGAACTCAAGCGCCAAGGCACGATCCTTGATCGACCTGCTCCAGCCCGGATCAGGCAAGCCTAGCTCGCGCCCTGGAAGGGGTTTGGCGCGGGCCCGCGGCAGATCCACCCCAAGCCAGCGCACAAGATCACGCTGATATAGGGTTTCGGCGTGCGAGGGGCCCAGTGAGAACACCAAATGCGCCACAGCTGCATTCGCAAGGCCGGACGGGCTCAGAACCTGCAAACCGTCCTCACACTCGATGAGGGGAAAGTGGTCAAGATCTGTGCCGCCAAACGGTTGCTCCAGCAGCCTTCGTGTTGGCTGAAGAACAAACCTATTCAGCTGCTCGCGTTCGATGCTCAATACATCCAGCTCCTCAGCACGAAAGAGGGCCAGTGAGCCGAATTTGAACGCCCGACGCACGTTTGGCCGCAGCTGTGTGCCGGGCTCGCTCTCGGCGAACGCGCCGACTTCGAGCCTGCGTCTAGCCGCGAGAGATTCGCTCAGACGCAGCAACGCCACGACGTCGCGTACCCCCGAGATGTCGGCCACGTCGTCGCCGGCTTGCTCGGCGGTATCGAGCAGGCGTTGGAGATGGAAACCAACGCCGGTGTACATGCCCGGAAATATCCGGAGACCCCACTGAGGGGTCCATACGATGTCAACGAAAACATCCTCTGCCGGGTCTTCGTATGAGAAAGAGGAGTGATCGGACATAGCGGCAAAGAGAACCGTCAGATCGTTCTTGGTCGGCGGTCGTCGCCCCTTGGCTAGTACCAGCGTCCAATGCAGTAGCGTCAGGATGCGGGCGTGATTAGCGAGAAAAGCAGGTTCGAGCAGCAAGCCCGTCAACATGAGACGAAGTGCTACGCCGTCGAGCGGAGTGAGACTGCGGATAATCGCGGGAGGCGGGCGGAGGGAAAACAATGAGGGTTTCCGAATGTTCGTGCTGATCCGCTAGGGAGTTGGCGATTGGCATTGCCTTATCCCTCAGCTTATCATCCCATAGCGGAGTTCATGACAGCTCTCATTTGGGGCGCCCGGCAAGCTAGACTTGGGCCCTTGCCCCTGAGAAGCGGCCGTTCCGCTCGTCGGTTGCGGCGAAAGCAGCCAGTAGCAGATTTGGTGAAAACCTAGTCCGTTTCCGTTGGGCATCTGGCCAACTCACAGCGAGGACCTCGTACGGTTGACCTCGCCGACACCGCGCTGGGAACATAGCCTTTGTCCGGCGCCTTGCTTTCGCCATGGCCAGCGCCGGTGAGGGAAGCGATCGATCTAGATCGCTCATAGAGCTGCCGGATGGAGCTCAGACAGCCGCAAAGAGAACAGGGCAATAAGCACTCAACTCAGTACCAGTGCCGAGGGGGGCAAGTTTTTGCTTGATTGCTCAGTAGGCCTAAGCAAATTACTGTCGTGCCAACACAACATAGCCAATGCTTTATGGGTGGAGATGACTGATGCAGTATGCCAATGCCTGGCTCCGTGGCATCTGCCTGTTACTGATCTTCGTCTCATGGCCGAGAGAAGCCTTTTCTCAGACTTCGGACCCACAGAGGCGTCGCGATGAGCTGGCGAAGGTTCGCGAGCAGATCAACGATCCCGACCCGACGATGCGACTGTCTTTGTTTGAGGCACTGGTTGGCGAGCGCGACACGCTAAAACTCCAGATCGCCATTCAGACGGCCCTGTCAGGTAACGACACCACGCTGCGAGGTGCGGCCTTCCGTGCCTATCTTCAAGGTGTCGGACGCTTTATCGCGGACCTTGCGCTGGAGCCCAATATTCAGCAGCAGCTCGAAAAGGCCCGTCAGCACGATGCTCGCGAGTTATCGCGTGTAACACACGCATTCAACGGTCTGGCCAGGATGATGTCGGCGACGTCGATGCGCGCGGAATTCAACATTACGGAGTTCGATTTCAAATCATCGCGCGGAAAGCTGAGAATTAACTGGTTCTATGGGGGCAAGACGGATGCCAATTTCCAGGTCAATGGTGATCGGCTGATTACAGTTGTTGGAATCGATCACGCGAGTTCAGGGCTTTCTTGCCCGTTGGAGCTCGTTTCGACGCGCAACCTGACCATCGAGGGGTTTTTCGTCTGCTCCGGCACCAGCTACGGTCGGGTTCGCATAACCGCCCCGATGTACTGAAGCACCTCACCGCTCAGCGGACTGTTACGGATCTGATTGAAACTGGGTCGGGGCTATTGGTCGTCAACGTGACTCGAATTGCATCGCGGGTCTGCTCGCCGAAAGCGCAGGCTATGAGACGCGCCGGAGCTGAAGCCTTGCAGGTCTGAATGGTCAGAAATGGATCGCGACGGCGAGGTTCAAGCCTGACTTCGATCGTCACCCCGGTGAGGGCAGGTGAACTTGCGTCGTTGTCCTGCTCAACGGCGACTTCACGGATGGGGATCTGCTTGTCAGATTCAAGCACGAAGGAAATCAGATTGGCTTGCGGCTTGACGGCCCATGCCGGCCTGGAAGGATCGACGAGGCCCGATGGGCCCGCTGCCGCGTCGACCGTGTCGCCCAGCTCAGCGCTGACGTGGCCGAATGCGGGGGTGGACCGTACCTTTGAAGGTCGCGCCTGTTTTAACCGATCAATGACGTCGACCCGCACCGCATGGGCGTGGCCGGTCTTGCCATCGACGTCATAGATCACGCCGACAGGCCCATCCGGATCCAGAACGATCGAACCGCTCCACCCCTTGACGACCTCGACGGCAGGATCGCGTGGCTTCACGGCGAAGAGCTCGCCGCCGCGCATGTCAATGACCGTAATCGCGCGATCGACCCGGACGCGCTGGAGCTCTGTTCGGCCGGTCGTCTCGATCACACCGTCGACCAGTGCCAGCGCTCGTCGCTCGACGCCGATCCGGGAAAGCCGTGATTGCGAGCAGGCGGCGGGGCTTTGAATAGATCTGATCGGCAGCAGGGCGATGTCGGGGCTCAGCGAAAAAACCTCTGGTTCATCGGTTTCGAGTTGACGCGCCCTCCGGTCGCGCACAATCGTGTTCACTGGCCGACCATTGCGCGACACCACATGGGCGGCGGTCAGAACTTTGCAGCGGCCGTCCTGATCGACGAAGAGATAGCCTTGGCCAAACAGGTCTTGACCGGTTTGCAGGCGGACGATCTCGGCCCTGACGCCGGTCGGGGCCCAAAGCATGAGGAGCGCGAGAAGGAACGAGTTACGACTACTCACTTTTCGTACACCAGCGGCAAGATCGATGTGATCACCTGAAGGATGGCCAGGAGGCCTAGCAGTGCAATCTGCAGCCGGACGATATTGGGGTCGGCGATTGCCTGGGTGAAGCCTGAGACGGTAATGATGTCGGGCCGTTCAGGGCCGGGTCTGAATACACGCAGGCCGGTGGCCTCAGTGGCAAGTTGGACCTGGAGAGCGACCTTCTGCGGATCGATATAGGCGGTCCCCCACCAGAAAGACGCCCTATCCTCGAAATCGGCCGCCTCGATCCGGGCTCCTACCGGCAGGCTCATGTCCGAGATTGGATAAACCCCGGAATCGCCAATCTTTATCCCCCAAAGCTGCGTAAGTGACCTGGCCTGGACCTTGAGTTGTCCTTCAAGGAGAAGGCCGCTCGATTGGCCCGACGCAGAGACAGGCCGCGGCTCCTGGCCCAGTCTGACCCGCCCCCATATTGGCAGCCTGATCGGGGAGCAGGCAGGATGTTGCGGCGTTGTCTTGCAGGCGACCTCAGGATCGGCGCGCTTTGAACACTTTTCGTCAGCTATCAGGTCAAGGGGACCGGTGAGCCGACGCTCGTGTGCTGGCAGACTGGCGCTGCCTGAGACCAGTGAAATCACCACTTCTCCAACGACGGGCCGTTCATAGGCGATCACAGCGCCGATATCGGGGACGAACGTTCCTGTCAGGCAGGCTCCGTCCTTGTCGGCGCTTTCTATGGTGCTGCGCATGCCAGTAATAGGGATTGTCGCCAGCCGGCGATCGGTCACCAAGAACTCGACGCGCTCCGCGAGGGCCGTGATCGTGGAAAGGGTGACAGGCGTCGGCAGATTGCGAAGGGCAAAGACGTAGATTCCAAACAATAGGCAAACCGGTAAAGTCAGCCAGAAGATCCTGTTCCAGACTCGCCGGTTTCTCCGAGGACGGCTGGCCTTTGGGCTTGGTCTCAAGCTGTGGTGTTCTGCGACCGGATCGACTTTGTCGCCATCGTTTTGCTTTTCGTTCATGGCCGATCCAATAAAAGCTCGTAGGCGCTGACGGCGCTTGAAAACGTCTCGCGTACCGCGACTTCCAGCGCGTATTTGCCTGATAGCGGGCCTGGCGGAAGCGGCAGTGTGCAGATCGAGCTGAATGCCGTTGATGTCAGCGTCGCGTCGCCCCGGCAGGTAGCTTTGCCGAGGTCCTTGCCGTCGCTGTCCGCGACTTTCACAACGATGCGTTCGACAGGTGCATTGAGCGCGAACTGCAACGCTTCCAGGCGTGTCGCATCCTCGTCGAGCGCAGGCAAAATCGCGCCGACGCGGGGACTTTCGCAATCGTCGATTGCACGTATGAGCACGCCAAAACTCGATTTCGGGGACACGGCAAGACGATCGCGGTAGCGCGATTCATATTGGAATGGCGCTTTCAGAACGCCCCGATCCGGCACGCGGTAGAGGTTCTCAGCCGAGTAGAGGCCGTCGCGACTAGATACGGAGAGGCACAAATGTCCTGCGCTACGCTGCTGACCGAAGCGCACGGCAATCTTTTCGGGACGGAATAGGCCCTCGAGCGTTCCGGAGCCAGACGCCGACGAGCAGGCTCCCGGACACTTTGGCCCGGCCGTCGAAACGCTCGACCCAAGGGCTCCTAGCGAGCTGCAATCTGTTTGCAGCTTGGCTCCAGGCGTCAGCTCCCGCCAGTGCTAACAACGCCGCCAATATCCACTTCATCGGGCCCTCACGAAGGTGACTACCCGCTATCCTAACGGCACACGCGTCGGTTGCTACAGATTTCCTAAGTAGTTATCCGGCTTATGATCTCGTGTTGCCATGCCCCATTGTTATTGGCCGAAGCGGCTCCACGCGACACTCGGCGCGTGGCGACTTCGCAGTTGGCCTTCGCCAAAACCTCAACGTGATGGCGCTTGAGGGCGGGCGCTACGAGGTCGTTGCCGGAGGGCGGCGGCTGCGGGCGTTGAAGAAGCTCGCCAAGGCCGGAGCCGTTGCCAAGGATGTGTCCGTGCCCTGTCTGGTGCTGGGGGAAGGGGACGACCCCGCAGAAATCTCCCTCGTCGAGAACATGGTACGCGTCGCCATGCGGCCCTGTGACCAGTTCGAGGTCTTCAAGGGCCTGATCGACGGGAAGGGGATGACCATCGAGACCGTGGCGGAGCGCTTCGGTGTGAGGCGGCCGTCATCCAGCGATGCTCGCCGGCATCTTCGCCGAAGTACAAGAGAAGATAGGAATGGCCATAGGGGCCGACGTCATACGGCCCTTCGCCATAACCCCCGACTCTGAGCGTTTCGAGCGCTTTGCTGCGCACGAAACGCTTGGTGCCGTTGGCAAGCTGCTGAATGGTCCAGAACGAGAAGCAATGTGCCTCAATCCACCTTAGAAACTCCACCTTGTCTTTCACGCCCAGTTGGGCGCGGAGTTGGAAGTCTCCTTTCAAGAGATCGCCCCAGACCCACTCATGGAGATGATAGGCTGTGATCACAGTGCATGGCCCGGCGCGCCGAATCTGACTCGGAATGGAAATCGTCGAAATCGGCGACCAGCATGGCGTAGAAGTCACGCCAGCCCTTCACATCGAACATGAAGACCTCCCTCCGCGACCTCAGATTAACACCCGCTCGACCTCGTCGAGCGTGATGTCCTCGGAACGGTGATCATAGAGCTGGGTCGTGCGGGTCGAGGCATGATTGGCCATCGCGGCGGCTTTCTCAAGAGTGCCGCCGTTTTTCAAGTAGGCGGTGATGCCGGTGGCTCGGAAGGTATGGTTGCCGATCTTGGTCCCGATCTCGGCCGTCGCCGCGCGCCGCCCGATCATCTGGTAGGCGCTGGCCTGGGGCAGCGGATCGCCGCTGAGCTGGCCAGTGCCGCGCAGGATCGTCTGGAACAGCCAGGCGCGCGGCTGATCCCGCAATTCGGCGCGCTCCAGATAGTCGCTGAGATAGGTTTCGAGATTGTGGTGGCAGGGCATCTCGTGGCGCTTACCGCCCTTCTCGTGCAGCCGCCCCCACAGCCGGCGTTGTTGCACAAACACGTCCTCGACGCACAGGCCGATCACCGCGCCGATGCGCGCGAACGAGTGGACGGGGAGCCGACCCCTATGGGCCATTGGAAGCAAATCGGGGTCAAGAACCGCCAGCAGGGGGCGAGGCACGCGGCGTGGTCCTGGTGGCGCCGGTATGGGCTGAGCCTGCTGATTGGCCTACTGGCCCTAGCAGTCTGGCTGGTAGTGCTCGCCCCGCTTTGGCGCAGGCAGTTGTAAGTCTACCGCCGTGGCTGACGGAAAAGAGGGCAGGGGTCGCTGACGTTTCACAACGTTCCGGGCATGCTTATGGCATGCGCTCGATACTGCTCGCGGCTTAGCTGGAAGCCCCGCCATTCACATGATTTGGCGGTCGCTGAGATGCAATCTGGCTATCCACTTCATGCGGTTGCGCCTGTTCAGATTGCTAAAGCGAACGAATTCAACGCGCTGACTACGCTCGCGGGGTATGGGTATTCCAATGTTGATAATGGAACTAAGGGGCGTTTTAATTTGACATGGGTTGCGCCCGTGAAGCGCGAGTCAAACGAGATGAGCTTTAACCCGCAATCCGATGGAAAGAGGACGGGATTTTGTGGAGGAGACTCCGGTGGTCCTGTTCTTGCGGGGCGTTACAGGGGTTGTAAGCCCGTTGACATTTATCCGGAGCGGAGGCCGAAGCTCATCCAAGGGCTTATATCTTACTATTACCCGGAAGCACCTGAAAGCGGCGAAACCGACGAACAACTTAGCGCGCAAGCTTGCATCGCTTCTAAAAGAATGGTGCTCCAAGAATTACGGGACCAGAACGCAGGCGCTGGATTTGCCGAGCGACCGGCGGCTCTGCTCTGGGATGCCAAGGAGAATGAGGGGCTTCGCCCTTCACCTATGGAGTTGCGCTGTCGCTGCCTTCTATTGCTCAGCTATATCACCAGTGGTTGCCTGTTCAAATTCGTTGGCTGCTTCGCGAGAGGTGGCCGGCCGCCTGTTCAATATCGAGGTAGAGCGGTTGGTTCTATCCCGAACCAACAGCGTTGAAGTTCGTGTCGTGCGGCCTGGATTCGCAGCATCATCGGACTATAGGGCGCGTCGAGTGACAATTTTGTTAGATATCAAAGATCGAATAGTCGCCGTTACCTGTGGGTAATGGTAAGATAGGCGTTACATGAAGGTTCTTTTTTGTCGAAAATGGACGATCACGCTCGTTTATCCTTAAAGTGGTTGAAAATTACTTCGAAAACTGACTTCAAAATCGAGAAAAATCCCGTTTCTAATACTGCCTCGAAATCAGATAAGCAAGCGTTCTACCTCGTCTTGAGTGATGTCGTCAGACTGGCGGCCGTAGAGCTGTGTGGTACGGGTAGAAGCATGATTGGCCATAGTAGCTGCACGCTCAAGGACTCCGCCATTTTTCAGGTAGGCAGCGCGCTGGAAAGTGGTTCTGCGCGTCTCACTGAGGACAGCTGTGCCGCAGCGGTGGGGGCCATGGCTGAAGGCTCAGAAGCGGATGGGTCACAGGCGCCTGCGAATTCTGGTGGTTGGCTGTCGCAGCGTGAAACCCGGCCGGTGAACGGCGACGCATGGTAATGGCACTCTGTCGCCTCTCTCAATCCGAGTTGTCGGCGCCGTCCCTCCACTCGCAATGGTAGCAAGTGACACAGCGAAAGCTAAAGGTGCAGTCAGCCAACACGGATCGCCATGTCAACGCTGGCAAAGGCGAGATCCACGTCTGGTCGTTTAGCGTCTGTCCCACTCGGCAGGCGAGATAGCGCGGGGAAGAGCAGCGTTGCTGCTTCATCGGTCTCTTCGCCATTTAGCCGACAGCCGGCTCAATGCGGCAGTGACGCTGTCTGTGCTGCAGTGCGTCCAACGCAGCAGCATCATGGTCGCGCTAGCGTTGTGCGTTATCGCATGTCTGCATGGCCTCCTCCGACGAAAGCTGATCTAGCTTTAGGCTGCAGGGGGCTTCGTTTCGCCGCACAGGCACAAGCTGGGGTAAATTGTGACATATCGCTTCGTACATGCGGCGGATATTCACCTGGATTCGCCGCTGCGATCCCTTGCGCTGCGCGACCCAAACCTCGCCGATCTGATCGGAAACGCCACCCGGCGCGCCTTCGTGCGGCTCGTCGATCTCTGCCTCGACGAGCAGGTCGATGCGCTGCTGCTGGCCGGCGATCTCTATGATGGCGATCAGACCTCGATGAAGACAGCGCGGTTTTTGGCCGAGCAGCTCCGGCGGCTGCATGAGGCCGGCATTCGCGTCTTCGTCATTCGTGGCAATCATGACGCGTTGTCGCGGATCACCAAGGAACTGTCCCTTCCGGATTCCGTGAAGCTGTTCGGCGGCCGCGCCGAGGTGATTGCGATCGACCGAAGCGGCGACCAGTTTCCCGTCGCGATCCACGGTCTCAGTTTCGCCCAACCCCACGCTCCCGAAAGCCTGATCGGCCGGTACAAGCCGCCAGTCGAGGGCGCCGTGAATATCGGACTGATGCACACCAGTCTCGCCGGCGCCGCCGGACACGATGTCTATGCGCCATGCAGCCTGGCTGACCTGCAGGGCACCGGCTTTCGGTACTGGGCGCTCGGCCATGTTCACAAACGCTCAGTTGCCGAGGGCGACTGCGCCATCGTGATGCCCGGCATGCCGCAGGGCCGCGACATCAACGAGGCCGGCGCCAAATCGGTGACCCTGGTCACGATCGGCGACGATCGCTCGATCCGGATCGAAGAGCGCATCACCAGCATCGCGCAGTTCGAGAGGGTTGCCGTCGATGCGACGGGGATCGACGATTGGCGCGACCTCGTCGCTTTGCTGGCGCGAGCGCTGGAGCAGGCGCGCGGCGATGTCGCCTCGGAGCACCTCGTCGCCCGCCTGCGGATAACGGGAGCGACGCCGCTGGCTTGGCGCATCCGGCGCGATCTCGACCTCCTCAAAACGGAGGCCGACGATCGGGCCTCCGTCATCGGGAGCTGCTGGGTCGAGAAGCTCGAGGTCGATTGCCGGGCGCCAGGCATGGTGGCCGGCTCATCGGCCGATCCGCTCACCGAGCTGCGCCGTCTGATCGACGAGGAGGTCATCGGCTCCGACGCCTATCAGGCTGAGGTCGCTGCCATTGCTGAAGAACTCAGGACGCAGCTTCCACAGGAATGCCGCAGCCTGCTCGGCTCAGATGAGGAAGCGTTCAAGGCCACGATTGCGGCGTTGGCGAAGGATGGATCCGAAGACGTGCTTGCCAGGCTTCACGCCGGTGCGGAAGGCGGCGTTTCCCGATGCGCCTAAAATGCCTTGATCTCACGCGCTATGGCAAGTTCACCGACCATCGCATCGAGTTTGGCGAGCGGGTGGAAGGCCAACCCGACCTGCACATCGTCTATGGCCCCAACGAGGCCGGCAAATCAACGGCCCTGGCCGGCTTTCTCGATCTCCTCTTCGGGATCGAGACCCGCAGCCGCTTCAACTTCATCCATCCCTATCCGACGATGCGCGTCGGCGGGACATTGGAGCTTGCCGGCGGTCCCCAGGAACTCGTTCGGATCAAGCGGCCACAGAACAGCCTGCTCGACGCGCGTGACCAGCCGATTGCCGAGGGTGTCCTCCTGGGAGAACTCGGCGGCATCGACCGTGATTCCTATCGGACCATGTTCTCGCTCGACGATGCGACGCTGGAGGCAGGCGGCGAAAGCATCCTGTCGAGCAAGGGCGATCTCGGCCAGCTCCTGTTTTCCGCGAGCGCGGGTCTGGCGGATCTCAGCAAAGGTCTCGTCGATCTCAAGGCCGAGGCCGAGGGCTTCTACAAATACCGCGCCCGCAGCGGCGAGCTGTCGGAGCTCAAGGCCCGTCTCGGAGAGCTCAAGGCAGGGCGGGAGCGGGTCGATACGCTTGCGTCCGACTATGCCCAGCTGATCGATGCTCGTGATCGGGCTGCCGTCCAGTATGAAGAGGCGATCGTCAGCCGCAGCCGGATCCAGGCGCGCATGGACGAGATCCAGCGCCATTTGAACGCCTTGCCGCGCCTGGCGGATTTGCGCGCGCTCCGTCAGCGTATCGCGCCCTTGGCCGACCTTCCCGACGCTCCGCGCGGCTGGGCCGAGGAGCTGCCGCAGTTGCAGAAGGACGACATCGAGCTCGGCATTCGCGCGCAAAGTCTCACCGAGGAGATTGCGGAGCTGTCGGGGCAACTCGATGCGATCGTGGTGGACGAGACGGCGTTGCGGCTGGCCGACAAGGTCGATCGGCTTGCCGATCTTCGTGCTCGCCATGTCACGGCGGAGAAGGACATCCCTGAGCGCCGTCTGCAACTGCGCGAAGCCGAATTCGCGATCTCCACGATCCTGGGCCGCATCGAGCGGACCGGAGAGACAGATCCCCATCGCCTCGTGCTGGGAGCCTCGGTCATGGGCGCTCTTCGCGCCCTAATCGAGACGCGCTCCGGCATCGAGGCTGCGCTGAAATCGGCTGCCGATGAGCTGTCCGAGGCTCGTCGGCGATTGGAGGAGGCGCAGGCGAAACTGCGCGAGGCCGGCGGCGATCCGGAGATGGGACAGGGACGAGAGACGCGGATGTCATTGCTCGCGGCGACCGTTGCGGCCGCGCGGTCGGACGACCACGCTACGCGTCGTCGCTTGGCCGAGCGGGCTCGTGAGGCCGCCCGCCTGACGTTGGCGGATCGCATGCGCGAACTGCGGCCCTGGAACGGTGACATCGATGAGCTCGTCGATCTGCCGGCTCCCGATGCGGGGGAGATTCAGCGCTGGAAGCTCGCGACCGCCGAAACACAAAAGCAGATCGATCAGCATGCCGGCGAGGTCGAGCGACTGACGACGGAGCAGATCCGCCTGACGGCTGAGCTGGACGCGCTCAGCGGGATCTCAGGTCTCGTCTCCGATCAGGAAGCCGCGAGCATCCGCGCAATCCGGGAGCAGGCCTGGGCCGAGCATCGCGGTAAGCTCGACACCGCTTCTGCCGACGGCTTCGAGGCGGTGCTTCGGCGTGACGACATCGTCACGAGCGGACGGCTCGGTCACATGGGGGATGTGGCAAAACTCCACCAGGCGAGCCAGGCACTGGCCATCGTCAAGGCAGAGTGCCATCGCGCCATCGAACTTCGGGATGTCGCGACAACGGCTATGCAGGACCTCCAGCGCGAGATAGCGGCAGCCGTAGCTGCGATCTGCCCGGCGCTGTCGAATAGTATCTCGCTGCCTCAGTTCGAAGCCTGGCTCGGCCGGCGTGACAAGGCTTTAGAGGCGCGGACGCTTGTCCGCGCGGCGGAGAGCGATCTCCGCGAGGCGGACGCCGATGCCGTGGCCGTTCGGGATCGGCTGGCCGCCGCGCTCAACGCGGCGGGTCTGCCGCAGGGTGCGGATGCCGGCTTCGAGGCGCTGCTGGTAGCAGGGCAGGGGGCGATCGACCGGGAGGTCGAGCTGAAGGCCTTGCGGGCCAGTGTGGATGAGCGGCAGCGCGACTTGGCGAGCCGCGAGCGCGAGGTCGAAAAGGCTACGGAAGCCGACCGGGACTGGACCGCCTCGTGGACCAAAGCTTGCTCGGTCTGTTGGCTAGGAGAGGGCGGCACAGCGCCGACGCTCGCGACCGCTCGCGAAATCCTCGCGGCCATTACCGAACTTGGCCCCGTGCTGGAGAAGAAGGCCAGTCTCGTCGACCGGATCGGCAAGATGGAGAAGGATCAGACCGCATTCCGCGATGAGGCTGAAGAGCTCGCCAGTGAGATGGGGATCGTTGCGCCGTCGGGCGATATCCTGGATCTGGCGCAGGCGGTCAGCGCTCAGATTCAAGAAGCCCACGCCGAGCGCACGCGGCGGGCGACCGCGGCCCAAAACCTCGAGGCTGCTCGGACCCGGCAACGCACGCTCTCCGAGACCTTGGCGATTCACGATCGCCGCAAGGCGGAGATGACCGCGTTCTTCGGCGCCGCGACCTTGGCGGAGGTCTCCGGCAGGCTGTTGGCCATCGAGAAGAGGGCGGAGTTGGCGGCGTTGGCCGATGCTGCCGAGCGTGACATCCTGGGTGCTCTTCGGCTGCCCACAATAGACGCGGCGGAAGCCGCCCTCGATCTCGCCGATCACACCGCCCTGGAGGTCGAGCTTGTCGAGCTAAAGGCCCGCTTCGATGATCAGGACCAGCGCAGCCGCGACATGTTCTCCGCTCACAGCAAGGCGCTCGACCAGGTCGAGGCCGTCGGCGGCGATGGCGCCGTGGCGAGGATCGAGGAAGAGAAGCGTACGCTGCTGCTCGACATCGAGGATCGCGCGCTACGCTATCTCCGGCTGAAGCTTGGCGCGGCCGCGGCCGAACAGGCGCTGCGCGCCTATCGCGACCGGCATCGCAGTTCGATGATGGCGAAAGCCTCCGAGGCCTTCGCCACGATCAGCCGTGGCGCGTATACCGGGCTTGCCGCCCAGCCGGAGAAGGACGGCGAGATCCTGATTGCGCTGGCAGCTGGCGGAGGCTCGAAGGAGGCGGCGGAGCTGTCGAAGGGCACGCGTTTCCAGCTCTATCTCGCGCTGCGCGTCGCCGGGTACTACGAATTCGTCGCCTCTCGGCCGCCGGTGCCGTTCATCGCCGATGACATCATGGAGACCTTTGATGATTTTCGGGCCGAGGAGGCGTTCCGGCTCTTTGGTGAGATGGCCCAGGTTGGACAGGTGATCTATCTCACCCACCATCCGCATCTTTGCGAGATCGCGCGGCGGGTGTGTCCCGGCGCAAAGATTCACGAATTGGCCCCGGGCCCGCAGTAGTCCCGAAGGGAACCATCTCGGAATTCGAAACCATCTTCGCTCAGGCCTGCTTTCTCGGCGAGGGAAGTTACAAAGGGCTCGCCGGTTGATTCTGAGATTTATGATGCGGGGAAGAATCTTCCTGCGGCGTCATGGCAAGATCCGCGTCAATCGCCAAACACTTGTAAAAAGGCGCAGAGGGATAGATATCGTCTGCATTGATTTTTTGGCCGAGGAACAGAATGCCCGAAAACAACGAAGAACTTCTCGGCCTGACCGCTACGATCGTTGCAGCCTATGTCGCGAACAATAATGTCCCGCGTGGCGATCTGGCCGACCTCATTGCCAGCACTCATGCTGCGTTTACAAAGCTTGGCGGCGAACCCAAACCTCTTCCGGTGGCGCCACTGGTTCCCGCGATTCCGATCAGGAAGTCTGTCACGCCGGACGCGATCATCTGCCTGGAAGACGGCAAGAAGTTCAAATCGCTGAAGCGGCACCTGAGCAGCAAGTTCGGCCTAACGCCGGAGCAGTACCGCACGAAATGGGGTCTGCCTCCCGACTATCCCATGGTCGCGCCCAATTATGCTGAAGCCCGCTCCGCACTGGCACGGTCAATGGGCCTTGGGCGAAAGGCCGCGCCGATTCCAGTCCCTGCTCCCGAGCCAGCCAAGCCGGCAAGGGCGAAGCGTGCGAGCCGGCCAAAGCAAACCACCTAACCGTGTCGGGCTGAGCCAAGCTGCCCCCCGCCGCGAATTCGTATCGGCAGCATGAGGGCAGACGTATGGCGAATTTCATGCCCACAGTGCATGGCAAAGCTATCCTATGCTGCATTGCAAAAAGGCGCTTGGCTTCTAGTTTAGCACTTACGGTTGTTCGAGACGGGCTCTGCTACCTCCTCCCGGCATCGAGTTCGTTTCAGCCGTTCCCCACTGAGATGTTTGGCGGAAACGCCGGATGTTTCAAACTTTTGGGCCGGCTCCTCGCGGACGCCGGCCTTTTTTGGGCTATGAGCCTGAGCCGCTCCGTGACTTGGGCACTGCGGCGGCCGATGGGGCAGGCTTTGGGAGCGACGCCGGGATGCGAATTGCTCGCTGCAACAGCACGCGTGCCATTTCGATCACGCCGAACATGAGAATGGCCGTCAGCACGCAACACCTCTTGTCGAACTGCGTCGGCCGCGAGAACGTCGCAGCCAGATCGAGGGAGGTGCTGATGGCTGCGTCCAACTCTTCCGAAACAGAGATGGCAAGGGCTAACGGGGTTCTGATCCGAGCGGCGATCGTCGTTGTGGTGGGCGCGATTGTGCTGGTCCCGCTGATCAGATGATCCCGTCCTCACAGAACGGATGACGGCCTCGATGCGGCTCAGGTTAGGCCCTTGTCCAGAGCTGTTGCTGGCCTTGGCGTAGCCTGATCGAGGAAGAGCTGCACCCCCTTGGCGGCTAAACGCTCCTCACCCTGCTCCCACAAACCGACAATGATGTAGCCCAGCCGCTCGCGAGCAACGGACTGCCCCGCGGGGGCAATCGGCGTTGCGCTGTTGATGCCAATCCATGCAGCGTCGAAGGCGGCAGATAGCTTCGCCAGTTCCTGCGGTTCGGCAACGATTGAACGAAACGGCATAGCCACTCCAGTGTCCTCTAAGAGCATGCGGGGTATTAGCACCGACACGCCCGACAAGCGCCATTGGCAGGGTGAGCAGGCGAAGTCCGGGCAAGATGATGTCGCGCGATCCCTCGTTCGTGATCGAAATTCAGGGCGAAGGCTCGCCGCTCACAGGTTTTCGTTGCTGGTTACTAATTTTCATGAGATAAGATGTGAAGTATTGATTTTCATGATCTGGTGTCGAAATTCATGCTGAAAGGCCCACAGAGGTCATTTTCAGGGACCGTGACCGTTTTTCACGACCGATGGCTGCCGGAAGCGGCTATGCCGGTCGGCTATGCGGCCCTGATTGACGCCTATAATCTGGCGGTCCCGATCCCGCTCACCCTTGCGGCTGTTGGTCCTCGCCACAAGGTCTATAAGGCCGATGGCTGGAGCATCTATACCCCCCGTCACGCGCCAGATGCCGAACTCGGCGGGCATCTTACCTTCGCCCTGCGCTATGAAGGGCTGGATCTGGCCGTGCTGAAGGCGCTGTTTCGCGTCGCCGGCTCCGACCCGATCGCCGATATAGTCCGAGCTGCTCCGACGGGCGCCTATGCGCGGCGGCTGTGGTTTCTGTATGAATGGCTGCTGGACGAACCGCTCGATCTGCCCGATGCCGGGCAGGGCGCCTATGCCCTGGTCGTGGATCCGGAACGGCAATGGGCGACGAAGGGTACAACCTCGACCCGTCATCGCGTGAAGAACAATCTGCCGGGAACGCCTGCGTTCTGCCCGATGATTTTTCGGACGCAGGCGCTGGAGGCGTTCGTCGCCCGCAATCTGGCGGAGGAGGCCCGGCGTCTCGTCGCCGAAGTGCCAGCAGATCTGCTGGCGCGAACGGCGGCCTTCCTGCTGCTGAAGGACTCACGGTCGAGCTTCCAGATCGAAGGCGAAGACCCGCCGCAGGACCGCATCCAGCGCTGGGGGCAGGTGATCGGGGAGGCGGGACGACGTCCACTCGACCGCTCAGAGCTGGAACGCCTGCAGCGCATCGTCATCGGTGACGCGCGTTTCGTACATCTGGGGCTGCGTTTGGAGGGTGGCTTCGTCGGAGAGCATGAGCGCAATACAGGGGCACCCATTCCCGACCATATCAGCGCACGGCACCAGGATCTGCCCGAGTTGGTCAAGGGATTGACCGCCTTTGACAGGGGCGCAGCCCAGGAGTTCGATCCCGTGCTTGCCGCCGCCATTTTGGCCTTCGGCTTCGTCTATATCCACCCCTTCGAAGACGGGAATGGCCGCCTGCACCGCTATCTCATCCACCATGTGCTCGCCGAGCGCGGCTTCAATCCACCAAGCTTAGTCTTCCCTGTCTCGGCGGTCATCCTTGACCGAATCGGCGATTACCGCCGGATCCTGGAGAGCTACTCTCGCCGCATGCTGCCGCATGTGCGCTGGCGACCGACCGACCGCGGTAATGTCGAGGTGCTGAACGAGACGATCGACTTCTACCGCTACTTCGATGCAACCCCCCATGCGGAATTCCTGTTCGCCTGTGTCGCTCGCACGGTCGATGTCGACCTGCCGGCGGAGACCTCCTTCCTCAGGGCCCATGATACGTTCAAGGGCCGCGTCTCAGCCATTATCGACATGCCCGATAGGCTTCTGGACCTGCTGTTCCGGTTCCTGCGCCAGAATGACGGGCAGCTGTCGAAGCGAGCGCGCGAGCGGGAATTCGCCGATCTGACTGACGACGAGGCCGCAAGGGTTGAGGGTATCTATGCCGAGCTCCGCGCGGTCTTCTGAGCACCGTACAAAAGGCGCGTGATAATGCTCTGATGTGTTTGAGCACCGAAGACTGACCCCACCTCAAATGGGCATATAAACCGTTCAATTTAAAAGGTTATCTGCATTCGGAGAGGGGCACGTCAGCGCCGATGGTGGCCCCTCTTCGAACAGAAAAATACCAATCAAGTCAGTAGGTTAAAAGCAAAAATCGCCGGGTCAATCTTCGGCGCCTGTTCACACCTGACGGCGGCCACGATCGATGGCCTTGACGCGCTGGAGGCCGATGCCTCGGAGACGAAATAGCTTTCGGCGTCGGAGACGGCCTGCGAAAGCGGATCGGATCCTCTTCCCTGTTCGTCGTTGGGCGCGGCCTCAGCGGGCACCTGCTCCGATGAGGGCGCGCCAGGTCTTGATAAATTTTGCGCGCTTCACCCAGAATGACGACATCCGTGTGTTGCGGCGGCAGCCTCATGCGCCGAGACGCCTGAACGTGTTCGGATCGCCGGCGAGCAATGGCAAAATCACTGACGCGTCTTCCAACTGCTCCAGCACGTCGACCGTCATCATCAGCGTCTCCGTGGCATCCTGACAAAGCGCGCGCCGCGCTAGTCCCCTGAATTTGCCCCGCAGCTCGGAATCGGACAGTGGATTTGTCGGAGACCCCTTCGGGTCGAAAACCTGATGGGAGTGAATGCGCCCGTCGGTATCCACGATTTCCACGAAGGGATTCTCGGAATGGGGCAACACCTTGTCCGGGACCATCCTGATTTTTGCCAGCATGGCCGTCACCTCCGGCGCACGCAGCTGTGCGTCCTCGTAGGAACGCAGGTCGCAAGCGCCCCAGACGAACCGCAGAGCCACGGCGAGGGGCAGGCTCATCTGCGCTCCAGCCAGGCTCGAAATGTCACGTCCGCCGCACATCTCGTCGAGAAAGGTGCTGCAGTGGAGCCGGATCTCGGCGACATCCATCATGCGGATCCCGTCGCGATCGATGATGTGACCAACGCAGTCGATGCCGGAATGTGTGCCCCGGCATGAGGCATAGGGCTTGATCGAAACGCGGCCGAGCCGCCAGACGTCGCCCATGCCGACGCACAAGGCGGTCCTGTCGGCCGTCGCGAGAGCGAATGTATTGAGAAAGCCGCCCCAGATATCGTCCAGAACCCCTTGCGGGCCTTTCAGGCCCTCCATCGCCAGCAGTGCCGACATCACGCCGCCTTCCGCCGCTCGCCCGGCATGGAGCCTCTTGCTGTGCGCCGCGTCCTGCACGAACGCCCAGGTCCCTCCGCTGAAGCTGGCGGAGAGTCCGATCGCCGAGGCCATCTCAACGGGAGACCGGCCGAGAATGCGGGCGCTGGCGACCGCAGCACCGAATGTCCCGCAGGTGCCGGTCGAATGCCAGCCCGCACCGTTATGGGGGTGATATCCCCCGCAGGCCTCCAGCGCCCGCCGGGCGAATTCGTAGCCGAGCACGACTGCCAAGATCAGTTCGCGGCCGGACACTTTTCCTTGGGCAACCGCCAGGGCAGCCAGCGCAGCAGGCAGGACGACGGCGCCGGAATGATCGCATCCGCCCGTATCGTCCAGTTCGAAGGCGTGAGATGCCACACCGTTGGCCCAGGCCGCGCTCGTAGGCGACAGGCCGACGTCCCGACCCCAGACCCCGCAAGGCCCGCCAGCACCAAAGCGCGTGTGGACGGCGGTCGCCGCGATCGCTTCCCTGGACGTCGAGCCCGCCAGCGCCACGCCGAGCGTGTCCAGAATATGCAGCTTGGCCTTGGCGACGATCGCACCGGGCAGATCCTCGAAGATGGCCTGGCTCGCGAAGCGGCTCCAGGTCTCGACAACGCCGACATCCTTCGTCATGGCAGGAATCTCCGGCCGGCAGGAGCCGGCGAGCACTGGTGTGAGTTTGGAAGGGATGCAGCTATCATGGCGCGTCCGCCGAACCGTTCAGATCGAGACCGATGACGACGTCGCAGAAGTTGGGATTCGATCTTTGGCAATTGGAGATCTTTCGAACGGTCGTCGCCGCCGGCAACCTGACGAAAGGCGCGCGCCAGGTCGGGTTGACGCAATCGGCGGTGTCGCAGGTCGTGGCCAATCTCGAGAAGGCCATGGGCGTCGCCCTGCTCGACCGCGACATACGGCCCGTGCAGGCCACGACAGCCGGTCGACTGCTCATGGAAAAAGCCCATGACTTGCTGGAGCAGGCTCGTGAGCTCGAGACAGCCGTCAAATCGACGGCTCACCATGTGATCCCGACATTGCGAATCTCGATGGTCGCCTCGCTGACCACGACGCTCGGGCCAGATTTCGTCCGAGAACTGGGCAAGAGCGTCAAACGATGCTCGCTGTTTGCAAACATGCGGGGCATCAGCGAGGAACAGTTCCAAGCCCGTGAAATCGACATCCTCATTGGCATCGATCTTCTCAGGGAAGTCGATGCAGCCATCACGATTCCGCTCCTGATCGAGCCTTACGCCCTGGCGCTGCCTGCCGAGTGGGATATCGAGGTCCGGTCTTTGGCGGATCTCAAAGGTCGCAATTTCATTCGGCATACCCATCGCACGAGTGCCGGCCGCCAGGTCGAACAGGTGATCCGGCAATTGAGGCTGGAGTTCCCGCGGGAGTTCGAGAGCGATACGGCCGATACGATCGCGACAATGGTGTCGGCGGGTCTGGGATGGTCGATCACCACCCCGCTGATGGCCTTGCAGACCAAGGAGCGGATGACGGGGGTTCGACTGCTGCCGCTGCCGGGCATCAAGGTGCGGCGGCGCATCGATCTTTATTCCAGGAAGTCCGAACTCGGCACGATACCGCACGAGGTAGCCCATGTCCTTCAGGTCTTGCTTCGGGATAAGATTGCCCCCAGCCTGCATGCCATCGCTCCGTGGATGGGTGATCAGCTCCACGTTTTCGAGCATCCGCGCGGATGACTCGCCGCGACGGGAGCCTGCGGGACGACAATCCCGCAGGCCCGTGCTGGTTACTTCAGCGGCACTTCGTTGACGGAAACCTCGGTGATCGCGCTGGGCTGCACCTCGTATTTGTCGACGATCTTCTTATAGGTCCCATCAGTCAGCAGCGCCTTGAGCGCGCCCGCGACGGCGTCACGCAGCTCGCTGTTCTTCTTCGACACACCGATGCCCTGATAGGTGATGGCGAAGGGAGCGCCGACGAGCTTGTAGGTGTCGGGGTCGAGCTTCATCAGGTAGGGTAGGCTCTCATTGCCCTGGGCGCCGGCATCGATGCGGCCCTGCCGGAGCTGCGCGCGCGCGTCGGCGGAGCCTTCCGTTCCGACCACCTTGATCGCGGGTTTGCCGGCCTTGACGCAGAACTGCTCGCTCCACGCCTCGATGTCCTTGGGAAAGTTCGTACGACGGCTGGCGCCGACCGTCTTGCCGCAGAGGTCGGTCGCCTCCTTGAATTCGGCCGCACGCTTGGGCTGGACGAAGTACTGAACGCCCGACTTCATGTAATCGACGAAATCGATGGTCTCGCGGCGGGCGGGGAGGTCGTTCATGCCGCCGAGGATCAGATCGATCCGGTCGGTCGTGACCGCGCTGATCATCTGCTCGAAGCTGGTGTCCTGCCATTCCACCTTGATGCCGAGCTTCTCGCCGATGGCGTTGCCGATCTCGATGTCATAGCCGGTGAGCTGGTTGGTCGCCGGATCCTTGAACGTCACCGGCGGATAGTTCGGCGTCGTGCCGATGACGATCTTGCCGGCCTTCTTGAACTTTTCGGGCAAAGCCTGAGCCTGTGCGGCCGCGGCGTTGAGGGCAAGCAAGGCGGTCGTAGCGATAATAGCGAACTTCATATCCCACTCCTTTGTTTTCGTTGACGATCTTTCGGCAGTTCAGGCGCGCACCGCGGCAATGAAGTTCTGGGTCCGCTTCTGACTTGGCGAGGAGAGGACCTCCTGAGCGGGGCCGACCTCGATGATCTCGCCCTGGTCCATGAAGACGATGCGGTCGGCCACTTCGCGGGCGAAGCCGAGCTCGTGCGTCACCACCACCATGGTCATGCCGCTGATGGCCAGATCCTTCATCACGGCGAGAACATCGCCGACGAGCTCCGGGTCGAGGGCCGAGGTCGGCTCGTCGAACAGCATGATCTCCGGCCGCATGGCGAGACCGCGCGCGATCGCCACACGCTGTTGCTGACCGCCCGACAGTTCGGACGGATAAGCGTTTTCCTTGTCGGCCAGACCGACCTGGGCAAGCAGCGCCCGGCCACGGGCCTGCGCCTGCTTCAACGGTTCGCCCAGGACCTGGACCGGACCTTCCGTGACGTTCTCCAGTGCCGTGAAGTGCGGGAACAGGTTGAAGCGCTGGAAGACCATGCCCACGCATTGCCGCTGCCGAGCGATCTCGGCGTCCGTCAGGTGATAGAGTTTGGTCCCTTCGCGGCGATACCCGATCAATTCGGCGTTGACCCAGATGGCGCCGCCATCGATCTGCTCGAGCTGGTTGATGCAGCGCAGGAGCGTGCTCTTGCCTGAACCGGACGGACCGATGATGCAGACGACCTCGCCAGGATTGACCTCCAGATTGACGTTCTTGAGCGCCTCGAAGTTTCCAAAGTGCTTGCAGAGGTCGATCGCCCGCACGATCGGGGTGGTGGAGACGGAGGTGGTGCTTGGATTCATGTGGCGCTCCTGTCACAAGCCATGGCGGACAGGGGCGACGCCGCGCCCGAAATAGCGCTCGACGAAGCTCTGGCCGAAGCTCAGCACCGAGACGACGGCGAGGTACCAGATGCTGGCGACCACGAGCAGTTCGAGCACGCGGGAATTCGCGTAATAGATCGTCTGCGCCGCATGGAGCATCTCGGAGTACTGGATCACGCTCGCCAGCGAGGTCAGCTTCACCATTCCGATGAACTCGTTGCCGACCGGCGGAACAATGACGCGCATCGCCTGCGGCATCACGATGCGCCTGAGCATGCGCAGGCGGGTCATGCCGATCGCCTGCGCCGCTTCGTACTGGCCGCGATCGACCGACAGCAGACCGGCGCGGACGACCTCGGACGTGTAGGCCCCCTGCTGGATGCCAAGGCCCAGAAGTCCGGCGACAAACGGCGTCATCACGTCGACCGTGCGGAAGTCGAACAGGCCGGGGAAAGCGATCCGCGGAAATATCAGCGCCAGGTTGAACCAGATCAGCAACTGCAGCAGCGCCGGCGCGCCGCGAAACAGCCAGACATAGAGCTTCGCGACGGTGCTCAAGACGGGGTTCTTGGACAGCCGCATCACGGCGAATAGCACGCCGAGAACGACGCCGAGCACCATCGCGCAGATCGCCAGCAGGATGGTGTTGACGAGGCCAGTCATGATGGCTGGCGCCGTCAGGAACATGCCGACATAGCGCCATTCGATGTCGCCGACGGCAAAGGCCCTGCCCAGCGCCACAAGCACGGCGATGATCAGGATCGTGGCGATGATCCGGCCGTAATGGCGCCGGGGCACGATCGTGTAATGCGCGATCTTGTAGGCGTCTGCCGGCAGTTGCGACATGTCGCTGGCCCTGGCGGCGTTGGTGGTGACGGGCGGCATGGTCATCCTCCCGTGCTCAAGCGAAGCCGAGCCAGCCGACGAAATGGATGGATCGAGTTGGATGAAAGCGTCGTCGGTTTCATGGCATTTTCCCCTCGGCTTGTTTGCGCGACCGTCGTGCGTAGGCGGATCGTCGCGTCAAACGACCCGTTCCGTTGGGCGCATCTCTGAGACAGTGTTCCCGGCGGGCGCGGCGCTGGGATTGCCGAGATAATCCAGTGCGCACATGACCTGCAGCTTCAGTACGGCGATGGCCTCGTCGATGGTGACGTGCTCGTCGTCCCGTCCCATGCTGATCGGCGAAGGCCCGCAGATGATCGCGGGGATCTTGCGCCAGCGCCAATAGCGCGTGTCGGTGCCGCCCAGACTCGAAACCGGCGGGGCGTCATGCCCGAGCAGGGACTTGATGTTGCATCGGAGGATGGTCGCCATCTCGCCGAAGGGATCGGTCATGCTCGCCGGATAGCTGTGATCCTCGTTCATGATCATCTCGCAGCCATGCTTGGCAGCGAGCGTTTCGAGATCGCGGCGGATGGCGTCGCGGTCGGAGCCGATCGGCACGCGAATGTCGAGATGCGTGGTGCAGAGGGTGGGGATCTGCGTCGCCTTCTGCCCGCCTTCGATGATGCCGACATTGACGGTGATGCGGCGCGCGATATCGCCTGCGCCCTTGCCGAGATTGGCGTCCGCGGCTGCGATCGTCTCGGGCGACGTCAGGACCGCCTCGATCTCGGGAGGCAAGGTCGCCAGCTTGAGATGATAGCGTTCGTAGATCAGGGCGACGAGCTTGCAGATGATCTCGATCGGATTGGGTGCGCGATGAGGATAGCCGCCATGCCCTCCCGCGCTCCTGGTGGACAGGGAAAAGCGCAGGGTTCCCTTCTCCGTGAAGCGCAGATTGGCCAACCCGCTGGGCTCGCCGTTGAGGCAGCAATCGCCGGAGATCTCGTCGGCGAACTCGTCGAATAGATACTTCGTGCCGTAGCGCCCGCCGGATTGCTCGTCGGAGACGACCGTCAGGGTCAAAGCCCCGTTGAGATGCTCGCTGTACGGATGGAGGTAGCAATAGGTCAGGATCGACGCGAGCGTGCCGGTCTTCATGTCGGACGCGCCGCGCCCCATGATCTTGGCGTCGACGATCTCGGCGTCCCACAGGCGCTCGTTGGTGACGGGGAAGACGTCCATATGGCCGTTGAGAACAAGGTGACGACCCGCGCGGGGCGCATCCCACCGACCAATGATATTGGGCATGTCGGCCCTGAGGGAGACGGTCCTGTGTGGGCTACCGAAACTATCGATGATGCCGCGGACGAAATCGGCGGTTTCGCGCATGTCGCCGGGCGGATTGATGCTCTTGATCCGAAGAAACCTGCGCAGGAGATCGACGATCTCATCGCGCTGTTCGTCGATCCTGTGAAGGATTTCGGATTTGATGGCAGCGATGTCTTTGGACATGTGATAATCCGGAGCCGTTACGATATCTGGGAGATGTCGGCACACGACCGAACCGCTCTCCTTTGAAAATCCAATCACGGCACCGGCACAGCCCGAATTAATATAAGAAAATCTACTGGATTAGATCGATCTGGCTAATGGTTATCGGCGACTCTTTTTGGGTTGTGCGCCGCTGTTCTTCCCCGTTGACCGGAGGAGCCGAACCTCGCAAATCGCGATTTGGGGGTCTGCGCAGGCGGATCGTGGCAATCCCACGCTTGTGGACGGCTCGTGTTTCGCCGCCAGGCCCGAGATGAACTAAGCCGAGCCAAGGCGGACGGCTCGACTTCGACAATCAGGAGTTTGGCGCACCTGCAAATCCTGCTGTCGCGACGTATCCTCTACGACCTCGGCACCATCGAGGTCGTTGGCACACCGACCATTGAGTTCGGTTCCTGAACTCCGCGACGCCGACATCAGGCTTGATCGGACAAGCCCTGTTCGCAGCGCAGCAGCATCCCGAAGAGATCGCGCGGATCATCTGGGTCGGCCAGCAGATCGAGCTCGGTATAGAAGCCGGTCCCCGGCAGTTGCATCCGGACGTACCGAAGCGCGGAGAAGTCCTCGATCGCGAAACCGACGCTGTCGAAGAGCGTGATGGAGCGGTCGCTGCTCCGGCCAGACGCCGAACCGTTCATTACCTGCCAGAGTTCGGTGACAGGGTGATCCGGCTCCAGTTGCTGGATCTCGCCTTCGATCCGCGTCTGCGGCGGATATTCCACAAAGATCTGCGAGCGGAGCAGGATGTCGCGGTGCAGCTCCGTCTTGCCGGGGCAGTCGCCGCCTGGAGTTGACCCGGTTCCGTGGACTGTTCACGGCTTAGGCGGGTCATGTCAGCTCATGATGCTTCCTTTCGTATTCGATGGGCGAGAGGTATCCCAGTGCCGAATGGCGGCGTGACGGGTTGTAGAAGCCTTCGATGAAGTGGAAGACGGCCATCCGCGCCTCGCTGTGCGAGCGGAAGCGGTTTCGGTCGAGCAGCTCGCATTCCAGCGTCGCGAAGAAGCTCTCGCACATGGCATTGTCGTAGGCGTCGCCAACGGAGCCGGTCGAGGGTCTGACGCCGGCGTCCTTGCAGCGACTACCGAAAGCCAGCGAGGTATATTGCGAGCCCTGATCGCTATGGTGGATGACGTTCTCGGGCTTGCGCGCGGCGAGCGCCATGTCGAGGGCGTCGAGCACGACCCGGGTCTTGAGATCGGCGGAGAAAGCCCAGCCGACGATGCGCCTAGACCATGCGTCCAGCACGACCGCCAGGAACAGAAAGCCTGCCAGCGTGGGCACGAAGGTGATGTCGGCGACCCACAGCTCGTTGGGCTTCTCGACGAAGAAGTTTCTCCGGACCAGATCGTGCGCCGGCCGATGATCAGGATCGCGCTTCGTCGTCGTGACGCTCCTGCGCCGGCTGGCGCCGACAAGCCCGGCGGCGCTCATCAGCCGAGCCACGCGCTTCTTGCCGATCGCCACGCCCTCGGCCTTGAGCTCGGCGTGAATGCGCGGTGCACCATAGGTCTTGTGCGAGGCGCCATGGATCGTGCGGATCTTCCGGGTGAGATCAACGTCCCGTGCCGCCCGCAGCGACGCGGGCCTGCCGCGCCAAGCATAATAGCCTGACGCGGAGACCTTGAAGACACGGGCCATGGTCTTGATCGGAAAGACGGCCTGGTGCGCGCTCATGAACCGGAAAACCCGTTCGGGTTCGCCTTGCTCTCCCGCGCGAACCAGGCGGCCGCCTTTGACAGGATATCGCGCTCCTGGCGCAACCGATGGTTCTCACGGCGAAGGCGGATCAGTTCTTCACGCTCGGCGCTGGTCGGGCCATCGCTGCGCTTGCCGGCGTCGCGCTCGGCCTGACGAACCCAGTTGGCGATCGACCGCGCGGTCGGCTCGAACTCCCGGGCAAGCTCTTCAGGCGTTCGCCCGGATCGGACCAACTCCACCATCTGTCGCCGGAACTCCGGCGGATAGGCACTTCGAAAACGCGGCATCGGACACTCCGGAAAATGACTTCCAGGGTGTCCACAAAACCGGATCAACTCCACCCTCGAAGCGGTCCCGAACAATGGTCTCCGCGATTGCCGTTGCGAGATCACGTGCGATGTAGACCAGCCGAAACGCACGATCGGGACTCGAAAAGCGGGTCTGACCAAAACCCATGCCGAGCGGGGTCGCGGTATGCGCGGCCGGCATGACGCGCAGGTAGGATTGCGGCCGGAATGCTAGGGCAAGCTCCGCGACGGTCCTGGGATCAAGCTTCACGATCAGCCGAAGTCACGTTCGGCCGCGTCGATGACCTCGTCAAGATGTCCAGCCTTGAGCCGATCGAGCGGAGTTCCGCCGATGCTCGGCTTGGGCTGAATGAGCCACTGCCAGGCGGCTCTCGGGTTGTCGATGATCCTGGTGACGTCTGACATGCCTTCAACTGGCCGGCCGTCAACGAACTGCTCCAGGGGGAAGACATGCTTGCGCTCGCCCTTGAGCAGCCCAATGACGGCGCCTCGCCTTTGCCAGTCATGCAGGGTCGATCGCTTGGTGCCGAACGCCTTTTCGATGTCACCCGGTCCGGCAACCGCCCCCGCCCAATCCTCAAGGCGAACAGGCGTCGCGTAGGCCGCAAGGCGGCGGCGGCCTTCGTCGAGATCCACCACGTCGGCCAAGCCGACACCCTGGCTGACCTCGACGGTCTTGCCGACCTTGATCTGGATCAGCTTTTCAGTGTGGCGGCCGGCGAGATCGGCGACCACGGTCTGCATAGCCTCGGCAAGGTCGTTTTCGTGAGCCAGAATCTGACGCTGCTGCTCGTCAGACAGCCGGACAGCGGCCGCCGTGAGCGCGGCGACAACCTTGCTCTTGCCCTTCAGCACGGATCTAGAAATTCCAGGATTGTGCCGGGCGAGGACGTCGAGAATGTCGGCGACGGCTGCGCTGTTCACGTTGAACCGCGCTCCACCGCCCAACTTGCGAACCGTTGCGACCATGTTGGCCTCCATACCATCGGAGGTTGATATAGTCCGGATTGTCCGATTTGTCCAGATTCTGC
Organism: Bosea vestrisii; assembly: GCF_030144325.1. Taxonomy (NCBI): domain Bacteria; kingdom Pseudomonadati; phylum Pseudomonadota; class Alphaproteobacteria; order Hyphomicrobiales; family Alloboseaceae; genus Allobosea; species Allobosea vestrisii. Next base: position 192,850 of record NZ_CP126308.1, on the reverse strand, counting down.
GGCTTGGATGCTAGAGTGCCAGTTGAAGACACCTCCACGGCCAACGGCCGGCTGATGTTCAACTTCTTCGCGGCGCTGGCGGAGTTCGAGCGCGAGTTGATCATCGAGCGCACCAACGCCGGCCTCGCCGCCGCGCGAGCCCGCGGGCGCAGCGGCGGCCGGCCCTTCAAGATGACGTCGGCGAAACTGCGGCTAGCACAGACGGCCATGGGCAAACCTGAAACGAAAATCGCCGATCTCTGCGCCGAACTCGGCGTCACCCGTCAGACGCTCTACCGCCATGTCGCGCCCACAGGCGACCTCAGGCCAGACGGCGAAAAGCTGCTCGGCCGCAAGCCCAAACCGCCGCGTTCCCGGTCCGTCCACCTAAACGCGGTTTAGCGAAATAACTTTGAGTTGCCCCCTTATAGGCAGAATTCGCGAGGTCAATCTACGGCGCTTACTCACATGCTTGCGGCCGCGGATCGTGATACGACCTCATCGAGATGCCATTTATCACCGAATTGGGGCGCGCGACGGCGGATCGGTCCGGCAAAATTTCGTCCGAATTTCTCGGCCCAACGCCGGATGGTCTTAAGGCTGACGATGATGCCCCTGGCGGCCAACAAATCTTCGACCTTTCGCAGGCTGAGCGGAAATCGGAAATACAGCCAGACCGCGTGGCCAATGACCTCGGCGGGAAACCTGTGACCACGATAGAGGGAATTTTGAACCTCGCCGATGCCCCTTGAGTAGCCCGACAGCCGACACCGGTGTCAACGTGACAGTGCCGCAGATATCGTCCGCCACAAACTGGCAGCACATCATTTCCCAACTTTACACACTGAAGAGGTGATGACCCACTCTGCAACCGGTGTTGATGCGTAGTCTTCTTCTGGATCGCGCACGACGAACGCGGCGACATAAATGAATCGGAAGGGAGCGATCGATGAAGCATATTCAGGTCATATGCATGGCTTTCGATAGGCTGGCAGCCTTCGGATGCTTGGCATTGTTTCTTCTTGCTACCGCGTGGCCAATCCAGGCCAGCGCACAATCGATCGACGACATCATCAAGCGCGGGAAGGTCATCATCGGCGTCAACACGACGACGCCGATCTTCGGTATCCTGGGCAAGGACGGCCAGCCGGAAGGCTACGATCCCGACGTCGCGCGACTGGTCGGCAAGTATCTGGGCGTCCCCGTCGAGTTCGTACCGGTCACTGCCGCCAATCGCACATCCTTCCTCCTCACCAACCGCATCGACATGATCATCGCTCTGTTCGGGATCACGGCCGAACGCGCGCAGCAGGTCTGGTTCTCGATGCCCTACGGCTCGGACGGTGCCGTGTTGGTCGGCGCCGAGAAGACCAAGGCCAAGACGATCGAGGATCTGGCCGGGCTTCGGATCGGCGTGCCGCGCGGCGCGACGCAGGATCTCGTGCTGACGCCTTCCGCCCCCGCCGGCGCGACCATAATGCGCTATGACGATGAAGCGACCGGTCTCCAGTCCCTGATCTCCGGCCAGGTCGATCTCGCGGGCACGGGCATGCTTGTCTACAAGGCTCTCAATCGCAACGATCCGGGCAAGAACTACGAGGTCAAGCTCGTGCTCCGCCCGCTGCATTTCGGCATCGGCATCCGCAAGGGGCAGATCGAACTGCTGCAATGGCTCAACACCTTCGTCTACACGATCAAGAACAATGGCGAGCTCGAAGCCATCAGCCGGAAATGGCGCGAACTGCCGCTCGGCGAACTCCCGACATTCTGATCGCCGGACGCGGCAGAGAGTCGATATCCCATGAAGTATCATCGTCTCGGAGCCAGCGGGCTCTCCGTCTCGCGCCTGTGTCTCGGTGCGATGATGTTCGGCGACCAGACTAGTGAAACGGATGCGGCGCGTATCGTCGGCGCTGCGTCCGAAGCCGGCGTGAACTTCATCGACACCGCCGACGTCTATGCCGGAGGGGACTCCGAAAGGGTCGTCGGACGGGCGCTCGCGCGGGAGCGCGACCGGTGGATCGTGGCGACAAAGGTGGGAACGACGGTCGATCCCAGAATCCCCAACCAGGGAGGGAATGGCCGGCAGTGGCTCATTCAGTCGGTCGAACAGAGCCTCATGCGTCTCGGCACCGACCGGATCGACATCTACTATCTGCACCTCGACGATCTCACGACACCGCTTGAGGAAACGCTGCGCGGCATCGACGACCTTATCCGCGGCGGCAAGATCCGCTATTGGGGCGTCAGCAACTTCCGGGCTTGGCGGATTTCGGAGATCGTCAACCGTTGCCTGGCGATGGGCGTGCCCAAGCCTGTCGTGGGCCAGCCCTACTACAATGCCATGAACCGGATGCCGGAGGTCGAGTATCTACCAGCATGCGCGAATTACGGCATTGGCGTCGTGCCCTACAGCCCGCTCGCACGCGGCATTCTGAGTGGCAAGTATACGCCAGGCGCCACACCCGAGCCCGGGTCGCGCGCAGGCCGCAAGGACATGCGTATGCTCCAGACCGAGTTTCGGGCCGAATCCATCGAAGCCGCGCGCATCATTCGCGAGCATGCCGAGCGCACGAACCGGACCGCGATCGGCTTTGCGGTCAACTGGGTTCTTGCCAACCCGATCGTCAGCGCGGTGATCGCCGGGCCGCGCACGCCCGAGCAATGGCAGGCCTATCTCACGGCGCTCGATGAGGAGTTCGGACCGGAAGACGAGGCACTGGTCGATCGGCTCGTCCCGAAGGGCCATCCCTCGACGCCGGGCTATACCGATCCGATCTATCCCGTGCTGGGGCGGCCGGCGAATTTTCCGAGGTGATGACCGGTCCTGCCGTGCGGCATGCAGACATCGGGGCGCGCCCGTGAACTACGTTTTTCAGTTCGGACCGGTGTGGAAGGACTTCGATCTGCTTCTCGGCGGAGCGTGGCTGACGCTGAAGCTCTCCTTCGTCACGCTTCTGGTGGGTTTGCCTCTGGGGGCGCTCGGCGCCGTCATGCGACGCGCGCCCAGCAGGCTGCTGCGTGGAATCGCGCGCGGCTATGTCGAGGTGATCCGCAATACGCCTTTCCTGGTGCAGCTGCTGCTGGTCTACCTCGCACTGCCTGCAATCGGGCTTCGCTTCACGCCGCAGCAGGCGGCCCTTTTTGCGCTGATCGTGAACTTCGCCGCTTATGCCACCGAGATCATACGGGCGGGAATCGAATCAGTTCCAGAAGGCCAGCGCGAGGCCGGCCGGGCGCTTGGTCTATCGAAGGCACAGATTTTCTTCCTCGTCGTGCTCAAACCCTCGCTTTGCGCGGTTTATCCCGCGCTTTGCAGCCAGTTTGTGCTCCTCGTCCTCACCTCGAGCGTCGTCTCGGTTATCTCGGCGGAAGAGCTGACCGCGGTGGCGGACCGGATCGCCTCGCGGAACTTCCGCACATTCGAGGTCTATTTGGTCGTCACGGCGATGTATCTCGCCTTCTCCGTCTTCCTGGAAACAGCTTCGTCGCTGCTCTACCGGCACCTGTTCCGCTGGCGGGAGGCCGCGCGATGATCCGCGAATTCACGTCCAGCGAGTTGTTCTACCTCGTGCTGGCGGTCCGGTGGACGCTCGCACTTTCGGCGATCGCACTCGTTGGTGGAGCGCTCGTGGGGCTGGGCATTGCTCTGCTTCGCATATCCAACCGCCGAGCAGTGCGGATCGCCGGGCGCATCTACATTCGAGTCTTCCAGGGGACACCGCTGCTGATGCAGCTTTTCCTGATTTATTTCGGCGGCAGCATCATCGGCATGGAAGCCGACGCCTGGACGTCCGCGGCTCTTGGCCTGACGCTCTATTCCAGTGCGTTCCTCGGCGAGATATGGCGCGGCTGTATCGAGGCGGTGCCGTCCGGCCAATGGGATGGAGCCCGATCCCTGGCACTTCCCTATCATCGCCAGCTGAGGTTGGTGATCCTGCCGCAGGCGGCGCGGATCGCCATCGCGCCGACCGTTGGCTTCGCGGTTCAGGCGATCAAGAGCACGTCGCTGGCATCCGTCATCGGTTTCGTCGAACTGACGAGGGCGGCCCAGATCATCAACAACGCCACGTTCCGCCCCGCACTGGTCTACCTGACGGTCGCGGCGCTCTATTTCCTGCTATGCTGGCCGTTGTCGGTTTACAGCGAACGACTCGAACGCAGGATGGGGTCCGACCGCGCCCGCGTTCCGGCGGTTTCGGCATGATGGTCGTCGCAGTGGCGCCTTAAAGTCCAGCCGTCGGGCTTGCCTAATTTTACTCAAGCTATAGCTGATCGACGTTGCGTCGTCGGGCCTCGCTGGCGAGTCTGCCCGCCACGATGTGAGTAGGCGCCGAAGATTGACCCCGCGAATTCTGCCTTTAACCCGCTGACTTGAATGGTATATTGCCGTTCTCAGAGGGGTTCCGCTCGGCTCCGCTCGTGTCCCTCTTCGGTTGCAGATAATGTTTTAAATTGAACGGCTTAGATCCCAGTTGAGGCGGGGTCCCGCTTCGGTGCTGAATCACATTCAGACGAACGCCACCTGCTCCTGGGCGACGCTTTGCGCCGCGGCCTTGGCTGCCTGCCGCAGCCAGTCGCCGCCGCGGCGGACGAGATCCTCCTGGATCGTGAGCAGGGCATCGGGGTCGCTCGCGTGACAATTCGCGATTTCCCGCCCCATGAGCTCCAGCATCCTAGGCGACAGAAGCTTGTCGGTTGCGTCTTTCACCTCAATCTTGCGGCTGTTCGGCGAGAGGCGGCGGACGACGATTCCATCGCTGACCTGATAGTGCGGGTCCGGTGCTCGGCACCGGCCGGCGGCGATTTCGCCGGCGCGGATCGTCCTGCTGCGGGGCGCATACCGAAGCGACCACGCCGAGACGACGACGGCTTTCGCCTCGCGCAGGACCGGCCCGCCGCGCCAATTGCCGCTGGCGACGAAGCGAGGCCGCCCAAGGCTCCCGGTGCCGGCGGTGCGTGGGGAGATCACCATGCGCGCAGCCGAACCAGGCATGGCGCCGCGCAATGCGTCCTCGTAGCGCTGCGGGACGGCGGTGGGCACGAGCGCATCGACCTTGTCCCAGAACGCCGCTCGCTCCGGCTCCGGCAGCATAACCGCCTTGCGCAACCACTTGCAGTCGCGCTCCAGGACCAGCGGGGATGGGCAGGCAAGGCCTTCGGCGTAACCTTCCAGGATTGCGGTGCAAATCACCGATGCGCTCGGGCCGTCCGTGCGGGCGAGGAGAGCGCTGGCGGCGAGGCGGACGAGATCGAGCGGATAGGGCATGACGGCGGCTTCGTCGAAGTCGTTGGCGCCCCAGATCAGGCGGCCCTCGGCATCTCGCCAAGTGCCGAAATTCTCAAGGTGGGTGTCGCCGATCGCAAGAATCTCGGGAGCGCCGGCGAGGTCGGGGCAAATCTCCAGGATCGTCTCGGCCCAGCGCCAATAGGTTGCGCGTAGAAATGTGAAAGCATCCTTCTTCATCTTTTCGTGCTTGATATCGAGATCGGCCGTAACGAAGTCCGATCCGATTTGGGCTATCAACCAGCTCTCGTAGGCATGCGTCGAGTCAGCAATCGTTGGCACGTCGGTTCCTTCCGGGCACAGAGTGTCATTAGGGCCCTGAGGGTGCCGGGTAGCTGACGCCCTGCACTAAGCCACCATCCCTGTAGAAGCGGGACTAGGCTGCATCTCAGGCCATGAAATTATCGCGGTGCAACCGAATTTTCGGCCACTACACGCGCGTCGGCGGCAATGCACAGCTCAGGGTCAGCTTTTTGAGGGAAGGCGATCGAGCAGCGCGGACAAGGCTCTGAGTATATGCTTAGGCGCTGAATGTCGGCAGTAGCAATGTCAGGAACGTTGCGTACGGCACAAGCTTTTTCGGCGCAGGCGTTCCGATGCAAGCGCGAACGCGTCTATGGTTCAACGCCGAGGCGCCTCAGCCCCACGCGCGCCTCTTCTTCCTTTGGATCAAGCGCCAATGCGCGTTTGTAGGCCATTGCGGCCTCTTCGGGGCGGCCGAGCGCCTCCAGGGCATGCGCACGCGTATCATGCGCGTACGCCGCCTGCGGATCCTTGGCGAGCGCAGTATCCGCGCTGGCAAGCGCTTCAGCCGGGCGGCCGAGCTTAAAAAGCGCCCAGCCCTTCAGATTATGGGCACGCACATCGTCGACTCCATGCGCCAGTGCCTTGTCTATATCGGCGAGTGCGGCGGCATTGTCCTCCCTGCGGGCATGAAGGGTGGCGCGTTCAAACAAGGCGGGGCCGCGTTGGGCTTGGCCGATGTCGATGACCGCACCGAGATCCGCGAAGGCACCTGCCGCGTCGCCCTTGAGGCGCTTCAGCTTGGCGCGCTCGAACAGCATTGCGCCCGCATTGCGGGTATCGAGTTCCATGACCTTGCCGATATCGGCGATAGCCCGATCGAAATCGTCCAGCCGGGCGTGCAGGGATGCGCGCGACCAGTAGAGGCGCGGATCGGCCGGACTTTTGGCGATCAGCACGTCGTAATCGGCCAGAGCCGGTGCGAGCTTGCCTTGCCTCGCCAGCAATGCGCTGCGCTGGCGCCGCGCCTCGTTATCGTCCGGCGTCGTTTCAAGCACCGTATCGAGCGCAGCCAGAGCTTCGTCGGGCTTGTCACGCTGCGTGAGGATGGCGGCGCGGGCCGCGAGAGCCGGCGCGAATTTGGCATCGAGCGAAAGCGCAGCGTCGATGTCGGCCGAGGCTCCGTCGAGGTCGCCGCGGTCGACCTTCGCTTGGCCGCGAGCGGCGAGCGGCTGCGGATGACCGGGAGAGCGCTTCACCGCATCGTCCAGGTCGAGCAGGGCACGCGGCAGGTCGCCTGCAGCGCGATAGGCCTCGGCCCGACCGAGATAGGCCGCCATGTCGTCGGGGCGCAGGCGCAGCAGAACCGTATAATCGGCAATGGCGCCGACAGGCTCGTCGAGGCGGACCATCGCCGCCGCGCGTAGCTGCAGCGCTTCGGTCGAGCCCTGAGCGACGCGCAAAGTCTGCGTGAACTCGGCCACCGCTTTCAGAAAGTCGCCTTTCAGGAACAGCACCTTGCCGCGCTTGACATGGATGTTCGGATCCTGCGGCTCTAGCCGGACGGCCTCGTCGAAATCCTTCAGCGCCTCGTCGAGCTTGCCCAGTTCGACAAGATAGACGCCGCGGTTGTAGCGGGCATTCGCAAAACGGGGGGCCAGCGCGATCGCCTTGTCGAAATCGGCGGAGGCCCTGTCGAACTCCTTCTTGACGAAGAGCGCGGCTCCTCGATTGTCATAGGCTTCGTGGAAATCACTCTTCAGCCGGATCGCTTCGGTGAAGTCGGAGATGGCGAGGTCGAGCTCGCCACCGTCTGCATATTCGACGCCGCGGTTGAAGTAGTGCAGCCCGTTCTTGGGGTCGCGGGCGATCACCTGGCCGTAATCCGCAATCGCGCGGTCGCGTTCGCCCTTGTAGGAATAGGCGACGGCGCGGTTAGAGAAGTAGCGCAGGTTGTCCGGGTCGAGCGCGATCGCCGCATTCAGCTCCTGGATCGCCCGTTCCTGATCGCCGCGTGCCTGGAAGACATCGGCGAGCCTGCCATGTGCCCGCGCGCGAACGGCAGGCGGATCCTTGGCGTTCGCAACCGCTGTGCGGCAATGCTTCCAGAGCCGCGCCTCGTCCGAAAGCGAGAAACAGGAGCGCGCCTCGCGGCTGACTTGAGCCAGCGTCGCGGCGGGAACCAGGGTTCCAGCGAGCAGCGTGATCGCGGTGGCCCCACGCCTCAACCGTTCTCGCATCTACGAGTCTCCTTCGCCGAATTGCTGCCTTGCGCGGGTGGACGCGCCTTCCAACGGCCGGCCATCTCCTGCGCCGTGTTCAGCTGGTTCGGTGCTAGCTTCTCCTTGAGCCCCGACAGAGCCTTTCGCGCATCCTCGCCGGATGGTTGCGCGGCTGCCAGCATCAGCCACATCGCCGCCTGGACGGGATCCGCCTTGACGCGCGTGCCGTCACGATAGGCGATGCCGAGATTGGTCTGCCCGTCGACGTTGCCGCGCTCGGCTGCGAGCCGGTAAAGCCGCAGCGCCTCGGCCAGGTTCTGCGGCGCGACCGTACCGCGGGCATAGAGAACGCCTAGGGCATTGAGCGCATGTGGAAAATCCTGGTCCGCAGCCTTGCGAAACCAGCCCAGAGCGATGCCGTCGTCGCGAACAACGCCTTCGCCGCGGGCGTAACGCAGGCCGAGATTGTACTGGGCCGTCGCATCGCCGGCCTCTGCGGCCTCGCGATAGAGTGCGATCGCAGCGGGAAGATTGGCCGGGGTGCCGTTCCCGCGATGATAGGCAAAGGCCAGCGCGGTCTTGGCCGGGATGCAGCCGGTGCCCGCCGCCTTGCGCAGCCAGTCCAGCGCCATGCCAGGGTCGGCAGTGACGCCGCGCCCGGCCTGCAACATACCGGCAAGCCCGATCTGTGCGTTGATATGCCCCTGCTCTGCCGCCTTGCGAAACAGTGCGACGGCGCGGGCTTCATCCCCGCCGCCTTGCCGCTTAAGCAACAGCGTGGCGAGATTGTACTGCGCGACCATATTGCCGGCCGCGGCCGCACGCTCGTAGAGCGCTTCGGCCCGCACTGTATTGGCCTGCACACCATCGCCGCGTTCAAGAGCGGCGGCGAGATTATTGACTGCCGGCCAATAGTCGCGTTCCGCAGCTCGCTCATAGTAGCTGAATGCGCGCTGCTGGTCGCGTGGGACGCTGTCGCCGGTCTGGTAGGCCTTGCCAAGCTCGAACAGCGCAACGGCGTCGCCCTGCTCGGCGCGCTTGCGGATTTCGACGATGTCGATCGCCAGCACGGACTGGCCGGCGAACGACAAAAGGGCGAAGACAGCGAAACGCAGGCGCAGCATGATGCCATGCAGCTTAGTTGAAGCGGAGCGATCCTGAGAATGGCCTCGCGACATGACAGCCATGAGTCATCCGTGCCCCACTCCGCAATGTGATCGGCTCCTGTCCAAGACACATTGGATGGATCCGTCTGACGACTGCTGTCGGGCGGTTTGCCAGTGTCCGCTGCTGGCGCAGCAGGAACCCTCAGCCGACAACCCACCTCCTGTTTTCGATAGAGAAGAACTTCGACAGCGCCGCCAGATGCGCTGATGCGCCGCAATCGGCTGATCGTGCCCTTAACCGAGACTCGCGCTCTTGTCGGGCAGGCAATGGCGGATCGCCGTATGGAGTTCGCGACACGAAGAAAGCGTCTTTCTCTCGGCCCTTGAAAACCAATTCTGACACGTCCAAATCGGGCGCAACCATCTTGAGGTTCGAGCACCGGCATGACGACCGCAACCACGGAAAACCGCAGTTTCGAAGCCGATGTGTCGCGCCTTCTGCCTATGATGGTGCATTCCGTTTATTCCGACCGGGACGTCTTCCTGCGCGAACTGATCTCGAATGCCGCCGATGCCCGCGAGAAGTTGCGCTACGAGGCCATAGGAAAGCCAGCATTGATCGAGGACGGTGAAAAACTCGCCATCTCCATTGCCGCCGACGCGGAGGCAGGGACGCTCTCGATCAACGACAACGGCATTGGCATGAGCCGCGATGAGATGATCGAGGCTCTCGGCACAATCGCGCGCTCGGGCACGCGTGCCTTCATGGAGCAGGTCGAGGCGGCGAAGGGCAAGGAAGGCGCTCAGCTCATCGGACAGTTCGGCATTGGTTTCTATTCCGCTTTCATGGTCGCAGGTGAGGTCGACGTCGTCAGCCGCCGTGCCGGCAGCGAGGAAGCTTGGCGTTGGACTTCCGACGGCAAGGGAGAGTTTTCTATCGCACCCGCAGCGCTCGAAGATGCTCCCTCACGCGGCACCCGCGTGACAGTCAGTCTCCTGGATGACGCGAAGAGCTATACCGAGCGCTGGACACTGGAGCGTATCGTCAAGGCTCAGTCGGGCCATGTTCCGGTGCCGATCACGCTGGTGGAAAAACCCGGAGCAGAGCCGACCTCGCTCGCGGATGGCGCGGCGCTCTGGACTAAGCCCAAGAGCGAAATCACCGCTGCGGACTATACCGACTTCTACCGCAGCGTGGCTGGCAATATGACGAGCCGGCAGCGACGGTGCATTTCCGTGCGGAGGGCCGCCACGAATACACGACGCTCGCCTTCATCCCCGGCAGCAAGCCGTTCGATCTGTTCGATCCCGACCGCAAAGGTCGGATGAAGCTATGTGAAGCGGATTTTCATCACGGACGAAGCAGAGTTGCTACCGCGCTATCTTCGCTTCGTGCGGGGGCTGGTCGATACGTCCGATCTGCCATTGAACGTTTCGCGCGAGATGATTCAGGACAGTCCGCTGCTTGCCGCGATCAAAAAGGGCGTCACCAACCGGATCCTGTCCGATCTCGGCAAGCTGGCCGAGAACGAGCCGGACACCTTCGCGACGATATGGGAGAACTTCGGCGCGGTCGTGAAGGAAGGACTTTACGAGGATTTTGAGCGACGCGAGCAGCTGCTTGGGCTTTCGCGCTTCAGGACGACGGCCTCGGGTGAAGGCCTGCGCAGCCTTAAGGACTATGTTGGTGCCCTGAGGGAGAACCAGACGGCAAACTATTACATCGTCGGCGACGACCTCGCCCGGATTTCGGCATCGCCGCAGCTCGAAGGGTTTCGCGCACGCGGGATCGAGGTTCTCCTGCTGAACGATCAGGTCGATAGCTTCTGGGTGTCGAACGCGCCCGATTTCGAGGGCAAACCGTTCAAGTCGATCACCCAGGGTGCAGCCGATCTCGGACTGATCCCGCTGGCCAGCGGCGAGCCGTCGCCTTCAGCCGAAACCTCGCCAGAGGTTGGCGCACTGATCGGTTCACTCAAACAGATTCTCGGAGCCGAAGTCGCCGATGTCCGAGCGTCCGATCGCCTGACCGATAGCGCGGTGTGTCTCGTGGCGCCCGACAGGGGCCCGGACCGGCAATTCGAGAGGCTGCTCTCCGCTGCAGGGCGGCTCGACAGCACAGCCAAGCCGATCCTCGAGGTCAATCCCCAGCACGCGCTCATGCTGAAGCTCGCCGGATCGCAGGACGATGCGTTGCGCAACGACTTGGCCCATCTTCTGCTCGACGAGGCCCGCATTCTGGATGGAGAGCGCCCCGGCGATGCGCAGCTCTTTGCCGAGCGGCTCGGACGATTGATGGCCCTATCGCTTCATTAGGTCTTGCGAGCTGCGTCGGCACCGAATGAACATCGGGCGATGGTTTTCTTCGGTGCCGCTGCAAGCTAAAATCATCGCCCGCGATCCGACGCCCGTCGACGCAGCTTCCCCGACGGCTGCAAGCTTCCATCGAGGAGTTGGATTCGCCAGGAGGTTCGGCACATCTCAACTCGGACTGAGCCCGCCAAACCGGCCATGACGAAGCGCGAGCCGAGCAAAGCAAAGCCGATAACAGGATCGAAACGTGTTGTAAGCTGAGCGGCCGCGAAGCCATTAGCAGCATCATGGCGGGTTTGTGGGCAAATTCATGCTCCCGGCGCATGGCGAAGGCGGCTGATGTTGCATTGCAAAAAGGCAACTGCCGCATATCATCGCAGTTGCGGTTGTTCGGAACGGGCTCTGCTGTCTCCTCCCGAGCTGAGTTCGTTTTAGCCGTTCCCCTCTGAAATGTTTGGCGGCAACGCTGGATGTTTCAAACCTTCAGGCCGGCATCCTTTATGGATGCCGGCCTTTTTTGGCTGTGCCTCAACCGCCCCTGGCTTCGGCCTGGCGGGTTGCCCGACGGCGCGATTGCACCGTCGCGACGAGGCCGGGAGGGCTTTCGCGACCGATGATGGGCAACGTGGTCGGAGTTCGCCTCGCTCGTGGCCGGTCTAGGAACGGGCGAAGAGAAGCAACGGCTCGATATCGTGGTTATCGGCCGCCCGCAGCGCCTCGACATAGTGAGCGCGGGTCGCGCCTGCATCGATCACGTTCGTGCGCCCCCAGGAGAAAACGGGTTGGCCGAGTTGGCGAGCAAGGAGGTCGCCGACGAGGCGAGAGAGCCGTCCGTTGCCATTGGGAAAAGGATGGATGGCGACAAGGCGATGGCTGAACCGCACGGCGATTTCGTCGGGCGGATAGGTCCCATGCTCGACCCAGTAGCGCGCATCGTCGACGAGCTGCCGGACATCCATCGCAATGCGATAGGCGTCGACGCCGATGTTGCGCGCGGTCGTGCGATATTGCCCGGCCCAGCGCCAGACGCCGCCGAACATGCGTTTGTGCAAATCGTTCAGGAAGGCCTGATCAAGAACGTCGCGCTTGCGCGACCTAGCCCAGCGCAGCGCCTCGCCGATATTGACCTGCTCGGCCTCGTTCAATTCATGTCGTAACGTGATGTAGGCTGGGATGAGTTGCTCGCGTTCCTCCGCGGTCAGCGGCGTATTGGCGTCATCGTCCTCTTCGAATAGCGGGTCGGGCATGGCGATCAGTCGTCGTCCCAAAGGCTGCGCGATGAGCCTGAGAGGATGACGTCGATCACGCGGCGCTGCTCGTCATCGAGATCCGACTTCAGGAGTGCCTGGTTTTCCAGCCGCATGGTGTGGTCGAGGCGCGCGATGTCCCGCCCCGCTTTTTGAGCGGCGCGGTCGCGCAGGATTTCGTCGAGGGGCTTGGTTGGGACGAAAGCGTAGACGAACGTGCAGTTCATCGCCGCGGCTGCTTCGCGCAGTGTCCTGATCGTCGTCGCGCCGGAGACTTCCGCCTTCTCGATCGCAGGAACGCGGGAGGGAGCGGCCTTCATGCGAGCGGCGAGCTGCCGTGTGCTCATGCCCAGAGCGTCGCGGATGGCTCTCATCCAGCCGCGAGGTGGAGCGACGACGTTGAGGTCGCGCAAGGGCGCGACACGTCGCTCCAGTTGCTTGCGTGCCAGGGCAGTCTGATTAGGGTTCATAATTATGTGTCCAATCGAGGAGGTGCTTAGCACTTATATATGATCATATCAAGAAATAATGTACATTAATATGTGTTCAATAAGGTATGATTTGATCATAAAAATATGATAGATGGACATGACGGGCCAGCGAGCCGATCCGATCGCCAGCTGTGCTTTTCGGCTAGAGGCAGCGCAGCTCTTGCGCTTGCCGATGAGATAATCGGCCCTGTCCGGCTGGATCAGCGCTAGGGAGACGGACGGGTTCGTAAGCGATTGCGGTGACCAAACCCGCCGAAATCAATCAACTTCTTCGTCAGCTGGTCGATACTGATTGCATACCAAACGTTTGCCCCCGAGGACTCAACATCCAGCCCGTACGGGAGCCCGGAAATATGGATTGGCGCCAAGACCTTGCTTTTGTCGGCTGCGAGCTTGTAGGCCGCCTTAGCGATCGAGCCGCCCTGAAGCTCCGAGATTTGCGAGCTCGGCACCTTTGGACAGCCCTTAAAAAAGCCTTTCAGACTAGGGCTAGTGGCGACATTGAAACTCAACTTGCCGCCCGCCGCACTGCGATGTCCGACGTTCGCCACCTCATCTGCTTGCGCAGCTCACCGTCGAGCGACTGCCCAAAGTGCCTCAGCAGATCCGATGCGATCTCGCGGGGCACCGCTGGCGAGAACAAGTAGCCTTGTCCCAACGTGCAACCGATATCCGTCAGAAGGCTTGCCTGCGCTTCTCCCTCGATGCCCTCGGCGATGATCCAAATGTCGAGCTTACGTGCGATGTCGACCAAGCCTTCGACGATCGCCAGGCTCGGGTCGCCCTTGGCAAGGCGGTCAATGAAGGTCTTGTCGATTTTGATAATATCGACAGGCACCGTGAGCAGATGCGTGAGCGAGGCGAAGCCGGTGCCGAAATCGTCCAGCGCGACACGCAGGCCATGGTCGCGCAAGGCTTTGATCTCACGCGCCACGACCGGATCGCGCTGCCCGAGATAAACCGACTCGGTGACCTCCAGGATGATGTGTTTCAACGGAACGTTCTCGCGGCCGAAGGCGGCTTCGAGACGCGCGTAGAGCGTACCGCTATGGAAGTCGGCCGAGGTGATGTTGATCCCGACGTGTTGAAGGGGAAGGCCTTGCGCAAGCCAGGAACGTGCATCGGCAGCGACGATCGCCATCATCCGTTCCGTCAGCTGCGAGGCGATGCCGACGTCGGACGTGGCGTGATGGAAAGCGGCCGCTGACACGATCTCGCCGCTTGGCTTGCGCAGGCGACAGAGTGCTTCCAGCCCGACGATCTCGCGGGTCTCGAGTCGCACGATTGGTTGGTAGAACGCGTCGATCCTGCCTTCGCGCAAGGCCGCGCCGACATCCCGGATAACCTCGATCCGAGTCTCGATCGCACTCCCAATCCCGGGCGAATACAGCACGAAGCCGCCGCGCCCATTGTCCTTGGCATCATAGAGGGCATAGTCGGCGTGGTCTCGGACGCTCGTCGCGTCGGCGTCCTCCGGTGACAGTACTGCGCCCCCTATCGTGGCTCGCGGCAGGATCATGTGACCGCTGCATTCGGCGGGCACTGCCAGAGCCTCGCGAATGCGTTGGGCAACACGCTCGATATCGCCGATGGCCTCCGCTCCCTGGAGAATGACAACGAACTCGTCGCCCCCCACTCGAAACACGCGGTCCGGCGCCACAATGTCGCTGACCCGCGAGGCAATCGTTTGCAGCAGAGCATCCCCCGTTGCGTGTCCGAAGGTGTCGTTAATGGTCTTGAGATTGTCGAGGTCGAGGGCCAGCAGTGCCCACGCACCCGGCTCGGCGCAGGGCAGACGCTCCAGCGCCCCATCGAAACCTGCCCGGTTGGGCAAGTCCGTCAGGACGTCGACGAAGGCACGGCGCTCGCGCTCGATTACGCGCTGGTGACGCTCCAGCGCTATGGCGCACAAAGAGGCGCAGGACGCGACTACTTTTCGCTCTCTTGGGGTAGGGCCCCGTTTCTCCGGAAAATAGAAGGCGAAGGTGCCCAGCACCGTGCCGTCCGCGGCCTGGATCGGAGAGGACCAACAGGCCCTAAGGCCCAAGGCCAGAACCGGATCCTTGAAGTCGACCCACCGGGGATCGGAGGCGATGTCGGTCACCGCCACCCCCGCCCCGAGATAGGCGGCGCTGCCGCAGGAGCCAACCTGCGGACCGATCATCAATCCTTCCAGCAAAGCGGTATATGCGTCGGGAAAGCTCGGCCCGGCAAGCGGATAGAGAAGACCATTGCGCTCCACCCGTAGAACGGAACACCAGACGCCCGGCAGATGCAGCTCGATTTCGCGGCAAAGCCGATCCGTTGTCGCTTCAAGGGCTTCCCCTTTGGCGATCATTTCAAGGATGATGTTCTGGAGCTGCAGCACGATTGCCCGGTGTCCCCAACGCGTACCCCCTCCAACACCATTCCACCCGCGGGTGAATTTGATGTGATGAGGCGTGATGAACGATCACCTAAGAGCGGTAGTGGCTTATGATGTTAAAAGGCATGCCGTTGCACCGCAGTAATCAACCCGCTTCACTTCGCCATTATTGCTATCGCCGTCGGCGCCGGCGAGCAGCGGGCGGCAAGAACGGCACTTTGACGATCGCCGACCATGATGTCGGTGACGCACTCGGCCGACCGCTGCGCGGGTCCTCCCCGTTGCCCAGTTTTACACATTGGCGGGGGTGGACAGGATTGCGCCCCCGGACTCGACCCGGTGAAGTCGCCCCAAGAACCAAAAATGAGAAAAGCGCTCCTGGGAGGATATTGTGCTGACAAGGTCAGGATTATTCGCCGCCGCAATCGTATGCGCGATCACCGGTCCGGCAATCGCCCAACCGAAGACGATTAGTCTTTGGCACCCGTTCACGCTTGAGACCGACATGATCTATGGCGGCATCAAGGCCTTCAACGAGTCGCAGAGCGAATACCGCATCGACCCGCGCATCGTGCCCGGGCCGCAGATGGATTCAGAGCTGATCAAGGCGATCGCCAGCGGCTCGGTCCCGGATCTGGTGACGCTCGACAATCCCGTCGTCGCCAGCTTCTCGGCGCAGGGCACGCTGACCGACCTGACCGAGCGCGTCGGCAAATCGGCTGTCGTGAAGCCGGACGTCTATTTCAAGGGGCCGTGGGCCTCCGGCCTCTGGAAGCAGCGCATCTTCGCCGTGCCGCGCGACGCCAACACCCTGGCGCTCTGCTACAACGCGGACATGTTCAAGGTGAAGGGGCTCGATCCGGACAAGCCGCCCAAGACCTGGACCGAACTGCTCGACGCCGCCAAGGCGCTGAAGGACCCGGCCAAGAACGTCTACGGCTTCGGCTTCAGCGCCGTGCAGGCCGAGGAGGGCGTGTTCCAGTTCCTGCCCTTCCTGCACCAGGCTGGCGGCGCGGTCGACAAGCTCGATACGCCGGAGGCGACCGAGGCGCTCGAATTCTGGGCTGGCATGGTCAAGGACGGCGTCGCCTCGCGCGACGTCATCAACCAGCGCCAGTACGAGGTGACCAACACCTTCATGGCCGGCAATGCCGCGATGGTGATGTGCGGCCCGTGGGAGCTGCCGCGCCTGCAGAAGGAGGCCAAGTTCGAGTGGCGCCTCGCGCTGCTGCCGGTCAAACCCGGCAAGGATATCGCGGCCTCCGCGCTCGGCGGCTATGACTGGGTCGTGCCCAAGGGCGCCAAGCAGGCCGACGGCGCCTTCCGCTTCATCGAGTTCATGTCGGACCCGAAGATCCTGAACGAGGGCTGGAAGACCGGCCGGCTCGCGCCGCGAACCGACGTCACCGTCACCGACCCGCTCTGGCCGCAGGCCTATGGCATCTACCGCAAGCAGCTCGAAAGCGCCCGCGCTCGCGGCCCGCATCCGCAATGGCCGGAGATATCGCGCGCGATCCAGATCGCGATGCAGGAAGCCGTCACCGGCACCAAGCCTGCTGCGACCGCGCTCGCCGATGCTGCGCGGAAGATCAAGCCCATCCTCGCCAAAACGCCCTTGTGACCGCAACCGGGGAGCGGACTGCGCCGCTCCCGCCTGCCTAAGCCGAGTTCGGAGCGAAACAGCCCATGCCGGGATCTCCCTCAGCGCTGCTCTATGTCTTCCTGGCGCTACCGATCCTCTATCTGCTCGGCTTCGTCGGCTTTCCGATCGTCTACAACCTGATGATGAGCGTGCAGGAGGTGAATCTCGGCAACATCACCGAGTTCATCCGCCCCTTCGTCGGGCTCGACAATTACCGCACGGTCATTGCCGACGAGTCGTTCCAGAAGGTCCTGGTCAACACCTTGCTGTTCGTCGGCTGCAATGTTCTCGCGCAGGTCGCGATCGGGCTCGCGGTCGCGCTGTTCTTCGCCCAGGATTTTCCCGGTGCCGGCTTCATGCGCGGTCTTCTGCTCTGTTCCTGGATGCTGCCGGCGCTGGTCGTCGGGGCGCTGTGGAAATGGATCTTCGCCACGGAATACGGCGTCGCCAATTATGTGCTCTCGGCGCTGCACCTGATCGGCTCGCCGATTCATTGGCTTTCCGACCCGGCGGTGGCGCTGACCTCGGTGACGCTCGCCAATATCTGGTTCGGCATGCCCTTCAGCATGATCCTGATCGCGGCGGCGCTGACCGCGATCCCGAAGGAGCATTACGAGGCCGCCTCGCTCGACGGCGCCGGCAGCACCGCGCGCTTCTGGTACATCACCTTGCCGGCGCTGAAGCCGGCGCTGCTCGCCGTTGCCTGCCTGGTGACGATCTACACGATGCGGGCCTTCGACCTGATCTTCGCGATGACGCAGGGCGGGCCGCTCGACGCCTCGAACGTGCTGCCGCTGCTCTCCTACCAGTTCTCGTTCAAGCAGTTCGATTTCGGCACCGGCTCTGCCATGGGCTCCTTCGCCTTCCTTATCGTCTTCGGCGTGGCGCTGCTCTATGTACGCACGCTGAAGCAGGAGACGGCGTCATGAGCGTCAGGCTCCGCCAGCTCGGCGTGCTGCCCTTTGGCGGCTGGCCCGCCACCGCCATCGCCGTCATCGGTGTCGGGATTTATCTGTTCCCCATTTACTGGATGCTGATCTCGGGCCTGAAGGATTCGGCCGAGATCTTCGCCAATCCGCCGACCTTCGTGCCGCGGGCGCCGTCGCTCGCCGCCTTCGAATATGTCTTCGTCCGCGAGAACGTGCTGCGCTACCTGCGCAACAGCCTGACCATCGCCATCCCGGTGACCATGCTGACGCTCATTCTCGGCGCCATGGGCGCTTATGCGATGAGCCGGCTGCGCAACCGCCTCGTCGATTTTGCGATCGTCATCGTGCTGCTGCTCCAGGTCTTCCCGGAAGCGCTGCTGGCGACGCCGATGTTCATCATCTTCCGCTCGCTGGAGCTGCTCAACACCTTCGCCGCCGTCATCCTCGCGACGACCTCGAAGACGCTCGCCTTCGCGCTGGTGATTCTGCGACCGATGTTCCGGCAGGTGCCGTTCGAACTGGAGGAGGCCTCCTTCGTCGATGGCTGCACCCGGCTGCAGACTTTCCGGCTGGTCGTGCTGCCCTTGATGAAGGTGCCGCTGATCGTCGTCGGCACGCTCTGCTTCGTCCAGGCCTACGGCCAGTTCGTCTACGGGCTGACCCTGCTCAGCCAGCAGGAGCTGCAGCCTGCGACCGTCGGCATCTACAGCTTCGTCGGCGCCGAGTATGCCGATTGGCACCGGGTCATGGCCTTCTCTTCGATCTTCGTGCTGCCGATCTTGGCGATCTTCCTCGCCATGCAGCGCCGGATCGTCTCGGGCCTGACGGCGGGGGGCGCTCAAATGACCAAGATATCTGTTTTCCGGAGGTTCGAACGATGCGCGTGACGGTGTGGAACGAGTTCCGGCACGAGATATCGAACCCAGTCGTCGCCGACATCTATCCGGACGGCATCCATGGCGCGATCGCTGCGGGCCTTGCCGAGAACGGCGTCGATCAGATCACGACCGCGACGCTGGACGAGCCGGAGCAGGGGCTTTCGGCAAAGCGCCTGGCGGAGACCGACGTGCTGGTCTGGTGGGGGCATCGTCACCATGACGAGGTCGAGGACGTCGTGGCCGCGGCGGTCTGCGAGCGGGTCAATGCCGGGATGGGGCTCGTCGTGCTGCATTCCGGGCATTTCTCAAAAGTGTTCAAGCGGCTGATGGGCACGCCCTGCACTTTGCGCTGGCGTGCCGAGGGCGAACTGGAGCGGCTCTGGGTGGTCGATCCAGCTCACCCCGTCGCCGCCGGCATCCCGCCCTTCTTCGAGCTCGCGCGCGAGGAGATGTATGGCGAGCCCTTCGAGGTGCCGCCGCCGGATGAACTGGTCTTCCTGAGCTGGTTCAAGGGCGGCGAGGCCTTCCGCAGCGGCTGTGGCTATCGGCGCGGGCGCGGCCGGATTTTCTATTTCCGCCCCGGTCACGAGACCTTCCCGACCTATCATAACGCGACGATCCGCAAGGTCATCGCCAACGCCGTGCGCTGGGCCGCGCCGGCGCTGATGGAGGGCCAGCCCTTCCAGAACCGGCGCATCATGCCGCCGCTCGAGCTGATCTGAGGGCGGCGCGATGGGCAAGCGCGTCTACATCGCTGGCACGCTCGACACCAAGAGCGCCGAGCTGGCTTACGCCCGCGACGCCGTCCGCGCGATGGGCGAGCCGGCGGTCATCGTCGACCTCTCGACCCAGCCGCATGGCCATGCCGCCGATATCCCGGCGGCGGAGGTCGCGGCGCATCACCCCGATGGCGCGAAGGCAGTCTTCACCGGCGATCGCGGCACGGCGATCGCGGCGATGACGGAAGCCTTCGCTCGCTTCCTGCCGGCGCAGGACGACATTGCTGGCGTGCTCGGGCTCGGCGGCTCGGGCGGCACGGCGCTGATCGCGCCGGCGCTGCGGATGCTGCCGGTAGGCACGCCGAAATTTCTGGTCTCGACCGTCGCCTCGGGCAATGTCGCAGGCTATGTCGGGCCGACCGATACCGCGATGATGTATTCGGTCACTGACATCGCAGGACTGAACCGGATCTCGCGGCTGGTCATCGCCAATGCCGCGCATGCGGTCGCGGGCATGGTCCGCGGCGCCGCGATGATCACGCCATCCACGGAGGAAAAGCCGTCCATCGGCCTCACCATGTTCGGCGTCACCACGCCCTGCGTGAACCAGACGGTGGCGAAGCTCTCTGGCGAATTCGAATGCTTCGTCTTCCACGCCACCGGCACGGGCGGTCAGTCGCTGGAGAAGCTGGTCGATTCCGGCCTGATCACCGCTGCGATCGACGCGACTACGACCGAGCTCTGCGACCTCATGATGGGCGGCATCTTCCCCTGCACGGAGGATCGGCTTGGCGCCTTCGCCCGCACCGGCGTGCCCTATGTCGGCAGTTGCGGGGCACTCGACATGGTCAATTTCGGGCCGCCGGAGACGGTGCCGGCTCGCTATGACGGCCGACTGTTCTACCGTCACAATCCGCAGGTGACGCTGATGCGCACCACGGCGGAGGAGAATACCCGCATGGGCGCTTGGCTCGGCAAGCGGCTCAATCGCTGCAACGGCCCAGTGCGCTTCCTGATCCCCGAAGGCGGCGTCTCGCTGCTCGATACGCCCGGCCAGGCTTTCCACGACCCGGCGGCCGACGCAGCCTTGTTCGATGCGCTAGAGCGCACGCTGAAACCCGGACCGCGCCGCAAGCTGCTGCGCCTGCCCTACGCCATCAACGACCCTGCATTCGCCGACGTCCTCGTCGCGCAGATGCACGAAGCCCTAGCAGAGGCCTGAGCCATGCCCCCATTCCAGAGACAGCAACTGGTCGACCGCTTCCACGACATGGTCCGCCGCGGCGAGAAGATCGTCGGCGGTGGCGCCGGCACCGGGCTCTCGGCCAAGTGCGAGGAGGAGGGCGGTATCGACCTCATCGTCATCTACAACTCTGGCCGCTACCGCATGGCGGGCAGGGGCTCGCTCGCCGGGGTGCTCGCCTATGGCAATGCCAACGAGATCGTCATGGAGATGGCGCGCGAGGTGCTGCCGGTGGTGAAGCGCACGCCGGTGCTCGCCGGCGTCAACGGCACCGACCCGTTCTGCCTGTTCGACAGCTTCCTCGACGATTTGAAGCGCATGGGCTTCTCCGGCGTGCAGAATTTCCCGACGGTCGGGCTGATCGACGGCGTCTTCCGGGCCAACCTCGAGGAGACCGGCATGGGCTATGGTCATGAGGTCGAGATGATCCGCGTGGCCCGCTCCAAGGACATGCTGACCACGCCCTATGTCTTCAACGAGGCCGAGGCGGTCGCGATGACTGAGGCCGGGGCCGATATCCTCGTCGCCCATATGGGCCTGACCGTTGGCGGCAATATCGGGGCCGAAACGGCCTTCAGCCTCGCCGATTGCGTACCGAGGATCGACGCCATCGCAGCGGCGGCGCGCAGCGTGCGCGAGGACATCATCATCCTCTGCCATGGCGGCCCGATTTCCTCGCCCGACGATGCCCGTTACATCCTCTCGCAATGCCGTCACTGTCACGGTTTCTATGGTGCGAGCTCGATGGAGCGGCTGCCGACCGAGGCTTCGCTGACGGCGCAGACCCGCAGCTTCAAGGCGATCGCCAAGGCCGCCGAATAGGCGTCCCACGGAACGACAGGAGGAAACGGAAATGGCGAAAGTCTATATCAGCGGGATTGTCGATGCGCCGGTCGACAAGGTCTGGGCCTATGCCCGCGACTTCAACGGCCACGGCGAATGGCATCCGCTGATCGCCGAGAGCCATGTCGAGGACGGGCTGCCGAGCGACCGTGTCGGCTGCGTGCGCAACTTCAAGCTGACCAATGGCGGGCACCTGCGCGAGCGGCTGCTCTCCTTCAGCGACTTGGAGCGCCGCTTCACCTACAACATCATCGTCTCGCCGATGCCGATCGAGAACTACGTCGCGACCTTCGGCGTGAAGCCGATCACGGAGGGCGACAAGACCTTCGTCGAGTGGATGGCGGAGTTCGACGTCTCGGCGGCCGACGAGGCCGACATCAAGGAGAAGGTCGGCCAGGGCACCTTCGCCGAGGGGATCAAGGCGCTTGAGAAGGCGGTGAAGGCGCGCGACTGAGAGTCGAGCTATTCGCCCTCGGGCGGTGCAGCCGATTGCAGCCCATAGGCACGCATCTTGTTGTAGAGGGTCTTGCGGGAGACGCCGAGATAATCGGCCGTCTGGCTGCGGCGGAAGCGATTGCGCTTCAGTCCGTGCAGGATCCACTCCTTCTCCGAGCTGAAGTTCCGCGCCGAGGAGGCCGCTTCGGCCCCGAGCGGCGGCAAATGCTGCTCCAGGATGACGCTGCCGCTGCAGGCCAGCACGGCCTGCTCCAGCACCGAATCCAGTTCGCGCAGGTTGCCCGGCCAGTGATAGGCGGCGAGAGCGCGGAAGGCGGCAGGGTCGAGGCTTTTCGGCTCGCTCTGCCGGCGCAGGCCGATCATGCGCAACGATTCATCGACTAGCGAGGGCAGGTCCTCGCTGCGCTCGCGCAGCGGCGGCAAGACGATGGTGAAGCAGCCCAGCCATTCGGCGAAGCGGGCATCGATCCCGTCGGCCGGCAGATGGCGCAGGTCCTCGCCGGCAATGGCGAGGAAGCGGACATTGAGCGGCGACGGCGTCTCGCTGCCATAGCGCCAGAACGAGCCGGCCTCGACCGCATCCAGCAGGGCGCGCTGCACCTCGAGCGGCATCTCGTCGACATCGTCGAGCAGCAGCGAGGAGGAATGGACGATCTCGAGCCAGCCGAGCCGGTGCTTGACGGCGCTCGGGTGCATCCCGGCCATGCAGCCGAAGAGGTCGAGCTTGAGGCGCTCGGCGCCCTGGTTGGCGCAGGGCAGGCTGACCATGTCGCGCGCCTGGCGCGGCCCGAAGCGATGCAGGGCGCGAGCGATCTCGCGCCGGCCGGTGCCCGCCTCGCCGGCGATGACCACGGGATAATCGGTCGTGGTCAACCGGTTGAACAGGGCGCGCGCCGTCTCGGCCGCCTGCGAATGACCCCAGAGGGGGCGCGGGAAGCGGCGCGGGTTGAAGCGGCTGTCGAGCCCGTCGGGCTGCTGGCGCGCCATGCCGATCGCCTTGAAAGCGGCGGTGACGACCTCGATGGCGCTTTCCGAGGGCACGCGATCAATGGTCGAGCCGCCGATATAGCCGTCGACCCGGGCGATCTGGCAGAACTCCTCAAGCTGCTTCGGGCTGACGATCGGTCCGCCCTCGACCAGGCAGCGTGTCTTGCGCGAGACGGCGCGAACCTGCTGGGCGATGGCATTGGCCATCAACCCGGCATCCTCGACGCGCAGATGCGAGACCGCGCCAAGCACGCCGCCGACATTCCAGCCGAGATCGATATTGACGATGTCGGCACCCTGCCTTGCGGCCTCTGTCGCCTCGTCGGCGGTATGGGTATAGGCCAGCGTCGAGAGCCCGCGTTCGCGCGCGACCTTGAGCAATTCGAGCTCGCGGCCGAAGCCAACGCCGCTGCGTTCGAGGAAGGCGCGATACTGGCCGTCGATCAGGATCGAGGTCGGGAAATTGGCGATGCCGGCGAAACCGGCTCTGGCGATGCGCTCGACCAACTCGACGAGATCGAGCCGCGGATCGAAGCTCGCCGCGCCGAAATAAACCGGCACGGTGGCGCGCGGCAGGATCTCGGAGCGCGCAAAGCTGAGCACGAACTCGTTGCTGTCGCGCAAGGGCAGCATGGCGGCGACCGAGGGCTCGCCGATGCAGCGCATCCTGCCGGCGCTGAGTGCGATCAGGAAATCGGCGCCGCCGCGCGTCGCCGACTGGGCCGCCATGCCGGTGCCGATCGCGGCGCCCACCATGAAGCGCGGCTGCTCCCGCTGGGAGCCTGAAAGGTCCGGCCCCATCGGAGCCGGGAGCCTGGCGTTACGACCCGTCAAAGGAGCGGATATAGTCCTGGACATCGATTGTCTTGCCGCTGCGGGCGCTCTCGATCCCCGCGAAGATCAGGGCTGCCGCGTGGAGGTTCGCCTCGACATGGGTCTCCATCTCGGCGCCGCCGTCAAGCCAGGTGCAGAATTTCTCGATCAGCCAGTTGTTCAGCCATTTCGGCTGGGTGATGAGCTGGATCTTCTGGCCCTGGCCCTCGCGACAGCGCTGGCGCACGAGCTGGCTACGCGAGAAGATTTCGATCTCGCGGTTGTTCAGGATCGCCGTGCCAAATTCGCAATCGACGCGGATATATTCCTTCATCCAGTCGTTCAGGCCGACGGCGGCCGAGGACGAGCCCTCGTAGATGCCGCGCACGCCATTCTGGAACACCATCATCACGATGCCGTCGGTGTCGCCGGCGTATTTCGCCCAGTCGGGCTTCCAGGTCGAGGCGGTCAGCGACTGGCATTGCGCCCCGGCGAAATCGGTGACGAGGTCGAGATGATGGACCGCACCCTCGATCATCAGCGGGTCCTGCATGGTGTGTCGGAACAAAGCGCCCCAGGCGAGGTGCTCGCGCATGTCGGCGAAGTAGCGGCAGCTGACATTGTTGACGCGGCCGATCTGGCCGGACTGGATGACCTGGCGCAGCGTCGTCTTGTCCTGGTCGAAGCGGTGGCTCATTGTCACCGCCATCTTGCGTCCGGCGGCGCGGATCTTGCGGGCGATGCGGGCACTGGCCGCCATCGTGTCGGCGATCGGCTTCTCGCAAAGGATGTCGACATTGTGCGCCAGCGCGACGTCGATCACCGCCTCATGGTAGCCGGGCGGCACGACGATCGTGCAGAAATCGACCTTGTGGGCGGCGAAGGCGGCCTTGGGATCGGTATAGCAGGCGGCTTCCGGCAGCTTCAGCGCCTTGCGGCCGAATTCGAGCGCCTTCGGGTCGATATCGACCAGCGCCACGACCTCGATCGTGCCGTCGGCGATGTTCGAGGCGAGGAACTCAGTGCACCAGCGCCGCCCGAAGGTGCCGACGCCGACGTGGATGACCTTCTTCGTCATGGTTCAGATTCTCTCGGGCTGAGGCAGGGCAGGGCCGTGGGTGTGGTTCCAGAGATGGCCGACGCGCTTGCGGCCCTCGAGCGATGTCTCGAAATAGACGGCCTTCACCGGCTCCGAGACACTCGCCATGTCGTGATGGTGGCCCATGCCGAGAGCGACGCAATCGCCCGGGCCGCTGTCGAAGAAGCGGTCTCCGACGACGACGGTGCCGCGGCCTTCGAGGACGAGCCAGTACTCATCGCAATCATGGTAGTGGGAATCGACCCGCGTTGACTTGGGATAGGAGACCGGGTCGCCATTATTGGTCGCGTTCGGCTCGTCGGCGACGCGAAAAATGCCGCAACCGGAGATATCCTCGCCCCAACTCCCGCACAGCCGCACGACCTGCGTCTTCGCGCCATGGCCGGTCGCGCTCCAGGCGGCGAAGCCGGGCTTGTCGTGAATGTCGAGAAACTGGCCTTCCTTCAGGATGACGGAGCCATCCGGCCCCATGATCTGAGCCGTGCCGCCGGTGCAGAGCAGGCGCTCCTTGGCGGTTGCCTGCTTGCGGGACGCCGCCTGGTTCTCGGGAAGGTCGATGATTTCGAAGGAGCGAAGCGTGCACCAGGCCGGCGGCGCTTCAAGACTGCGGAAAAGCGACAAGATCGGCACCTCGGAACGACATGGATGGCAGCCGGAGGTGAAAGGCAGTGGCCGTCGCGCCCGCGCGAGCCCGTCCTGGCAACCTCCCGGCGAAGACCCTGCCCGCAGCCTTGAGCGGCCGAAGTGAATCTCCACGGTTAGAATGACCGAGCCGCCATCAGGCCGATAGGACAAAACCGGGAATGGTGGGTAGAATTGGGAAAGCCGGGTGCCAGCAAGGACATCCGAGAATGGCGTGGGGCAGACGGATCTGCAACCCTCGCCAGGAGGAGCGCCGTGACCGATTCAACCTATGCAAAACCGCAATCGCTTACGCGCGTGCCGGGCGCGGCGGAGCTGCCTGTCCGGCACGGCGAGCCGCCCCGGCCGTTCCGCATCGTCACCGGCACGGAGCAGGACTGGGAGGGCGTCGCAGCTGATGAGCTCGTGCTGGTCTGTCCCTGGCTGGCGGGGCTCGACCCCGCAACCGGCCTGTGGCTTGCGGCACTGCCGATCCATGATTGCAACGCCTTCATCGATGGCGACTGGGTGCTCAATGCCCCGGCGCAATTGCGCGAGCGCTGCTATGTCGGCGTCTTTGCGCTGGACCGATTGCGCTCCGGCCCGCAGATCTTCGGCCCCCTGCGCGACAGGGGCGTCACCCGGCTGATCAACCTGCCGAGTGTCAGCTTCTTCGACGGCGCTACCGCGCAGACATTCGGCCGGCTCTCCTTCACCCTGGAGAGCGAGATCGCCTTCCTGGCGCAGGCGCGCAGCCTCGGCTTCGGCACGGCCCTGTGCGCGCGCGCGGAGGCTGAGCCTGCGCCCGGGAGGATGGCGCAGTTCGACTTCGTGCTGCGCCATCGCGGCCCCGGGCATCCGCTGGTGATCGAAGACGGCTGAGCGCAGCCACCAGTCCAGCTGCGCTCATGTGCGTCCGGTCGCCTATTTGATGTAGCCGCGCCGGCGCATGAACTGGGTCGCCTTGGCCTGCAGGTCGGCTGCCGCCTTTTCCGGCGTCTTGGTCTTGGCGCAGGCGGCATTGGCTTCGTCCGCCACCATCAGCAGGATCTGCTCGGCCTCCTTGACCGGGATGTAGCCGAAGGTCTCGCCGCTGAAGGCCGCGCGGACCGCCGGGTAGTGCGGGTTCTTCGCAACCAGATCGGCATCGCCGAGCAGGGAGAGCCGGGCCGGCGACAGGCCCGCCTCGGCATTGCGCTTGGCGATCGCCTTCGAGGTCAGCCAGGCAACGTAGAGCCTTGCCGCATCCGGGCTCTTGGCCTTGCCGTTGACACCGATCGAGGTGCCGCCGAGCAGCGCGCCGGAGGGCGGCGAGACCGCGGCGAACTTGCCCGCGACCTGCGACTTGGCCGGATCGGACAAGGCGGCGAGCCCACCGGCCCACATGATGGCGTGGGCCGACTTGCCGGTCGAGAAGCTGTTAAGCACCTCGTTATAGTCCCAGGTCAGGTTGCCGGGCGGGCTGATCGGCTGGAGCTGCTCGGCCATGAATTTCAGCGCCTTGATGCTGGCCGGACCGCCGAGATCGGGAACGCCCGCGGCATCGACATAGGTGCCGCCAAAGGCGTGGTAGAGCAGCGACCACATCACGTAGCATTGCGGCGTCTTGCCAGCCGGCAGGGCGTAGCCATAGCTGCCGTCGCCGGTCAGCGCCTTGCCGCGCTCGAAGACCTCCTCCCAGCTCGCAGGTGCCTTGGCCGCGATGCCGCGCTTGGCATAGTCGGCGGTGTTGTAGAGCAGGAAGGCGACGTCGCCGAGGATCGGCAGGCCGACCAGCTTGCCATCGTGCCGGCCGTAGATGTCGAGCACCTTGGGGGCGTAGTCGTCGAGATCGAGCGCCGGAGCACCTGGGACGCTCGCTGCCGTCGACGAGAGATCGGCGAGGTAGGGCGCCAGATCGTTCTTCCACTGATAGACGAACAGGCTGACATCATAGGAATTGGTGCCGCTCGACCAGTCGAGCATCAGCTTGGCATAGTGGTCGCTGGGCGCGCTGCGGGTGACCTGGAGCTTGATGCCGGTCGCCTCGGTGAACTCCTCGCCGATCTTGATGGTGGGGTCGAAGGGTGGACTGGTGCGGGAGAGCACGTTCAACGTGGTGCCCGCATAGGTTTTGGGCAGGGCGTCGGCGGCGAAAGCCGAGGCCGAGGCTGCGAGCGTTCCGGCGGCCAGGCCTCCGGCGACGAATTGGCGTCGGTCGATGCCGTTCATGGATATCTCCTCCCTCGCTTGCGTTTTGCCGGAGCGCCTTGTGGCGCTCCCCTCTCATCCCTTGACCGCGCCCATGGTGAGACCCCGGACAAGGTATTTCTGCATGACGACGGCGAAGGCCACGACCGGCGTCGAGATCATCACGGCGGCGGCGCCGATCGCGCCCCATTGCACGCCGTACTCGTTGCGGAAGCCGATCACGGCGAGCGGCGCGGTCGCGGCGTTGGACTGGGTCAGCGCCAGCGCGAACAGGAACTCGTTCCAGGCGCCGATGAAGACGAAGACGCTGGTCGCGACGAGACCACCGCCGACGAGCGGTACCATGATCTTCCAGAAGACCTGGAACTCGGAGCAGCCATCGACGATGGCGGCCTCGCGCAGCTCGTTCGGGATCTCGCGGAAGAAACCGCGCAGCAGCCAGACGGCGAAGGGCAGGTTGAAGGCGCAGTAGACCACGATCAGGGTCAGGCGCCGGTCGAGCAGGCCCGCCCTGGAGGCGGCGAGGTAGAGCGGGATCAGGATGGCGATACCCGGCACCATGCGCGCAACAAGCACCGAACCGAGGAAGAGCCTGCTGCGCTTGTTCAGGTGCGCCAGCGAATAGGCTGCGGGGGCGGCCAGCAGCAGCACGGCGAGCGTGGTCGGGATCGCGGTGAGCAGGCTATTCTGCAGGTAGAGCTGGAAATTGCTGTCGACGAAGATGGTGCGGAAGCCGTCCAGCGTCGGCGCGAAGACGAAGCGCATCGCCAGCGTATCGACCGGCTGGCGGAAGGCGGTCAGCACCATCCAGGTGTAGGGAAAAGGTAGACGAGCGCGATCACGGCCCAGAGCGCCGTCAGCGCGGCCATGCGGCCCTTGCTCGTCTGGCTGAGGTCGACACCATTCATCCGCGATCCTCCAGCGCACTGCGGAAGAGCCGGAGCAGCAGCGGCGAGCTCGCTACGAGCACAATCACGACGAAGATGCAGGCGATGGCGGTGGTACGGCCGATGTCGAAGGCCGAGAAGCCGGTCTTGTAGGCGAATATCGTGATCGTTGTCGTCCGGTCGCCCGGGCCACCACCGGTGAGCAGCCAGATCTTGTCGAAGTCACCCATGGCGGCGATGGCGCGAAACGAGGTCGCGATCAGCATGTAAGGCACGAGATGAGGCAGGGTGATGTAGCGGAAGAGCTGAAGTGACGTCGCGCCGTCGACCTTGGCCGCATCGATGGTGTTGCGGTCGAGCGCCTGCAACCCCGCCAGGATGACCAGCATGAAGAAGGGCGTGGTCTGCCAGACATCCATCAGGATGATCGAGGGCAGCGCCATGGCGAGGTCGAGCCAGGAGAAGCCGGGCAGGCCGAGCCCGCGCAGGGCCGTGTTGAAGACGCCGGAATCCTCCTCGTAGAGCAGCTTCCAGAAGATGCCGATCACCGAGGGCGTGATTACCATCGGAATGATCATGATCGAGCGGAAGAACGAGCGGGCATAGAACTGCGTGTCGAGCAGCAGCGCGAAGATGGTGCCGAGCGTCAGCCCGCAGCAGATCGAGACGAAGGCGTAGATCAGCGTGACCCGCACCGCGGACCACAGCTCCGGGCTTATCAGGACATCGCTGTAATTCTCCAGCCCGACATAGATGTCCTGACTGCCGGGGCTGGTGAAGATCCAGGCCGTGAAGCTCGCGTGAAACGCGAACAGCATCGGGCCGAGATAGATCAGGGCCAGCACGCCGGCTGCCGGGGCCAGGAAAAGCAGCGCATTGCGGCGCTGGCGACGCGCCGAGGCGGAAGCCGTCATGTCCTGGCGGAGCCCGTAGCGCGCCCCGTGACGGGATAGAGCGGGTCGGTGTAGCCCGGCGTCGAGGCATGGCCGGGGGGCACGAGGCTATCGAGGAAAGCCTCGTCCTCGGCATCGAACGCCTGGTCTAGCGCCGCGAGGTATTGCACCCATTGCGCGTCGCTTTTCGGCCCGGCGATCACCGCCGGCACTGCCGGATTAGCCAGGACCCAGTTCAGCGCGAAGCCGATCATGCTGCCGCCGCGCGCCTCGACATGGCCGCGGATGCGTTCGGCGATGGCGAGCGATTCCGGCCGGAACTCGGTCTGCAGCAGGCGGGGGTCGTTGCGGCCGGCGCGGGTGTCGGCGCCCGGAGCGGTCCCCGGCCGATACTTGCCGGTCAGGACGCCGCGCGCCAGCGGGCTGTAGGGCACGACGCCGATCCCGTAATTGGCGCAGGCCGGAATGTACTCGACCTCGGCCATCCGCGTCATCGCGTTATAGGGCGGCTGTCCCGCGACCGGCTTCGGCGTGCCGATCAGGCCGCAGAGCCGGATCAATTCGGCGAGGCGCCAGCTCGCGAAATTGCTGATGCCCCAATGCCGGATCTTGCCCTGGCGGATCAGGTCGCCGAGCGTCTCGACAGTCTCCTCGCTGGCGACGGAGCGATCGTCCATGTGCAGGTAATAGAGGTCGATCCGGTCGGTACCGAGCCGCTTCAGGCTCTCCTCGACACCCTGCATCAGCCAGCGCCGGCCGAGACCGCCGCGGTTCGGCTGCGACGGGTCGACCGTCGCGCCGATCTTGGTGGCGAGGATCCAGTGATCGCGATCGCCGGCAATAGCGCGCCCGACCAGTTCCTCGGAACGCCCTTTCGTGTAGCTGTCGGCCGTGTCGATGAAGTTGACACCGGCCTCGCGCGCGCGGGCGACGATGCGCTGCGCCTCGTCCTCCGCGGTCTGGTCGCCGAACATCATGGCGCCGAGACACAGGCGCGAGACATGCATGCCGCTGGAACCGAGGCGTCGATAATTCAAGTCAGTCTCCTAACGTGGATCAGGTGGCGCGAGGCTCAGCCCTTGACCGAGCCCATGGTCAGCCCGCGCACCAGGAAGCGCTGCATCACCACCGCGAACAGCACGACCGGCGTCGATATGATGAAGGCGGCGGCGCCGATCGAGGGCCATTGCACGCCGTATTCGCTGCGGAAGGCGACCATGGCGAGCGGCGCGGTCGAGGCGAAGCTGTTGGTCAGGGCGAGAGCGAACAGGAACTCGTTCCAGGCGGCGATGAAGACGAAGACGCCGGTTGCGACGATGCCGCTCGAGGTCAAGGGCAGCATGATCTTGAGGAAGACCTGCAGTTCCGAGCAGCCGTCGATGATGGCGGCTTCGCGGATCTCGCCCGGCACGTCGCAGAAGAAGCCGCGCAGCAGCCAGATCGCGAAGGGCAGGTTGAAGGTGGCGTAGAGCACGATCAGCACGCCATGGGTGTCGAGTACGCCCAGGCGGGAGGCGACGAGGTAGATCGGGATCAGGATGGCGATGCCTGGCACCATGCGCACGACCAGTACGAAGAGCAGGAAGCCGGTGCCGCGGATCGGCAGATGCGCCAGCGCGAAAGCGGCAGGTGCCGCGACTGTCAGCACCACGACCGTCGTCAGCGTCGAGACGATGATGCTGTTGAGCATATAGGCGCGGAAGATGCTGTCGCCGAGCACGCTGCGGAAGCCTTCCAGCGTCGGCTCGAAGATGAAGCGCAGCGAGAGCGTGTCGACCGCGGAGCGGAACCCGGTCAGCACCATCCAGGCATAGGGGAAGAGATAGACGATGCCGAGGCAAAGGCAGAGCAGGCTGAGCAGCAACCGCTTGGCGGAATGGGAGAGCGTGAACGTCATGCCGGCCTCCGCGCGGTCCTGAACAGGTGCCGCAGCAATGGCGCACTGGCGACCAGCACGATGACGACGAAGATCATGGCGATCGCCGTGGTCCGGCCCATGTCAAAGGAGGAGAAGGCGATCTTGTAGGTGTAGACGGTGATGGTCGTGGTCGCCTCGCCCGGCCCGCCCTGCGTCAGCAGCCAGATCTTGTCGAAGTCGTTCATCGTGGCGATGCCGCGAAAGGCCGCCGCGATCAGCATGTAGGGCACGAGATGGGGCAGGACGACATAGCGGAAGCGCTGGAAGACGTTCGCGCCGTCGACCCGCGCCGCATCCATCAGGTTGCTGTCGACCGATTGCAGCCCGGCCAGGATCACCAGCATGAAGAACGGCGTATTCTGCCAGGAATCCATGATCACCATGGCGAAGAAGGCATGGTCGAGCCCGAGCCAGGCGACCTTTGCGAAGCCCATCGCGACCAGCAGCGAGTTGAGCACGCCCTGTTCCTGCTCGTAGAGCAGCTTCCAGAAGATCGCGATCACCGCCGGCGTGATCACCATCGGGATCAGCATGATCGAGCGGAAGAACGAGGCGAAATGCAGCTCGTTGTCGAGCAGCAGCGCCAGCAGCGTGCCGAGCGTCAGGCTGAGCGTGACCGAGGTCAGCGTATACAGCAGCGTGATCTTCACGGCCTGCCAGAAGGACGCGGCCCCGAGCACGTCCTTGTAGTTCTCCAGCCCAGCGCGGATCGTCTCGCTGCCGGGCTCGGTCAGCACCCAATGGGTGGTGCTGGTCATGACCGCGTAGATCATCGGCCCGAGATAGACGGTCGCGAGCATGATCACCGCCGGCGCCATGAACCAGTAGGGCTCGAGCGGCACCTTTGCCCGGCGATGGATCTGCCCCTTGCGGAGTCCGGCCGGCATGGTCTGGTGTCCGGCCGCCAGAATTTGCGAACTCGTCACGGCTGGCCGCTTACTGGATATAGCCGCGGCGCTTCAGAAGCGTGGTGACGCGCTCCTGCAAGGCCGCTGCGCCCTGCTCCGGCGTCTTGGTGCCCGAGCAGACGGCATTGGCCTCGTCGTAGATCTGGATGTTGACCTGCTCGGCGTCCTTGATCGGCGCATAGGTCGCGACATTGCCCTCCATCGCCTTGAGCACCGTCGGGAAGAACGGGTAGCGGGCATTGGTCTCGGCATCGAGCAGGGCCGAGCGGCGCGTCGGCGAAAGGCCGACCAAAGCGGTCTGCTTGACGATCTCGGGCGAGGTGAACCAGCCGACGAAGAGCTTCGCCGCATCGAGATTGCGCGACTTAGCGCCGACCGAGACGCCCCAGCCGCCGAGCAGCACTGTCTCGGGCGTCGGCGCGTAGCCGATCGATTTGGCGATCTTCGACTTGGTCGGATCGTAGAGCGAGCCGACGCCGCCGGCCCACATGTAGCCCTGCGCCGCCTGAGCCGATGAGACGCTCGCGATCATCTCGGGGAAATCCCAGGTCAGGTTGCCGGGAGGGCTGACCGGGCCGAGCTGCTCCTTCATGAAGCGGAAGGCCTCGACGCTCGCCTTGCTGTCGAGCAACGGCTTGCCGGTAGCGTCGAAATACTGCCCGCCGAAGCTATGGAACAGCGTGATCCAGACGCAGCAGGTTTGGATCGTCTTGCCGGCCGGCATGTTGTAGCCGTACTGGTCGCCCTGCTTGAGCTTGACGCCGTTCTCGACGAGCTGCTTCCAGGTCGCCGGCCCTTGCTCCGGATCGAGCCCGGCCTTCGTGAAGGCGTCCTTGTTCCAGACCGTGAAGGAGGTGTCGCCGTTGATCGGGATGGTGGCGAGCTTGTCGCCCACCTTGGAATAGGCCGCCAGGGCGCGCGGGGCGTAGTCCTCCCAGTTCATCGCGGGAATGCCGGCGACGTCCTTGTCGAGGTGGGCATGGTCGACGACGAACGGCGCGACCTGCTCCTTCCACTGATAGGCGACCAAGTAGATATCGAAGGAATTGGTGTTGGTCGTCGTGTCCAGCACCATCTTCTGATAGCGCTCGGCTGTCGGCAGGGCCGAAAATTCGACCTGGATGCCGCTGGCGGCGGTGAATTCCTTCGCCACTTCGGCAGATGCGACATAGGCCGGCGTGTTGCCCCAAACCACCTTCACCGTCTTGCCGGCATGGGTCCTGGGCAGGTTGCGGGTCGCTGCGGCGGCAGCGGCCTGAGCGGCGCAGTGTTGCACGAGAGCGGTGTACGAGGCGCCGGCGGCGAGAGCGCCCAGCGTGAACTGGCGGCGCGAAAGCCCCATCATTGTCGATCCTCCCATGTGGTTTCTTGTTGGGAGCAGGACAGCAGATCAAATATGCGGTCTCAATCGGCTTGTTGGGGCACACTGTGTAATTGTGGGTAACTTTGGACAGTGCTCCGGCCTGCCGCTAAAGCGCAAAAGATTGCTTTCAATCAGCATTCGGGTTCCGTTGATCGCCCGATCCCGGTCTGCCGCATGTGGAAGCAATTCCGAAGCGAGGCGCCCTCAGGGCCAGTGCTGAAATGGACACACAGGAGGGGAGCATGCGATCCGCCCGGCCAACGACGTAGTCTTAGTGAGGACACCGGACTTCAAGCACGCTATCGGCATTCAACATCGCCTCAGGCAACTCTCCCGCGCCTGTTGCATGTCGAGTATGCGGACGACCGTCAGCGCTCCCGCATCTTCAGGATTGGGCGTGGCGACGGCGCTGGGAAATGCCGCACGTAGGATTCGTCGCGCGGCTCAACCTCTGGATACCAGACCAGAAGCGTCTGTCGCTCGGGGTCTGCCTCATCGATCTCGACTCGGCCTTTTCCGTCCGTCGCTGCAGCAAGGTGTTCGGCCAGGAATTCGTGCAGCGCGCCGGTGATATAGCTGCGACAGGCGTCGCGAATCGCGTCTAGGCGAGCACGGCGCTTGTTGTTCGACAGTGCCTCGAGCTCTTCCACGGAAGCGGGCTCGTCGAGATCGTCACGAAACACCGTGACGTCGATGTCTTCCGAAAATCGCTCAATGAGTCCATAGGCTTTCGATAGCGATGTTCCGCCCTTGAACAATAGGCGTGGCCCTCCCGCTGGTCGTTCACGATAGAGGGCGTCGAGAGTCCAGCAGACCCAAAAATCCTTTTTGACATTCCCGATCGGGGTGCCGAGCCGGTTTGCTGTGGTCAAAAAGAGGTCGAGCTTCTCGGCGGGTGCGGCTGAGATGACTTCGGCATAGGCAACAGCGCTCACGAGTGCTTCTCCAGCTCGCCATTCATAGGTTCAAGAAGGGGCCGGAGAAAATCCTGCATCCAGATCGGCATGGCAGAGAGCCCCGCGCGAAGATCCTCGCGTATCTCCTTTCCATGCTTTGGAGCGGTGAGCAGCCTGCGAAGTTGGTTCTCGACGCTCCGTCGATCCTCTTCGGTGCTCATCATATCCTGCATCCAGTAGAGTGCTTGGACGACGCGCATGCCTGGGCGTCCCGCCCAGTAGAGACGGCTGGGTGCGGCCGATTTGAAATGGATGACCTGCTTCCCGAGCGTGATCGGTTTCAAGCGGGCATCAATCAGCACTTCAATGCGCGCCGGGGCCGCCGTGGTGAGGCCGAGGTCGTTTGCGGCAGTCATGCCGTCGACCACGACACGGGCTTGGTCCCGCCGCGTCACGGCTCTGATCACAGCGCGATAGTCGGGGACCGCCGTTTTGCCAGTGAGGTTGCTTTTTCGCGGCTTGTCGTAGAGCCCACGATCGATGCGACGGAGTTCGCCTGCCGCGACGAGGCGTTGCAATGTCTTGTCGATGGCAGCGCGGCTGGCGAGGTCCGCGAAATCGCCGGGCGTCCACACCTCTGCCGGCGTCGCGTCAATACGGGCCATAAGGCGCCGCCGAAGGTCTGTGGCCGGTTGATCGAGCATGTCCGAAATATGATGCAAAGTTCGGACGCTGTCGAGGGCGTCCTAACAATGCTGCATTCTTCGGACAAGCCGTGAGCCCCACCGGCGCTCAATCGACGTGAGCGTCGAGGTTTGCGAGAGCCGCGTTGAGCCGAGCAGGCATCCCCTTGATGTCAGTGTCAGCTGACGTGAACAATTACGTCGTATCCAGCCGCGGCGACTTGCCTCGGCTGCGCGATTATCGCCTTTCGTGAGACACAGCTTTCCCCGTTGCGGGGCTAGCCGCGTGATTGAGCTGGCGTTCCTCGGAAGGGGCGTTCCCGCGCGCTACGCTCCCCGCGCGCCCGGCAGCGCGATCTTATGCGGCATGGAATGCAGCCTGGCGTCTTTCCTGATCTTATCCAGATCGGGCTCGCTCTGCACGATCATCCATTTGCGCACGGACGCCACGACCGGGCTCAGGCTGTTCTCGTTCGGGCTCAGGAAATTGTAGGTCGCGCCCGTATTGATATAGGCTGAGGAAGCCGCCTGGAGCGAACGCGACGCCAGAAGACGCGATGCGACGGACAGCCAGCCAAGCGCGATGCCCTGCCCGTTGAGCGCCGCCTGGAGCGCGACCGCATAGTCGGAAAAGACCATCAGCTGATAATTCCTGGGCATGTCGATCCGGGCCAGCCGCGCGAAAGTCTCCCAGTCGCACCAATGATCGCTGAGCGCGATCAGGGTATGCGACTTTCCCGTGCGGGGACGGTCGAACGTTCCGACCCGGCTGAGATAATCGAATGAGGCGATCGGCTGGATGTATTCCTCCATGTAGAAGGTCTCGTTCAACAGAGCCTGCGCGGCCGGAAAACGCCGCAGCCCGAGATCGGCGGTGACGGCCGAGGTTCCAACCCCGCCCTGAATGAGTTCGAAGCGCAGATCGACATCGGGAAACGCCCGGTTGAAGTCGGGCAGCCGAGGGATCAGCCAGTGGGCCGCCATCGACGATGAAATTGAGAGCAGGACCGCCTCGCGATGGTCTTTGCGCCTCTCCCATGACGAGATCAGCGTTTCAAGGGAATCAAAAGCCTCCGTCAGGATGGAGCTCAAGGCCACGCCGCTCGCGGTCAGCCGGACCTTCGGACCGGAGCGCGCGAAAAGCTGCTTGCTGATCGCTGCCTCGAAATTGCCGATGGCCTTGCTGATCGCCGGTTGAGATACGTTCAGCTCTTTCGCGGCGCGCGAGAAATTTCCATGGCGAGCGGCCGCCTCGAAAGCATAGAGCACATGCGCCGGCGGCAACTTTGATCTCATACCATAACCCTTGCTTATGATGAAGATACGGTCAAATTCTGATCGAATATCAAAAGCCTCATTTTATATCACTAAAATCAGCATCTTAAGCAGAAATTAGTGCGCAGTTTGACACATCAGGGCAGAAGGCGCCCCTTCCTTTCATAATTCATAAGGGAGGCTTTCGTGGTGGCTGACGTCCTGAATAGACGCACATTCAACGCACTGCTCGGCGGAACGCTCGGCAGCAGCTTGATGCCCAATCTCGCCTTCGCTCAAACACCGCGCAAAGGCGGAAGAGTTCGCGTCGCAATGGCGCAGCAGAGCACCAATGATACGTTCGACAGCGCCCGTTTCAGCAACGCCAATGACTATATCCGTGGTTCTGCGGTCTTCAACACGCTGACGCGCCTGGATCCGGCCGGCATGCCGAAGCCGGAACTCGCGCTTTCGTGGGAAGCCAATGCCGCGGCCACGGAATGGCGCTTCAAGATCCGCCCCGATGTCGTGTTCAGCGACGGACAGCCGCTCAAGATTGAAGACGTGGTCTATTCGATCATGCGCCACGCGGGCGAAAACACAGCATCCTCGGCCAAGCCGTTAGTCAGCAACATCCAGTCTGTGCGCAAGGAGGGAAACGACCAGCTCGTCGTGACCCTGCTCGGCGCCGACGTCGAAATCCCGATCCTCTTCGGTTTGCTGCAGTTCGCGATCGTCAAGGAAGGCACGACGGATTTCTCCAAGCCGCTCGGCACGGGCCCCTTCGTCATGGCTGCCTTTCAACCCGGCATCCGTACCATTCTCAAGCGCAACGAGCGCTTCTGGCAGGAGGGCAAGCCATATCTCGACGAGATCGAGATGATCTCGATCACCGACTTGAATGCCCGCGTCAGCGCGCTTCTGTCCGGCGACATCGATATGGCGGCCGACGTTCGTGGGCCTGGCATCGGGCAGATCGAGGCGAACCCTTCGACGAAGCTCTTCACAACGGAGAGCACCCGCTATGCCGGATTCCAATTCGACGTGGCTCGCGCGCCAGGCTCCAATCAGGATCTCGGCCTGGCGATAACCTACCTGTTCAATCGCCAGAAGATCGTCGACCTCGTGCTCCAAGGCCACGGCACCGTCGCCAACGATCATCCCATCGGCAAGATGAGCCCGTACTACAACAAGGATCTGCCGCAGCGCGAGTTCGATCTCGACAAGGCGAAGTTCCACCTCAAGAAGTCTGCTATCGGCACCACGCCGGTAGAGCTCTCTGTCAGTGATGGCGTCGTCTACAGCGTCGACATCGCCCAGCTCCTTCAACGCGAGGCTGCCCGCGCCGGGCTGGATCTCAAGCTTCGTCGCGAGCCGTCGGAGAGCTACTGGACCGCGGTTGCCGGCAAGCGCCCATATTTCGCAACGAATTTCTTCGCCCGCCCTTCGCCTAATCTACTGCTGGACGTCACTTGGAAGACCGGCTCGCAGTGGAACTACTCACACTACTCGAGCGCGCGCCTAGACGAGCTGATTGGCCTGGCCCGGGCGACGCTCGACCTGCAGAAGCGCACGGCAATGTACCATGAGATGCAGACGATCCTGCATGGCAGCGGCGCGCTCTCGATGCCCGTCTTCATGAGCTACATCGATGGCGTTTCGAGGCGAGTCCAGGGCCTCGTCCCCAACCAGCTCGGCAACTTCTCAGCCTTCCGTTTCGCCGATCAGATTTGGCTGGCATGACCGGAAGCGACGATGGACCTGGTTCGCTTCATCATCCGACGGCTGGCAGCAGGCATCGTCCTGCTGCTCGTCGTGTCTCTCGTCATTTTCGTCGCCTGCGAATTTCTTCCGGGCGACGTCGCAGAGATCATGCTTGGCCAGTCGGCCAGTCCTGAGAATGTCCAGGCGCTGCGGGTCGAGCTCGGTCTCGACAAGCCTTCCTACCTGCGCTTCCTTGCATGGATCTGGGGCATGTTCCATGCGGATTGGGGCATCTCGTTGACCACGCGTCTGCCAGTGGCGGACATGCTCTCGGAGCGGCTGGCCAATACGCTGGTTTTGGCGGGATTGACGACGCTTGTCGCCGTCCCGCTCGCCCTTGGCCTCGGTATCGTCCTTGCCGTGCGCAAAGGCACGAAACTCGACCGCTTCGGCACCGTCGCGATCGTTGGACTCTGTTCCACGCCGGAATTCCTCGTAGCGACAGTCGGCGTGCTCGTCTTCGCCATTCACCTGCATTGGCTGCCTGCGATTTCTTATCTCTCGCCCGGCCAAGGCGTCTTTCCGTTTATGAAGTCGATCCTGCTTCCCTTCGCCACGATGACCATCATCATCGGGGCGCAGATTGCCCGCATGACGCGAGCCATCGTTGGGGACATTCTGACCCAGCCCTATGTCGAAATGGCGCGGCTCAAGGGCGCGAGCGGCACGCGCGTCGTCGTGCATCACGTGTTGCGCAACGCAGTCGGGCCGCTCGTCAACATCGTCTCGCTCAACGTCGCATACCTCGTCAGCGGGGTGGTCATCGTCGAGACCATCTTTGCCTATCCCGGACTGGCGCGGCTCATGGCCGACTCGGTGCTGGCGCGCGATCTGCCTGTGGTCCAGTCCTGCGCGATAATTTTCTGCGCCGCCTATATCGCGCTGATCATGCTGGCGGACATCATCGCCCATCTTTCCGACAGTCGTGCCAAAGACGGAGCGATATCGTGACGGCGCTGACACAGGTTCGCAGGTCCCGCGTCACGCTTTTCGGCGTGGCGAGTGCGATGCTGGCTGCCATCGCTGCAATTGCGCTTCTCGCGCCGCTCCTGCCGCTGCACGACCCCGATGCTTTCGTCTCCAACCAGACCTTTGCGCCTCCTTCCGCGCAATACTGGCTGGGAACGGATTTTCTCGGACGCGACCTGTTTGCGCGGCTTCTCGACAGCGCCCGCATCACCCTGGGCATGGCACTGGTCGGCACGGTGCTGGCCCATCTGATCGGCGATACGCTTGGCCTGTTCGCCGCCATACGGGGCGGGTGGGTCGACGCCGTGGTCAGCCGCATCGTCGATGTCATCCTGTCGATCCCGAAGATCATCGCCGGCTTGGTCGTGCTCGCCGCAGTCGGCCCGTCGATCGTCGCGATCGTTACTCTGACGGCGATCGTCTATGCCGCGGGCGTCTTCCGCGTCGCGCGGGCGCTCGGCAAGGATCTGGTATCGCAGGATTTTGTCGTCGTCGCCCAGGCACGCGGCGAGAGCCTCCGCTGGATCCTGTTCGATGAGATGCTGCCGCATGTCGTCGCACCGCTCGCGGCCGATTTCGCCTTGCGGATGAGCTTCGCGATCCTTTTCATGAGCGGCCTCAGCTTCCTGGGGCTGGGCGTTCAGCCGCCCATGGCGGATTGGGGCGGCCTGACCCGCGAAAATCTGGAGGGGCTGCAGATCGGTTCGCTGGCGGCCATCTATCCCGCCGGGGCCATCGCCATCGTCGCCATCTCGCTGAACCTGTTCGTCGATGGTCTGTGCGAACGGGGTGCCGAGGGAGGCGCGATATGACCCTCCTCGACATCCGCAATCTCAGCCTGCGCTCCGACCGGGGCGTTCCCATCCTGAGGTCGGTTTCGCTGAGCCTGGAGCCCGGCCAGGTCGTGGCGCTGATCGGCGCGTCGGGCTCGGGCAAGACCACGCTCGCCTTGAGCGTGCTCGGGCTGCTGCGACCAGGCATCGTGCAGGAAGCCGGCGAAATCCTCTACAAGGGGCGCGATATCCTGCGCATGAAGGCCGGTGAGCTGAACAGCCTGCGCGGCAGGGAACTGTCCTACATCGCCCAGAGCGCCGCCACCTCGTTCAATCCCAGAATCCGGCTCGAGCAGCAGGTCACGGAGAGTAGCCGGATCCATCGCACCATGACACAGGCCGAGGCGCGAGGGCGGGCCGAGGCGATGTATCGGACGCTCGACCTGCCCGAGACCGCCGGTTTTTCCGCCCGCTATCCGCATGAGGTGTCCGGCGGGCAGCTTCAGCGCTTCATGATCGCGATGGGTCTGCAGGAGCGTCCGGATGTCCTGGTTTGCGACGAGCCGACCAGCGCTCTCGACGCCACGACGCAGGTCGAGGTGCTGAAGGCGCTGAAGTCCGGCATCGGCGCCAACCGCACGGCCGCGATCCTCGTCGGGCACGACATCGCCCAGGTCGTACAGGTCGCCACCCATGTCCTCGTGATGCGCCAGGGAGTGGTCGTCGAGGAAGGGTCCGTGGACGATATCCTGAACCGCCCCGCCCACGACTACACGCAGGCGCTGCTTCACATGCATCGCCGCTTTGATCCGGCGCGGCGGCCGGTCGGCGCCGGCAGAAGCGGGGCCGCGCCGCTGCTCGAGGTCAGGAACCTCGGCGTGAACTATGCCTCGCGCCACGGCTCGGCAGGCATCAGCGCGCTCAGGGGCGCCTCGATGCGTCTGCATCGCGGCGAGATGATCGCGGTCATCGGTGAATCCGGGTCCGGCAAAAGCACCTTCGCTCGCGCTGTCGCGGGCCTGACGGCGGCCAGCGAAGGCGAGGTTATCCTCGACGGCGTGCCCGTGGCGGGGGATGTGCGCAGCCGTTCGCAGGCGACGCGCAAGGCGATCCAGATCACGTTCCAGTCGGCGGACACCTCGCTCAACCGGCATCATACGGTCGGGCGCATCCTCGGGCGCGTGCTCGAGTTCTACGGCGAAACGTCCAAAGGCCGCCGCGATGCGCGGATCGCGGAGTTGCTCGAATGCGTGCAACTCCCGGCGCATTATGTGTCCCGCAAGCCCAGCCAGTTGTCGGGCGGAGAAAAGCAGCGGGTCAACCTCGCACGCTCCCTCGCTGCCGATCCCGACGTCCTCATCTGCGACGAGATCACCTCGGCGCTCGACAACATCGTGTCTGACGCGGTGCTAAGGCTGATCGACGATCTCAAGATCCGCCTCGACATCGGCGTGATCTTCATCAGCCACGACCTTTCGGCCGTCGCCAGCATGTCTGACAAGATCATGGTGCTGCGCGGCGGAGACGTCGTCGAGCACGGCGCGACCTCCGAGGTTCTCGGCGATCCGCAGCACCCCTATACCGCGCTCCTCCGCTCTTCCGTCGCCGAGTTGAGGGTCGGCTGGCTCGAGGAGGCGGCCGGTCTCCATCGCGAGCTGCGGGCCAATCTTGAGGCGCCAGCAGGCGCCATTCGCAGCTGAATTGGGACAGAACCGTGAAAATAAAATCCGCCACCGTATACTCCGTGCAGGGCCAGGGCCTTAAGCCAGTTATTGTCAAGCTCGAAACCTACGAAGGCATTGTCGGCCTGGGAGAGACAGCGATCTCCTACGGCTGCGGCGGAACCGGTGCTGCCGGAATGATCAAGGATCTCTGCGCCCGTTTTGTAATCGGCGCCAATGCTACAGGCATCAACGCGCTGGTTGCTGAGATGTACGACCAGTCGTTCTGGCTGAAGAACCCGGGCGGCATTGCCGGCGCCGGCCTTAGCGCCATCGAGCAGGCGCTCTGGGACATTCGCGCGCGCTCGCTTGGGGTACCGGTCTACGACCTGTTCGGCGGACGGATGCGCGACGATTTAGCTTACTATGCCAACGGTTGGTATTTCGGCGCCAAAAGCGTTGGAGAACTCGTGACAAAGGCGGTGGCCGCCGCCAGAGACGGGCATTCAGCGCTGAAAATGTATCCGCTGGCGCGGATCCAGCCCAACGGAACGTTGCGCCACCCGACCTCCCGCTACGCCGATGAACGGGACGCGGTGCGTGGGGCAGTCGGGCTTGTCCAACAGGTCCGCAAGGCGATCGGCGCCGACGTCGGCCTCGTCCTCGACTTGGCCGGCGGGCTCTCGGTCAGCGACACGATCCGCTTTTGCCGGGACGTCGAGGATTGCGATATTGGATTCGTGGAGGAAGTCAGCGACCCGGGCGATCTCGGGTCCTTGCGCCGTGTCGCAGATGCCACCTCTATCCCGATTGCGACTGGCGAGCGTCACTACATGCGCTACGGCTTCCGCGATGTCTTCGAGAGCAGGTCGGTCAGCATATTGCAGCCCGATATTGGAAATGCGGGCGGCTTTGCGGAAGTACACAAGATTGCGGCGATGGGCGAAGCCTACAGTCTCAAGGTCCAGCCGCACGTCTGCGGTAGCTCGGTCGCGGCAAGTGTCGCCATGCACATGAGCGCCTGCCTGCCGAACTTCTATGTCCAGGAACACTTCCCTTACTGGACGCGGGTTCCGGGATATATCGAAGTCGCCACTCAGCCTTTTGACACCTGCGCTCGCGATGGTGCGATCCGGGTATCCGATGCCCCCGGCTTTGGCGTCACTCTGGATGACAAAGTAATGCAAGAGCACGTCTGGGCGCACCTGTCCTGACTACGCGCCTGCGCGAGT
Organism: Bosea vestrisii; assembly: GCF_030144325.1. Taxonomy (NCBI): domain Bacteria; kingdom Pseudomonadati; phylum Pseudomonadota; class Alphaproteobacteria; order Hyphomicrobiales; family Alloboseaceae; genus Allobosea; species Allobosea vestrisii. The sequence continues at coordinate 149,976 of NZ_CP126308.1, read as the reverse complement.
GAACTAACTATTCGACGAATCTTAGACGATCCCCGAAGTGATGGCGCCCTGACCGCGCGCCACGCATGCTCGGATTTAACCTGCAATATGAGACAAAATGGCTGAAACAATTCGACCCATCGACAGCGAAGAACTTGCAAGGCTGCGCGCCGATACGCCCGGCCTGCGGCACCAGACGTTTCTGCTGAGCTGCGGTGCGTCACTGATGCCGCGCCCGGTTCATGACGCCATGCGTGCCTATCTCGATCTGGAACTGATGCAAGGCGGATACGGTGCGGCCGAGACCGAAGCGAAAAAACTGGACGACGTCTATCCCTCGATTGCCCGGCTGCTGAACGCTTCGCCTGACGAAATAGCGCTGGTGGAAAACGCGACGGTGGCTTGGCAACTCGCCTTCCAGTCCTTTCAGTTCCATCTTGGAGATGCGGTCATCACTGCGGAAGCCGAGTATGCCGCCAACTACGTCATGCTTTTGCAGGCTCGAAAGCGCTACGGGATAGAAATCCGGATTTGCCCCTCGAACGCTTTTGGGGAAATAGATGTCGAGGCGCTCAGCGCCCTCATCGACTCCCGCGTCCGGCTTATCGCCTTAACCTGGATTCCGACCAATGGCGGCTTGGCCAATCCGGCAGCCGAGGTGGGCCGGATCGCTCGCGCGCACGGGGTTCCGTATCTGCTCGATGCCTGCCAAGCAGTTGGCCAGCTGCCGATTGATGTCGAGGCTCTCGGCTGCGATTTCCTGGCCGGAACAGCTCGCAAGTTCCTGCGTGGTCCCCGCGGCGCTGGATTCCTCTACGTCAATTCGAGAATGATGACGACCCTGGAGCCCCCGATGATCGATCATTATGGCGCACCATGGGTGTCGATCGATCGCTACGAACTGCGGCCGGATGCCCGACGTTACGAAAGCTGGGAGAACAACTACGCTGCACGGATCGGCATGGGGATCGCCGCAGATTATGCGATAGCGATCGGTCTCGACAGGATCGAATCCCGCTGCAATCATTTGGCTAGGCGGTTTCGCGATGGATTGGGGTTGCAGCGCGGCGCAAGGCTACATGATCTGGGTCAAGCTCCGAGCGCGATTGTCAGCTTCACCCTCGACGGGGTGGATTCGAACGACGTCGTTTCGCATGCGCGCAGCCACAAAGTCAGCATCAGCACTTCGATGGCGTCGAGTACCCGCATAGACGCGGAGCGGAGAAACCTGCGAACGCTGGTTCGCGTCGCTCCGCACTATTTCAACGATGAGTCCGAGGTCGATCACGCGCTCGAGGTGATCGGATCGGCTGCGAAAACTGCAGGATCGCATTTGCTTTGTCACACCTCAGGTAGCTAAGTAACTAGTCCCGGCATTTGGTGGCTTGATCGAACCTGAAATTTTCGGGCTCCATTGTCCGCCGTCTGCAGATGTACTTGTAGGGTGTGTGATCTTTCGGGATCTTCAGGCGCTGCCCAAAATTGTAAGCTCAGACGAAGTCCCATGGCTTGGGTTCGGATGGAGCATCTGCCGTATTGAGGCGGCGGGCTGGCCATCACCGACCCGCTCGGTGGCCAAATACCTGTTCTCTTCGACGTTATCTCGGCTTCGGCGGGACATATCCGCTCGACATCGGGATGAGAGGCGCAAAATGCTTCGACAGCAGTTTTAGTGTGCCGAAAATGGGCGAATGGCGCGGTTTTAGGCGCTTTCTTCTTGCACAGTCACTTGCAAGATTGCCGATTTACACAGCCCGCCGCTAGCGTTGACCATGACGGCCATGGAAGGTGGGCCTGCATGTCGAATCTGGTTTTTGCGCTAGCGATTAATGGCCTCGTCTGGGGGCTGATCATCGCGCTCATCGCGCTCGGCCTGTCGATCATTTTCGGCCTGCTCGACATCATCAACGTCGCTCATGGCGACTTTTTCATGGTCGGTACCGTGGCCGGGTTGGTCGTGGCGGAGGCGACGGGATCGTTTTGGCTAGCATTGGCTGCCGTGCCGGCGATCGGCTTCCTGCTCGGCCTCGTCGTCGAGCGTCTCGTGATCCGGCCGAGCGCGAGGCTGGCCTCGCTGACGATTGTCACGACGTTCGGATTGTCGATGATACTGCAGGAGATGGTGCGCGCAAGCTTCGGTGCGCAGCCACGCCGCATGGCGGCGCCGGTTCCGGGCACGATCCCGCTTTTTGGACTGGACTACGAACTCTACCGCATCATTGCGGCGCTGTTCGCATCCCTGTGCCTGATCGGCTTCTTCGTCTTCCTCAACCGCAGCAAGCTCGGCACCTGGATCCGCGCCGTGCGCCATGACCGCGAGACGGCGACCGCGCTCGGCATTCCGGTGACGCGCGTCTGCGCCTTCACCTTCGCGCTGGGAACCGCGCTCGCGCTGGTCGGAGGCGCGATCGCCGCGCCGATCACGACGGTGGAATTCCGAACCGGCATCGACATCCTGCCTGCCTGCTTCATGGCCGTCGTCATCGGCGGCCTAGGCAATCTCCAGGGTACGATCGCCGCCGCGGTTCTGCTCGCGGTCCTTGAAGGCATCATCACCAGCGTCGGTGATCCCACGATCGCCCGCATCGTCTCGCTGGCCGTGATGTGCGGCGTGCTGCTGCTGCGCCCGCACGGCCTTTTCGCTGGAGCCACTCGATGAGCCGCGCAACCCTCGACCGGGCCGCCGTCGCGCTGCTGCTCGTGGCCCTGCTCGCCGCACCTGTCCTGCTTGACGTGCTCGGGGCTCCGTTCTGGGTCAATATCATCGCCGAGATCCTGATCTGGTCTCTGCTGGCCGCCAGCGTAAACCTGCTCTTCGGCTATGTCGGCCTGCTCTCGTTCGGGCAGGCGCTCTACTTCGGCTTCGGAATGTATGGCGTCGCGCTCTCGATCGGCCATTGGGGTGTCGGCTTCTGGAGCGCCTTCGCCATCGGCGTCCTCGCATCCATCCTGATGGCGGCAGCGGCCGGAGCGCTCGCCGTCAGGTTGACCTGGCATTATTTCGCAATCATCACCGTGATTTTCTCGCTGATCTTCTACTTCGTCGCCTTGTCGTCGAAGGCACTCACCGGAGGAGACGACGGCCTGTCCTTCGCTGCGCCGCCAGTTCTTGATCTCGGAGGCTGGAAGCTCAGCCTGACGGATCCCGCGACGCAGTATTACTTCATTCTAGCCGTCTGCCTGCTCTGCTACGGATTGAAGGCGCTGATCATTGCGAGCCCATTAGGCCTTGCCTTCGCCGCCGTGCGCGAGAACGACCGGCGCGCCTCGCTGATCGGCATCGACGTTTACCGGACACGCTGGATCGCCTTCGTGCTTGCCGGCGCATTGGCCGGCGTCGGCGGAGCGCTGTTCGCCTTCTTCGGCCGCTACGCCTCGGCCTCCTATATGGTCTACCACGTTTCCGGAGAGGCTGTCGTTTGGGCGATCGTCGGCGGGGCGGGCACCCTGCTCGGTCCCTTCGTCGGCACGGCGCTGCTCGTCCTCTTCCGCGAACTCGTCTCCGGTTTCTGGGAGCACTATCTATTGGCAGTTGGCGCGATCGTGATCGTGGCGGTGATTTTCGCGCCGGAGGGCCTCGTCGGTGCCTGGAATCGCATCGGTCGACGCGACGCCGCGCAGGTTTTGCCTGAGGCCGACGCGGCTGCTGCGGCCGAGGCGCGCACATGACCGGGACCGCTCTCGCCATTACGGGACTCGTCAAACGCTTCGGTGGCCTCACCGCAGTCGACGGGTTCGATCTTGCGCTTGAAAGCGGCAAGCTCAATGCCGTCATTGGCCCCAATGGGGCCGGCAAGACTACGTTGTTCAATCTCGTGACGGGACTGATCACGCCGGACGAGGGCAGCATCATGTTTCGCGGGACGAACCTCGCCCGTGCGAAACCTCATGAGATCGTCGCAGCCGGGATCTCACGCACGCTGCAAATCAAAAGCGTCTTCGGCGGGCTCACGGTTGCAGATAATCTGCGGGTCGCCGTCATGACCCATCAAAGGATCCGCAACTGCCTGCGCGCCTGCGCGAGCTATCGAGCCGTCTCCCAGCGGGTTGAAGCCCTGCTCGAGGAGATCGGGCTCTCGCACCTGCACAGCCGGCTCGCGAATACCCTCTCCTATGGCGATCTCGCCTTGCTCGAGATCGGGATCGCGCTCGCCAACGAGCCGGCGCTGCTTTTGCTGGACGAGCCGATCTGCGGCATGAGTCCCAGCGAGACGCAGAAGACTGTCGAGAAGATTCAGGATCTCGCAACGCGTATCGATGTCGTGTTGATTGAGCACGATATGGAGGTCGTATTCGCCATCGCCGATGCCGTGACGGTAATGGCGAACGGTCGCCTGCTGGCTGCCGGCACGCCCAAAGAGATTGCCGCCAACGCGCAGGTCCAGGAGGTCTATCTCGGCTCTCCCGACGAGGGTGATTGAGCCGATGCTGCAGGTAATCGATCTCCAGGCTCGCATCGGCAAGATCCCAGTGCTGAGAGGCGTCTCGCTTACGATCGGCAGGGGCGAGACGGTCGCTCTGCTCGGCCGCAATGGCGTCGGGAAGACCTCGACGCTGCGCGCGATCCTGGGCCTGCTCGACCGCACGAATGGATCTGTCAGCTATGACGGCACCGACCTCACGAAGCTCGCCGCGCACAAGGCCGCGGGGCTGGGCATCGGCTACGTTCCGCAGGGGCGTGGCATCTTCCCTTTGCTCAGCGTCGAGGAAAATCTGCTGCTGGGCCTGCGCGGCGCACCGGACCAGGCTGAACTCGACGATCTCTACCGACGCTTCCCGCGACTCGACGAGCGCAGGCGCCAGCCGGCGGGCACGCTCTCTGGCGGAGAGCAGCAGATCCTCGCCATCGCGCGCTGCTTGATCATGCGCCCCTCGCTGCTGATGCTCGACGAGCCGACCGAGGGCATCGCGCCAAAAATCGTCCAGCAGATCAGGTCAGAAATCGCGCAGGTCGCAACGAAGGGTATTTCCGTGCTGCTCGTCGAGCAGAACGTGCGCACCGCGCTGCGGCTTGCTTCGCGCATCTATTTGATGGAGCGCGGCACCATCGTCCACGAGACCACGCCCGACGCGCTGCGGGCCGATGCTGACGTGCTCCACCGCTATCTCGGCGTCTCGCTTTAACCTGAAGGGGAACCATCATGGCCAAGACACCCGGCGCGACCAAGCAGGCCGATACGACGAGCGCCCAAGAGATGTCCACGACCCACACCTCGCTCGAGCGGCGCAGCTTCCTCGCCCATGCGCTGGCCGGCGGCGTCGCCGCTGGCACGGCCTATCTCGGCCTGACCCGCGATCTTTACGCCCAAGCCGGCGGTCCGATCGTGCTCGGTCACCATGCCGAACTCACAGGTGGCTTCTCCTCCTGGGGCTACTGGCACGACAAGGCGGCCAAGGCCGCCGTCAAGCTCGTCAACGAGATGGGCGGCATCGCCGGTCGAAAGGTTGAGCTCGCGACCGAGGACACCGAGTCCAACCCCGCCGCCGGCGCCCGCAAGCTGCGCTCGCTAATCCAGCGCAGCAACGTTTCCTTCGTCATTGGCTCCGTCCACTCGGGCGTCATGCTATCTTCGATCCCGATCGCGACGGAACTCAAGACGGTCTATTTCTCCGCAGGCGAGGCCACCGAGGCGACGGGCTCCAAGGGCAGCCGCTATAGCTTTCGCACGGGCACCGACACCTATGCCCTGGCGGCGGCGGGAGCGCCCTGGGCCTATGAGAATCTTGGCAAGAACTGGACGATCATCTCGCCCGATTATGCCTGGGGCCACAGTCACTATGCCGAGCACAAGGCGGTCATTGAGAAGCTCGGCGGCAAGGTCAACGCGCCGGTCTTCGTGCCTCTGGACGCCAAGGATCTAGTGCCCTACCTCGCTAAGATCCCCCAGGAGACGGAGGTGCTGTTTTCGGTCTTCTTCGGCGCGCAATCGGTCGCTTTCTACACCCAAGCCAAGTCGATGGGCCTAGAAAAGACGATGAAGATGTATTCGATCTGCGGCACGCTAGAGGCGATCGCGCCCAACGACATCCAGGGAGCGGCCGAAGGTCTCTATGTGCTCGAGAATTTCCCACGCATGACAACCTACAAGGACGACGCCTTCCATAGGGAGCACAACAAGCGCATGGAGATCGACGACATAGATGCGCGCGAAGCTAACTCGCATCGGGTCATGGCCAAGAGCCATGCTTGGCAATCTTGGGAAAACATCTTTGCCCTGAAGCAGGCGATCGAGAAGGTCGGCTGGAAAACCAAGAAAGACGACCAGGCCGTGATCGAGGCTCTGGAAGGCCTCGCTATGGAGAACTCGCTCGGCTTCCCGCAGGGCTCGAAGACCCTGCGCAAGGAAGATCACAGCGGCATGATCGACTGCTACCTCAGCCGGGTTGAGAACGGCCAGCTCCACGTCAAGAAGAAGATCGCCAAAGAGGAGTTGGCGGCGATGATGCCGCCGCGCGTCGATTTCTCGAAACAGCCGGTTTGAGTAGCCGCGTAACCCCGCCCCTGTGATGGCAATGTTCACGTGCCGGCCTGAGCGTCCTGGCAGATCGACGGAGCAATGAGACCCGTGCGCGGGTGGAGTAGACGACGCTGTTGTGGCAGTTGCGCGCCTTTTCCAAGAGGACTCGACATTCTCCTGGCGGAGCATCCGAGAAAACGTTGAGTTTCCCTGGAAGTCGCTGGAGTTGCCAAAGCCGAACGCCGCCGGCGCGCAGACCATTTCCTTGACTTGGTCGGCCTCCTAGAGTTCGCGAATTACTATCCGTCACAGCAGTCGGGCGGCATGCGGTAGCGCATCGCCATCGCGCCGACGCTAGCCTTCGAGCCTCGCATCTTATTGATGGACGAGCCGTTCGCCGCATTGGGCGAACAGACCCGTCTGCTTCTGGGTGACAAGGTGCTGGCGCTCCGCCGTTGATGGAATAGTTGGGGCTGGCTCGCAATGCCGGATTCTCCGGCGCAGTTTTCTCTGGGCGCCCGCTCTCAGGGTGAGAGCGTCATCGCTTCGATCGGTCGCTTCGACCTCGAATATTCCGGCGAGCGTTTCGGTCGGGACGGCTATCGCTACAGCGCCATGCTGATGCGCACCGGCGCCGCCGACGAGATCGAGCTGCCGGTCATGGTGACGCCGCTCGGCGCTATCGCGCGCCTCGAGCATGCGCTCGGAGATTTCGAGGGCGAGCGGGAGCGCTATCGCCAACGCCTGACCGATGCCCGGCGCCGCCTTGCCTCCTATCAGACGCGCGATGGTGGGGAATTTGCCTTCGCGGGCGAACTCTCCCAGAAGCGGCAGCAGCTTGCCGATGTGGAAAAGGCCCTTTCGGCAGACGTTGATGCGCGAACTATTGACGACCCGATCGGAGAGCGGGCGGCAGCATAGTGCTTAAGTTTCGCGACAAAATCGCCGGCACTGATTGTTTAGGGGAACATCAGCCGCGAAAGTCAGGTGCAAAAGTCAAACTTGTGCGACAGACTTTCGCGGCCCCCGATTCCGAGCCGCTGCGCACAGTCGCGCGTCCAGTGAGGGGTCGTTTGCGGAAGGGGGCGGAATCCTACGCTAAGCAAAAGCTCGCTAAGCAGAGTGATACTGCGAAGTCCGCCCATCAGACGGGATTGTCAGCTCGCTCAAGGTCGGGCTCGATAGCGCGACCCGTTCAATGCCCTCGCTCGGGTAGGCCAGCTCGCCATTCGACCAAGCATCGCCTCCTTGACCTGTTAGGCAGGAACGAAAGCTAAGCCCCTCGGTCGGGCGTTCTCACAATGAGGCTTGCGATAAGGCCAGGCCAAGCGGCAGTCGACGATACCTCGCCGACCAACTACTCTAACGCGGCGTACACAACAGCGTCGCCCCGCTCGAGAAAGACGTAAGTAACTGGGTCACCCAAACCATTCGACTTGACCAGAACCGCCGACGAAATCCTCAATTCCCTCGCCAGTATATCCAACAAAGCTCTGGCGCAGGACGCTAGAGCTCCTTGAGTGCCGTCGCGGTGTCGGAGAGGATTTCGTCGGACAGGCCCCCTTCGCCGATTGCTCGTGCCATGGCAAGGGCACCAACCAGTGCGCTGAGTACCAAGCAGGCGCGACGTCGATCACCAGCGGCGTCCCTACCCGGCGTCAACCCGGCCAGAAGCTCGAGGTATTGCTCGACCTGGCGTCCATAGGCCGAGCGGGTTCGATCATCCGCGCGCGAAATGTCCTCGGCCAACCCGGCCACTGCGCATCCGGCCTCAGGGTGGGCGCGGTGGGCTGGACTAAGGTAGTCGTCGACGATCGCTTCGAGCGCCCGTCTGCCACCTTGGCCGGACGTAGCCACAGTCCGTGCACTTCCCTGAGCCAAGGCGCGTTCCACCGCTGCGCCGACCAGGTCATCTCGGGATTCGAAATGACGGTAGAAGCCGCCGTGCGTCAGGCCGGCGTCCCGCATCAGCTCCGCTACTCCGACACCGTTTATGCCACTGCGGCGCATTCGAGCCGCAGCGATGTCGACGATTCGATCGTGGCTTGCCGCCTTGTCAGCTTTCGAACTACCCATAAATGAAACTCCGGCCCCGATGCGACACCCGTTATATCCTAGCGAGTTTGGTAACGATCCAGTTCAGGCGAACGCAGGCCAAGGCTTCGGCCCCCCTCGAGGGGCCGCTGTTGGTGTCATTGGGTATCGGTGCTGAGATTGCCGAGGTGATAACCCATGCGTGCCTCGAAATCAGGACCCACTTCGTCGCGCTTTTGCGCTATTCGGGCTCCCCGGGCATGGACAGTCGGCCAAGAGAAGGCGTTGAGGAAAACGTCCTGTGTCTGCATCAGGTCCTCAGCGGACGGCAGGGTTCTACGGTTGATCAGCCGCTTGGCCTCGGCGAGCGCAGGCTTGTCGAACGACGCGATGCGCCGAGCGAGGTTGTCGACGTAGGCGTCGAGCTCATCATCGGGGAGTGCGCGGTTCACCCACCCGTAGTGCGCTGCCGTTGCTGCGTCGAAATCATCACTGCCGAGGACGATTTCGAGTGCCCTGGCCCGTCCGACGAGGAGTGGTAGGCGCTCGGTTCCGCCACCGCCGGGGAAAACGCCTGCCCCGACTTCGATCTGAGCGAAGATCGCGCGCTCCAGGCTGGCAAAGCGCATATCACATGCCAGAGCAATCTCAGAACCCCCGCCGCGCGTGCGACCCCGAATCGACGCGATGGTCACGACCGGGGAGCTGGTCAACCGTGTCGTGGCATCGATGAACGTCGGCAGACCAGTCGGCCCCGGCGTCAGGGGAAAATCGGCGAACCGGGAGACGTCGTAGTGATTAACGAAGAAGTCCGGGTCAGCACTATCGAACACGACCACCCGCAAGGTGTCATCGGCCTCGATGAGACCGACGATCTGCTGCAGCTCGATGAGGGTCTCCGGATCGCAAAAGTTCAGCGGCGGATTGTTGAAGGTCACCCGCCAGTATCCTGGCGCTGCCTCGGCGATCGTGAACTGGGTCAGTGGAGCACTCATCCGAAAGATTCCTTCGTTTTAGGGCGCTGAGCACCGGACGTGTCGGGTGCGCAGGCCGTCTGGTCGTTGACAAGGAGGATGACAATCATCATCCTCATTGTCAATGAGCGACCGCATCGAGGCCACCGGGCAACCGCTACGGGCGGCTGGGGAAGCGGAGCCGCTTAACGCGAGGGCTCTGCAACAAACATTTGCGATCTTGGAAATGCACGCATCTGGCCGAGCCCAGCGGTGCGGGCGATCTCCTCGCTCGTCGTACGCAAGGCTTCCGCGATCCTGTGCTGGGCGAAGACGCCATCATCCGCATATTGGGCGACGACCATGGGTCAGACCTCCATCTCGCTGTGGCGATCATTCCGACGCAATAAAGTGCCGGAAACAGCGGAATTCAACAGGGGAGGAGAGGAGGAATAGCCCGCTCGCAGATCGGCCAATCCGGCAGCGCTGACGCTCAACCGCAACCTGCCGCGATCCCGGCCCGTTGTCCTTCGCAGGGCTGAAAGCCCCGCTCGTCCGGCCGGGCAGGGATGCTCGGCCGCAGTTGTGCCGACCTGGCCGCTCCGCGGCCCGGGGTGTGTCTTCGGGAAGAAGACGGAAAAGGACCGGCGAGAGCCTGAGTCCGCAATCCCCAAATGGAGCAGTCCTATGCATCTCATGAAGGTCGATCCGCGCGCGCTGAAGGAGAACCCGGATCGTTCGCGCCAGACAAAATCCACGCCGCAGGCCGATGCCCTACTGTTGGCGACGATCAAGGCCGTCGGCATCGTCCAGCCGCCGGTCGTTGCGCCGCAAACCGATGGCGGCAACGGCTTCATCATTGATCGCGGCCACCGTCGCGTGAAGCAGGCGATCGCCGCCGAGCTCGAAGAGATCGAGGTCCTCGTCGACGAGGCGGCCTACGATAATGGCGCGATGCGCTCCATAGTGGAGAATATCGCGCGCGAGCAGCTCAATCCGGTCGACCAGTGGCGCGCTATCGAACGCCTCGTCGCGCTCGGCTGGACCGAGGAGGCGATCGCCGTCGCGCTCGCGCTGCCGGCGCGCCAGATCAAGAAGCTCAGGCTGCTGGCGAACGTCCTGCCCGCCATGCTCGACCACATGGCGAAGGGCGATATGCCGAACGAGCAGCAGCTGCGCACTATCGCGGCGGCCGACTTCGAGGAGCAGAAGGAGGTCTGGAAGGTCCAGAAGCCGAAGAAGGGCGATCCGCAGGTCTCGTGGTTCGCCGTCGCCAATGGGCTGTCGAGGAAGCGCATGCATGCGCGCGACGCCAGCTTCGGCGAGGATCTCGCGCTGGCCTACGGCATCCAGTGGGTCGAGGACCTGTTTGCGCCGGCCGACGTTGACTCGCGCTACACCACCAATGTCGAGGGCTTCCTCGGGGCCCAGCAGGAATGGATGACCAGTAACCTCCCCAAGCGTGGTATCATCGCTGACGTGAACAGTTGGGGCCAGGTCGCGCTGCCGCCCAAGGCAAGCCAAGTCTACGGCAAGCCGGGCAAGACCGACCGCACGGCTATGTACCTCGACCGCGAGGGCAAGGTGCAGACGGTTCATTTCCGTCTGCCGGAGCCGAAGAAGGTACAGGGCAAGAACGGCGAGGGCCCGGACGGAGCCGATGACGCGATCATGGGTCCGAAGCTGCGGCCTGATGTGACCCGCAAGGGCGTCGAGATGATCGGCGATCTGCGCACCGACGCTCTTCACGAGGCGCTGGCGCAGGCCCCGCTCGAGGACGACTCGTTGATGGCGCTGCTCGTCCTTGCACTCGCCGGGCGCAACATCTCGATCCAGTCCGGCGCCTCCGACGATGTCCACGGCTTCGCCCGCATGCAGCGTCATGCTGTCCGCCTCGTCAGCGATGATGGCAAGCTCGCCTTCGACATGGACACGCTGCGTATTGCTGCCCGCTCGGCCCTCATCGACGCACTTTCGGCGCGCCAGAACCGGACCGACAGCGGCATCATCGCGCGGATCGCCGGCGAGGCGATCAGTGCGGACGGTTTCCTGCCGAATATGGGTACGGAGGAGTTCCTCTCGTGCCTGTCGCGCCAGGCGCTCGAGCGTTCCTGCAAGGACACACCCGTTCTGCCGCGCGCCCGGGTGAAGGACACGCGCGCAGCGCTCGTCGAACACTTCAAGGAGGAACGCTTCGTGTATCCGGCGGCGCGCTTCACGCCGGATGCGGATGAGGTCGCGACCTGGCGTTCCAAGAGCGTGGCCGTAGAGAAGGGCGATGGGGCCGACGCTATGACCAGCTCCGAAGAGGTCGTCGAGGAGACCGCGGTGTCCGATGAGGATAGTCTGGACGTCGTCGACGAGGTCTATCGGGTCGCGGCCGAATAGCCGCGTTCCTTCCCTCATTCCCTTCCGATCGATTTCCCCGCCGCCGGCCTCGTGCCGGCGGTCTCGTTTCCAGATGCTGCAGGAACGACGCCGGTCCGATCGCCGCGTTTGCGCTTGGATGACGTGAGCGGCAGCGGACAGGCAGCGGGTCAGTATCACGGAGGCTTGTAGCCTCGGTACTGATCAGGGTGATGCGGAGGCCGCTGCAGGCCAACGCATCATCTCTCTCCGGTAGGATCGCCAGCGCGAGCCGGGCCTGGCCTGCGTCTTCTCGGGTTTGCTGCGGTCTGAACCGCCGACCGTGCACTTCAAGGTCGCGTACCGCGCCGTGTGACGGCCGACCTCAGCCGATCTCGCAGACCGGAGCCGCGCCCTTCGCGAGGGCCAGGGGCCCTGCGGGGGCGCAACTCGCGTCCGCTCGCCTGGCAGAGGCCGGACCCGGAAGCGCCCGGCTTGCGACGGTTCCTTTCGACCGCACCCGAGGGGACGCCGGCAAGCGCCGGACCAGCCCCAGGCGAAACCGAAGAAAGGAAACGATCCATGGCCAAGGCCGCTCAACCTCGTCGTCAATCTGCCCCCGTCGTCCAGCTCCGCAAAGGCACGACGCTCGAAATGGTCCGGCTCGCCTGTCCCGACGCCAACCAAGCCACCCTCATCTCCGAAAGCTTCGGGCTCCCTGTTCTCGACAGCGACGGAATCCGGGATCTGCACAACCGGCTGATCGTCGAGACGGCCGACAGCCTCCAGGAAGGCCTCGGCGAACGGGCGATGCAGATCCACCTGCAACGGATCGTCGGCGCCTATGTCGGCTCGGCTCATGGCGCCGGCCAGTTCTATTCCCGCGCCGTCACTGAAGCGCGCGACGCCACTGCCAAAGCGGCATGCGACGCTCGCGACGAGGATCTCAACGGTCCGGTCGGGTTCGATGGCCCCGCCCAACGCAAGCGTGAATTCGCCGCCGACATGGCCCTGCAATCCCACGCGCTGCGCATGGCGGCCGAGGGTGCCGTCTGCGCTTACGAGCATGTCGTCGGCGAGACGTGGAAGCCCTTCGAGCGTCCGATCGAACAGCCCGGTGCTTCCGTCAACCGCAAAGCGGCCGAGCTGCAGATGAGAGCCTTCGGCTGAGCCGTCGCGAGCGGGGCTTTGCCGCTCCGCTCGTTCGGGCCACACGCATGCCGTCAATGCGGGCCGGTTCCTCGGAGCCGGCCTTTTTGCATGTGACGCCACTCATTCCAGGCAAGAAGCGACCGGCGCTTGAGGGCCTCGCGACCCCTCCCGACCGGGGCCCTGCCGGTGGCGGGACCGCGCGCAACGGCTCTGCCGTCCTTCACTCGCGTTCCGGCCCTGCGGGTGCCCGCCCTCCCGGTAGCCACCGGCCAGGGACCTCCGTGAGAGTTCGCGATGGCCGCGACCTCCGGAACGGAGGGTTGGAAGATGAGCAAGAAGAAAGAGGCACCGCGCGGCGACATTTATGCGCAGATCACGGAGAAGATCGTTGCGGATCTGGAGAACGGCGTGCGCCCGTGGATGCGGCCTTGGCATTCAGGCAACGCCAACGGTCGCGTGACCCGGCCGCTGCGCCACAACGGATTGCCCTATTCGGGAATGAACGTTCTGTTGCTCTGGTCGGAGGCGACTGCGCGCGGATTCACTTCGCCGATCTGGATGACGTTTAGGCAGGCACTCGAGCTCGGCGGCGTGGTTCGCAAGGGCGAGAGCGGCTCGATGGTCGTCTTCGCCAGCCGGTTCAAGAAGACGCAGACCGATGCTGCCGGCGAGGAGTTCGATCGGGAAATCCCATTCTTGAAAGCCTACACCGTCTTCAACACGGCTCAGATCGACGGGCTGCCCGACTACTATTGCGGGCAAAGGGAACCAGTTCGCGATCCCGTCCAGCGGAACCAAGACGCCGACCGCTTCTTCGCCAACACCGGGGCAGCGATCCGGCATGGGGGTGATCGCGCCTATTACGCGCCGGGGACCGACCATATCCAAATGCCCCGCTTCGCGATGTTCCGCGATGCGGCTGGCTATGTCGGGACCCTGAGCCATGAGGTCACGCACTGGACGGCGGCCCCGCATCGCGTGAACCGTGATCTCAGCCGCTATGCGAAGGACCGTTCCGAACGAGCCCGCGAAGAGCTGATTGCCGAGCTCGGCTCGTGTTTCCTCTGTGCTGATCTCGGGATCGCACCGGAACTTGAGCCGCGGCCGGATCATGCCAGTTATCTCGGCTCCTGGCTGAAGGTGCTGTCCGACGACAAGCGAGCGATCTTTTCCGCGGCCGCCCATGCGCAGCGAGCTGTCGCCTATCTGCACGGCCTGCAGCCACTATTGGCGACGGTGCAGGAGACAGCCTGATGCACTCCTCGCTCATTGCAGGGGAGGGCATAACGCCCTTCTCGATCCGCATGCGGGCCCTCAGGTCAGGAAGGCCATTGGGGGAGCGACGGTCCGGTCCTGCTCGTGTTCAGTGTTGCGGTCCCTGCTCTCCGCGATCTGGGCCGTGCAGCGTGACCGGAGGCACGGGCGACCGGATAGCCCAGCAAGACCGGTTGGTCGCGCCGTGGCGCTTCAACTGAGGGTACCTCCGCTGGTGCGGACGGGCTCTTGTCTCTTCGGGAAACTGATCCAATTTCGGACCTGCGCGTCGCGATCGACGGCAGGAGAGGGGCTTTGGCGAACGGCTGGTGTGCGGATCGCCGCTCCTGATCATCCGGTTGGCGCGTGGGACCGAAGCGCGAGGCCTCTGTGTGGTTCCTTCCATGTCGCCGACAGCCGACCCTTCTGCGGGCTCGATCGGGCATGTCTGACCGGGGAACGGCTTGGCCTCGATCGTCTTCCCGCAACGGCCATCCGCAACTTTCTTCCCCTGAGCGCTGTGCGCTCATTCCTCGCGGGTCAAGAAAGCCGCTCCCGGCCGCCCTCCACGCTGTTCCGGCCCCGGTAGGGTGCGGTCCGATCGCCCCCGGTCTTTTCGACAGCCATCGAGACCGCGAAGGGCGCGGCTCGAAACACCGGAAAGGAACACGACAATGGCGACCATCGGCTCTTTCACCGCCACTGAGAACGGCTTCACCGGCTCGATCCGCACGCTCTCCCTCAACGTCAAGGCCCGCTTCCAGCGCGTCGAGAACCCCTCGGACAAGGGCCCGCACTTCCGGATCTTCGCCGCAGGGAACGTCGAGCTGGGCGCGGCCTGGCAGAAGGTCTCCGAGCAGTCGGGCCGCGACTACCTCTCGGTCAAGCTGGATGACCCGAGCTTCCCGGCTCCGATCTACGCCACGCTGGCCGAGGTCGAGGGTGAGGATGGCCTTCAGCTCATCTGGTCCCGTTCCAACCGGGACTGAGCTGCCCGATCAATCCGGCCCCGCCATCGAGGCGGGGCCGGTTCCGCGTTTCAGCCGTTCAACGCGTCCTTCGTCGCCTTCGCCGGGGAGAAGGTCAGCTTCCTCGAGGCTGCGACCTTGATCGTCGCACCGGTCGCGGGATTGCGAGCATCCCGCGCAGGGCTCTCCTTCACCTTGAACTTGCCGAAGCCGTTGATCGACGTTTCCGCGCCGGTGACGGCGGCTGCTGCAATCTCCTTGAACACGCCTTCGACGATGGCCTTGGCCTGTGTCTTCGTGAGCCCATGCTCGCCAGCGATCTTATCGGCAATGTCCGATGCAGTGGTCATGAATGAATTCCCTTCCGTCTTGGTCGGCTTCCTGGCGCTTCTTGTCCAGATTAGCACCCGAGCACGCCTTACTCCCGAAATCCACGGCGCTTCCACTGAAAAACAACCGCAACTCCGATCAGGCGCGCTCAAGTTGTCGAGTTTCTGCCTGATCGGCGCCTTGCGCAGGCGATCGCTAGGAACGGCGCATCGAACCCGCCTCCGGTCCGCGAAGCCGTTCGGAGCAAGATCGAAGGGGGAGCTCAAGCAAGCGCTCGCTGACCAACGCCATCTTGGCGCAGCAGAATGTCGTGATCGACGAGAAGCCTCCCCGCTGAGGAAGGCATTCGTCATGTCACTGGCCGCACCCGCCAGATCGACCGGCGGTTCCGCTTCCAATGGCCGCTGCCAGCGATTGCTCGCGGCAATTCCGATCGTGCTTGTGACCATCAGCGAAGGACCGTGTCCAGCATCGCCGAAGCGCGTGACCTCGCCGCTTTTCCTGTCGGGCGATAGCCACGCTTGCGCTTCTGCCGCAGCAGATCGAGGAAGAGACCGACCGCATCCTCCTCGCACTCGAAGTGATGCTCCATCGCCTGTCCGCGTGTTCCGATTCGGCCCCAGCGGCGGGTGAGGCAGATGTCTCCAAACAGGGTCGGCTCGATCGACATGGCATAGTAGCGGGCCATGTTCTTCGAGGCGTCCTCGCGTTCCACGTAGAACCGATAGGGCTGGGCGATCATGACACCAGAATCGCGCAGCGGCAGGTTTTGCGTCCAACGACAATTGTGAATCGGTCTGGCCTCGGCGATTCGCGTCCGTGAAGGATTGGGGTTGGGCGAGACGCCTTCTGCGCACGACTCCAGTCGCCTCGCGACCGAAGCCCGCACGCCGTCTCTGCCGATCCCGGTGACGATCGTGTCGCGGAGGTGCGCCGGCGAACCGTTTCGCTGAATTCCTTCGAGGTCCCATTCATGCGGCCGAAGCGTTCAGCCGAGGCATGGCACAAAGGCGCTTCCCGCGGGAGCTGGAGGGAGCTCTCTGGTCGGCCCATGATACGGCCGGCGGAGCCCGCCTCAAGGACGCGCGGTGCCCCCAAAATGCTGACGCATTTCGGCTCCCCCACGCGCCGCCTGCGGCGGTCGGCTGGCGCCGATCCTTGACCCGGTCTCCGCCGACGCGTGGCGCGCCTTCGTCCATTCGAGACGAAGGAGGTTCTCATGACCATGCCGATCGATCAGCAGATTGCCGAACTCAGGGCCGAGCTGGCCGATGCCTGCCTGAGGCCGCGGGAGCGTCGCAAAGCGCAGCGCGAGCTCGAATTCTTAACCGAGCAGGACCGCAGCGAGGTTGAAGCGGCGTATTTCGCAGAGGGCGAGAGCTGGTCAGCAGTCCATGCCGTCGAGCTGGCCGCACTGCCGTTTTGAGCATCACCGATCGAATAGGCCGGTCTGACGCCACGCGCGTCGGGCCGGCTTTTCGCATGTCGCCAGTCGCGACCGGGATGGATGCTTATTTTCGCAAGCGGGCCTGCGCCGCGATCCGCTCGTCGGCTTTGCTCTTGTCGGCCAGCGCCGAGGTCAATTCATCATAGTCGACGCCGTTGCGTTTCAGCGCGCGGCGCGCGTCGTCTTCCGTGAATCCCAGCAATTCGAAGACGCTCATGTTCAGGCGCGCGGCGATCCGCTCGATCGTGCGAAGGGTCGGATTCCCCTTGGCGCGCGAGACATCGTAATAGGTGCCCTTGCCGATGCCGAGCTTGCTGATGAAGCCGGGCGAGTCATTGCTCTGCGCTTCCAGCTCCTGCAGGCGCATTGCCAGCATCTCGTTCAGGATGGATTGCTCGCCTTCGCGGGGACGGCGGACATTGACCATGGCGATGACGCGACCTTCGGGGCAGGATAAAAATTTTCCGTGCAACCCCCCGCACAGCGTCATCAAACTATTATACGGACCATTGGTTATCAATATATCGAATTAGAATAGTTCCGTCTGGGACGACGATCGCCGGTTGTGTTGCGGGGTGGAGTGGCCAAGGTCATCTCGGCGCATCCGGCTCACGGCCGGACCGGGCTCTCCTCGCGCCATCCGGCGCTCACCGAACCGCCTCCAGCGCTTCGGCCGGAGGGAACGATCCCTTGCGCAACTCTGGTTAGTGGGGTGGTGGTCTGTCACCTAGACCGGGAGCGCCGGCATCGGCTCGTCGCCTCGCGACCAGATCCAGGCCGGCAGGTCGCTCGAAGCGACCAGCGCATCGAGAGCCAGGCGATAGGCCGCATCGGCCTCGTTTGGCACGATAAACATGGCGAGCGGCGTCGGAGCCTCCTCGTGGAGCACGACGCTGGCCAGAGGTTGGTTCGCCGGAAGATTATAGCGCAGCCCTTTCAGGAAACTGACTTTGCGTCGAGTCAGGGCATCGAGCAGGTTTGCCTCGGACACGCTCTCGAACGGAATCCAGTTCTCTGTGACCGCCATCAGCGCGATCGCCTCGACCGTTGCGACACCGGCCAGATCCAGGCCGAAGGTGGCGATCGCGACGAGATGCGCCTCCGGGCTCGCATTCGACAGCGAAAGCTCGCTGGCGAATACCACCCCCATGCGGCGGTGGATGTCCTCGTTCAGCAGGAACGGGAACTTTGGCGCGTGCTTGATCAGCAGACGATGCCCGGAGCGGGCAGGTACGATCTCTTTGACCTCGCCGACGACGATGAGAAGCGGACGGGCCTTGCCGGCTGTAGCCGTTGCTCGCACGATGAAGGCCGAACGGCGCTGGGCGATCTCAGCCTCGCGCTCGGATTGAAACATTTCTGGCACGTAGAGGATATCTGGCAGCGCCTTGCCCTTGCTGGTCTTGCCCTCGGTTGCCTCGAGCAGGAACTTTCGGATGACGGCCCAGTTGCGTTTGCCGGCCATGCCTGGCCGCCACCGATTGAAACCCGCCTGATCCCAGAGATAGTGCAGGAGGGCGCGTAGCGTCAGCTTGGTCCCGTCGCTGCGGACCTCGCCTTTGTCTGGCGTCGCGCTTGGAGCCGGCGGCGCACGGCCGGCCGATTTTGTCAGACTGAAATCGAGCTTGAGCAGGGTGTTTCCGGTTTCCAGATCCTCGCTGATCGCTGAGCCCGCAACCGAGCCCAATCCCGACAGCTCATAGGGCGGCTCATAGGACGGGCAGGCGGGGTCATGCCGCGCACCTGTGCCCGGCATGCGTTTTAGGGTCAGACGACTTCCAACCCGCGCGATATAGAGCGGCAGTCCCGGATTGCGACACAGACACAAGGGCCGGACTTGACGAGCCTGAGCATCGGCGAGTCTCGTCTGGAAATCCGCAGTGTCGGTCGCGATCACCTCACCCTCGATCGCGATCTGTCTCATCGCGCAGGCATCACGGTGTCTCCGCTGATGGCTGAGTCAGCGCGATCATGCATCGGGGCGATCAGGGAGGCGAGCGAGCCTCTCGAGAAATTCACGCACGGCCTGGTCGATCAGCCGGAGTGGCTGCACCTGGCGCTCTGCGGCGATCTGCCGGATGACGAGATCGATCGGGCGAGGCAAGCGCAACGCCAGCGGTCGCGAGGCCAGGCGGTCACCGTAACCTTCGAACGGGTCGCGCTGTCGCGGTGGCATCGAGGACCCGACCTGCCTGACGATCTGAGCGCCGGCCCCATCGCTCGTCGCGGGAAACGTCCCAGATGGCCGCAACGGCTCCGCGCCATAATCGGGCGTCACGACCATTGGTCGCGGGACAGGTGCGGTTTCGGCCGTCGCCTTGCGCGGCAAAGCGAGGCGCCGCTTCGTCTCGGTCACGCAGACGTCTCCTGGCTGGCGGCGAGCAGCTCGCGCACGACCTGGTCGGCGTTGTAGCGCGCCTTGCGCACCGCTTCGTCCCTGTCGTTCATCTGATAGAGCGTGCCGTGGCCATTGGTCATGGTGCGGTAGGTGATCCGGCGATAGAGCGCGTTCTGGCAGAGTTTGACGCCCTCGCCGTCGAAATATCCCAGCACCTCCCGGATCGGCGCAGTGTTGCGATCGAGGCTGTCATATTCGTTGATCACCACCCGATAAGGCGGCTCCGCAACACCCATCTCGGCCGCGCGCTTTTTCATAAAGCCGACCGTCCGGACGATCTGCGAAGCGTCGAACATCGAGACCTTGCACGGCAGGATGACGAGGTCAGCCCGGAATGCCGTCTCCGTGATCCGTGTGTCGGCAAAACCGGGTGTATCGATGATCACCGCATCGCGCTCGTCGAGTTCGGCCAGGTGCTTCAGCACCGCAGCTTCGGTTGTCGCATGGACGATGTCGATGCCGGATGGGTCATGGCCGCGCGCTTTCGACGAGGCATGCCATTGATAAGCCGAGCCCTGCGGATCGGCATCGACCAGGCCGATCGCATAGCCCTGCTGCGCGAGTTCGCCGGCGAGCAGGATCGACATCGTCGTCTTGCCGCTGCCACCCTTCGGCGTCGCCACCGCGAAAATGCTCGCCATCGTTCAGCCCTCGATCGCCTACTGACCGCATGCGTCACCAACGCGATGACGCATGGTTTTGGTCATTGGTCAGTATATTGACTAATCTTGTCAAGGCGGGAGTGCCCTGGTCTGGAACTCGATTGGTCGTCGATTAAAGCGCCGCCGTGTTTCGTTGATGGCTTGGTCGTGACCTGCGGCGATCGCTGATCAGCGCAACGACGTGTTGCTGGAACTGTGGAGCAAGCGAGCACGACAGTGACAGACACACGCCCTGACGATGCCAAGTGGTGCGGTTTTGCCGGAACACCGCAATGAGGGGTTCATGGCGTCATGCGGCGCAGTTGTGTGGCAGTGAGTGACCATGAAAATGACGGAATACGCTACCCCGCTGATGCGGCAGTTCGACAATCGTGATCTCACGGAAATATGCGCTGCCCAAGCGCACGTCCGACGGAACGAACCGGTGCCGAAGGCGATGATTGATCGATTGCCGAACTTCGTTATCTCGGTACTCCGGCATGCGTGGATATCGTCGGCTGTCATGCCGTCGCGTCCAAAGCGGCCATTCGGGAATGCACCATGCTCGACAGGCAGGCGGGCGTGCTTGAGGCGCGCCGGAACCGCGAAACAAGGAGAGAGAAAGGATAAGTCGGTATTCCGACTATTGGTTGACAAGATACCGGTTTGTGGGCCAAACTAAGGGAAGCTGCGAGCGCAGCCGGTTCGCTGGCGCGGCATTGCCGACTCGATCGCGGGCAGCAGCGCATCGGTAGGGCGGCCGGAAAGGCAGCGGAGGGTGCGATGGCTCGAGCGAATTGCGGTCCGCGGAAAAAGCCCCGGCTTCGCACGGAATTGTCCGACGATGACGCGGCATGCCTGGAAGAGGCAGTGGCGTCGTTCGGCTTGCCGAAAGCGGAGGTCGTGCGTCGCCTGATCCGAGCATCCGTTCAGGCCGGACCGGCACTGTCGGCGGGAAACATGGAAGCTGTCGTCGCCCTGGCGGCAGAGGTCCGGCAGGTTGGCCGCACTCTGGCACAGATGCTGAGGATGATGCGACAGGGCAGAGGAGCCGAACTCGCGGCGGCAGAGCAGGTCTGGAGCGAGCTCCACGGCGCGATCGCTGCCATCGACGACGAGTTGACCGAGATCACGGTGACACATGGCGCGCGACTTAGAGGGGTTGCGCGGCTGTCTGCCGCCGAGGCGGCCGAAATGGAAGGCGCCGCAACATGAGCCAAGCGGTGGTGATCGAGCGATGGACGGAAATCTTTCGCGGGGCCCGTGAGGCTGTTGCCCATGGCCAGGCGCAACGGCGCCGGTCGGCTCTGATATCGGCGCAGGCGAGTGAACGCGGCCAGGATTTTGGCCGGACGCCGGGGGCAGCGATGATGGGTGCGCGCGCCATCCTGCGCGGCGTCACTATCACGGGAGGGCGCGATGCCGAGCGTGAACGCCGCCTCGATAGCGTTAGGGCGAAGGGCGGCGGCGGCGCGTCACCGGCTCGGCAGGCGCCGCCGGCTCGGATAGAGGGCGGTGCGCTCAGTCGAGCGCGTCGCCTGGCGGCGGGGTATCAGCCGGCCGTGGTGAAGGTCATCTCCTTCGCCCATGGGGCCCCGCGCGCGACCGCAACCGGGCAATATGTCCAGCGCGACGACGTCGCGCTTGAAACCCATGACGGGCGCATTCTAGCCGATCGTGAAGCGGTGGCCGATGAAATCAAGCAGTGGTCCAAATCCTTCGAGACCAGGAAGGAGAGCCAGGATGTCGTCGCGGTCAGGCTGAAACTGCATGGCGTGCGCGATACGCCTGCTGGGAGGGAAACCTGTGAGCGCGCAATCGCCTCAGGCTTCGCCGGCCACCGACACGCTTTTCGGCTCGAGCTGACATCGGACGGGGAATTAGAGGCCAGGATGGTGGTTGCGATGGCGGGCGCTGCCAAGGAGCGCTTCAGAGTCCGCGACGAGCAAATCGGCACTGAGCAGGATGGCTTTAGCCAGAAGCGCCTCGATGCCAGATCGGAGGCTGCCATCAAGGCTCGGATCGAAGCCGCGACCGGTCACCCTCAACATGCCATGAGCGTCGAACCCGGTGCATCGCGGCATGGGCGTGACGGGGTTGCCTTCCAGCTCAGGCAGCACATCGCAAAATACGGTGCGTTGACCGACGACCGTGGTCAGTCAGTTGCTGATAAGTCAGGTGCACGCGAGGCCGCGCGGGATTGGGCGCCGTCCCTGCGATCGCAGTCGCCGCGCGACACGATGCATCTGATGATTTCGGCCAAGGCGGGTACCGATGTCGCGGCGTTGACCAACGCGGTGCGGGAGTTCCTGCATGACCGCTTCGCCGACCATAAATTCATGTTCGGCATCCATACCGACAAGGAGGCCGAGGGGCATATTCACGCTCACGCCGTCATCACTGTGAAGAACGAGAACGGCCAGAAGATCCATCCGAACAGGGACGATTTTCGGACCTGGCGTGAGGTCTATGCGCAGCATGCGCGCGCCCAGGGTCTCAAGATCGTCGCGACCTCGGCAGTGGAGCGGGCTTCGTCACAGAGCTATGGCGCCAGGGACAAGGCGATCGTCGATGTGGCCGAGCGCCCGCGCCCGGCGCGTGAAGCCCTCGATCGCGCCTATGCGCGGGACCCCATCAATCATGGACTTATCGAGAAGGCGCGTCAGCGCATTGCGACGGCTCGCGAAAATCCGATCAGGCTGCCGCTGAGCGACGCGGACCGCCGGGCTGTCGGCGAGGGCTTGGAGGCCTGGTCGGCGGTTCTGAAGGAGGACACACTGAGCGCCGTTGCGTCGGAGATGGTCCAACGCCTGGCAATGGCGCAGACGCTGGGCGGCATCATCCACTCCCTTGAGAAACGCGTGCAGCATTGGTTGGGCAAGGAGGACAAGCCTGTGGCAATCACATCGGAACAGATGGCGAAGGATCTTCGCGCCATGAATGACGCGGTCGCGCGCACGACCGATCTCCTGGATGGGGCGACAAAGGACCAATTCCGCGAGACATCGGCGCGCTATCTCGAAACCCTGGCGATGCGGGTGGATTTTCAGCGGATGGAGGAACGAGGGGTTCAGGAGCTGTCACGCGGAGATATCGAGCGACTGGCCGGCGTCTCTGCAGACCGGCTGATCGAGCGCGCCGAAGCTGTGAGATTGAAAGAGAATCGTGAAGCTGCGGACGCGCAGCGGCTATCGGATCGCGCAATCGAGGTCGAACGCCGGCAGGAGGGCCGGGGCGGAATGGATCCGCAATCGCAGCGCGAGTTGGTATCAGAGCGCGCCATTGTCAACGCCACGCAGCAATCCGCCACGCGTGAGGCTCGTGAAGCTGCCGCGGCGTTAGAAGCGGCTCGGATGCTTGCGGAATCGCCTGGTCAGCCTTTGCCGAACGCGCTCCTGCAGACTGATGCGCTGGCCAAGTTGAAGGCTCAGCAGGAGAAGGTCGTTGGTCAGGCCGAAACCGAGCGTGCGAAATCTCAATCGGTCAAGGGACAGCGACAGAAATGAGAGCCTTGCTTGGGAACCCGCCCGCAATGCTTGGTACGGCGGTTGTGGAAGCTCGGTTTCGATCTGCGCCAGTTGGAGCTCGTCCGCGCCGTTGTGATGTCGGGAAGCCTGACCGAGGCCGCGCGGCAGCTCGGAATGACCCAGTCGGCCGTTTCGCAGATCCTTGGGAGTTTGGAGAAGGAGTTTGAGGTCTCGTTCGTAGATCGCACCATCAGGCCGGTGCAGGTCACGCCCGCCGGCCGGGCTCCGCTGAAAGGCGCGGAGGAATGTCCGCTTTCAATTGGGCAAGATCGGTCATGCCGCCACCTTCGCGTTCGCAGCCAATACTTCATCGGAGGAGCGGCCGACGATCTCCTCATAGAGTACGGGGTCCGTAGCTCCTTCGGTGTTGATCAGGAAAACCCTGG
The DNA here is from genome assembly GCF_030144325.1 of Bosea vestrisii. Lineage (NCBI taxonomy): Bacteria > Pseudomonadati > Pseudomonadota > Alphaproteobacteria > Hyphomicrobiales > Alloboseaceae > Allobosea > Allobosea vestrisii. Next base: position 126,103 of record NZ_CP126308.1, on the reverse strand, counting down.
ACTGTTCATTCAGTCCGATCTGCTTCCGAAGTTCCGGGAGACGAGCAACCTGGCTCAAGGCAGCCAAGCCAACGCCGCCGCTTTCGCCGGCGACTATTGCTGGGTCGCCGCTGAGCGGGTAGGCCAACCGCTTCATGATATCGACAGCTTCGCTGTCTTCGACCGTCATGAAGGCGTCAGCGATGCGCGAAAGGATACGCCAGGCCACGAGCGATGGCTCATAGCATTCCAGCATCGCCATTATGGTCGGCTCACCGTGGTCGACCTTGACCGGACGACCAGCGCGGGCGCTCTCGAACAGACAGGCGGCCTTGGACGGGTCGACGACAACGAAGTATGGGCGCTTGTCACCCAGTACCTCTGAGAAATAGGCGGCCGCGGCTGCAGCAATGCCCCCTACGCCCGCCTGAACGAAGACGTGCGTGGGCACCTGAGGAAACGCCTTCAGAGCCTCGCTCAGAAGCGCGGTGTAGCCCTGCATAACCAAACCTGGAATGCGTTCGTAACCGGGCCAGGAGGTGTCCGATACAATGACCCAGGCATTCTTCTCGGCGACGCGGGCAGCCTCTGCGACAGAGTCGTCGTAATTGCCGGCGACGCGGACCATTTGAGCCCCGTAGCGAGCGATAGCGGCGACGCGTTCATCGCTGACGCCGGAGTGGACGAAGATCACGCAGCGAGCACCTATCAACTGCGCGCCCTGAGCGACTGAACGACCGTGATTTCCGTCGGTCGCACAAGCCACGGTGAACTGAGCCGCCACATTGCGGACGTCCGGCGAATTGAAATCGGCGATGTCGATTTCGCGGCCCAGCTGCTTGGAGGCCTCCTCCACGATCAGTCGAATGACAGCGTAGGCGCCGCCTAAGGCCTTGAAGCTGCCAAGGCCAAGCCGGTGACCCTCGTCCTTCATGTGGATCGAAGAGACGCGAAGCGCACCGGCCAACTGCGGCAGGGAAACCAGCGGCGTCGCCTTGTGCCCCTCACGCTTTTGAAGAAATCGCTCGACCTCTGACGCCGCCGACGGTCCCAGCATTTTCGCATCGACCGGATCGAGAGGCTTGCCGTGATCGGGGTTGCGATTGGCGATCAGCATGTGTCGGGCCTTCAGCTACAGTAGTCGGTACAAAAATACAATATTGCGCTTTTATCGAGCGTTGCGCTCCAATTAAGTAACTTCGCTGCAATTTTGCTCCAGTTTGGACTAGGGATTCGCGCGAAATCATCGAACGGCTCGCGAAATCTGGACCAGCGAGACAAGGCAGTTATCCGGATCCTGCAGCAAGACACCAAGACGTCGCAGCGGAAGATCGCGGAGGCGGTCGATCTTTCGGCGGATGTCAACCAGCGCCGCATGCAGCGCATTAAACAAACGGGCTCATCAAGCCAATATCGGCGACGATCTCGCCGGGCTGAAACACGACCTGGGGCGGCTCGACAATTGGGTGACCGATCACGGCGACAATCGTGTCAACCCGGCAAGATCGTGCGGCCGCTGCGCATGGACGATCGCAGCCTGATGCGCTTCGCACCCGGCTATGCCACGCCGGTCCCCATGGAGACCGCGCTCGACTGGACCGATCAGCGCGGAGATGTGCAACAACAACGGCACCTGCCGGAAGTTGGCAGGCGGCACGATGTGCCCGTCGTACCGCGACGCGCGACGAGCAGCATCTCCCCCGTGGCCGGGCCAATACTGCCGGCCGTGTGCAAGGGTGCTGAAACCGATCTTTCGTCGCTGACTGAACTAAATCCATGATGGGACGAAGCGCAACGCCGTGCACGTGGCTCGCGTTCTGGTTGACGCATTGAAGCCGAACGCTCGCCGCTACCACGACACATCAGCGCGGTCGGTGAAGGGGTTCGACCGACCGCTTACCAATCATGCGCAAGGCCAGCTGGAAATGAAAGAATATTGCATTTTTATTATGAAATAAGAGCGCGCTTCTCACGAACGTTACAATACTAATTCATCTCGCGGGCGTCGCCTCATTTCTGCGCCTGCATCGTTTGCTGGTCGAGGTCCGAATATGTCCAGCTTTTCGCCCGCGACGGCCGATCGTGAACAAGTTGTGGCCGCGGCCCTTCGCTACGTCCGCGATGGCACCTTTTTTGCGGAGATGAAGCCGCGGATTGCCATTGCAAGTGAGAGCCCCCGTTTGGACTCCCTCGAAGACAATTTGCGCTACCTCAATGGTGAGATACGACCTCTATTGGAAGCCATGGGCTTCCGCTGCGAGCAACTGGACAATCCGGCCGAGGCTCGGCTTCCTGCTCTCTTTGCCGAGCGCATCGAAGATCCCGCGCTACCTACCATTCTGATCTACGGCCATGGCGATGTGCTTTGGGGTATGTCCGGTGACTGGAAGGAGGGGCGCGATCCTTGGACGCTCGTCGAAGCTGAAGGCCGCCTCTATGGTCGGGGCATAGCCGATAACAAGGGGCAGCATTCGATCAACCTGGCTGCTTTGAGACTGATCTTGGAAAGGCGCGGTTACCTTGGCTTCAATGTCAAAGTCCTGATCGAAATGGCGGAGGAGACCGGCTCTCTGGGCTTGGCCGATATCGCGCGGACCCACCGTGCGCGCTTGAAGGCGGATTGCTTGATCGCGTCCGACGGGCCGCGACTGGGAGCGAACTCGCCGACTCTGTTCTTAGGGGCGCGTGGTACTGTCGGCTTCAATCTGCACTGCGACCTACGCGAAGGCGCCTATCATTCCGGCAACTGGGGCGGCCTGCTGGCCAATCCGGGTATCCGGCTGACACATGCACTGGCCACGCTCACCGACGAGAAAGGCCGCATTGCGTTGCCAGAATGGCGTCCAGAGCGAATTCCCGAAAATGTCCGCGCCGCGCTTAAGAAGCTGAAGCTCGAAAAGGGTGCTGGCGATCCTGCGATCGACGACAGTTGGGGTGAGCCTGACCTGGTTGGCCCCGAGCAAGTCTATGGCTGGTGCAACTTCGAGATCCTGGCGTTCACGTGCGGACGCCCTGAGGCCCCAGTTGGAGCTGTTCCCCCCTCTGCCAAAGCAACATGCCAGTTGCGGTTCGTTGTCGGGGTCGATCCTTACAATGTAGTCCCGGCTCTGAGAGCTCACCTCGACGCGAGGGGCTTCACCGACATTCGTATCGAGGAACTTCGCGAGGACTTCTACCTAGCGACGCGCACGGACCTCGACAATCCCTGGGCCAAGTTTGCCCTGGGGTCGATGGAGCAAACGACTGGCCGTGATGTAGCCCTTCAGCCGAACTTCGGCGGATCACTCCCAAACGAGGTCTTTGCTGAGATTATTGGCATGCCGACGCTCTGGATTCCGCATTCCTACCCTGCCTGCTCGCAACACGCGCCGGACGAGCACATGCCAGTGACGATCGCCGAAGAGGGCATGCAGATCATGGCCGGGCTGTTCTGGGACCTTGGGTGCCCCGGGTCGCTCAACGGCATCGCCAAAACCTGACGATCCATCTTTCCAGCCCGCGAAGTGTCGCTGTTCTCCCCAAAGAACAGCCTTGAATCACGCCTCGGCTGATTAGGGGATCCGCTTTGTCCGCGCGACCTAGCGATAGGGATGTTCTAAGTTGATCGATTTGGCCATGCTGGCGAGCATTGGTTGATCGCCCGCCCTTCGCGAAGAGGGATGGCTGCGCTGTCAGGTTGACCTATCGCGCCAACTGGGCGGGAGAATGCAGAACATTTCGTTGACCTCGGCATAGTCCGCATAGCCACAGCGGGCGACCGGATTGGCCGCGGCGGTATCGAACCGGCCATCCCTTAGGTAAGCGGCGTCGATATAGATGCCGACTACCTGGCCGATGACCATGAAGGTCGGAATGAGAGTTCCTTCGACGTCTCGCATTTGAAGGACTGAAATCAATTTGCATTCGAGAGCGGCGGGAGTGCCCGACACCCGGGGAGGGCGCACATATCTGGAAGCCTCCATCCCGAGTTTGGAATACGCATACTCGCTTTGTCCGCGCGGGAGGTCGGCGGACGTTTCATTCATTGCATCGGCCAGCCGCTTGGAGACGAAGGAGCAGGTGAATTCACGCGTCTCCTCGATGAACGTCACGGCATCTTTCTTTCCTTCGGAGCAGAATGAAACGAGATGTGGTCGAGTGGCGACCGCATTGAAGAAGCTGTAGGGCGAGAGATTGATGGCGCCGCCCGCGCTCTGAGCTGTGATCCACCCAATCGGGCGCGGCGCGACGATGGCCTTGAGGGGGTCGTGTGCCAGTGAGATGTTGGCGCTCTCATCTGTGTAGATCATCCGCATATCCCGTTAGTGGAAGGGTCTCGAAAGCCTCGATTGAGGCCTACCGCTATGCGATAGAAGATATCGGGTTCGCGAGAGGCGTGCGCGTCAATTTCGGCCCGATATTGCAGCATTTTCTCATGTCACCGCTCGGGCTCTTGCCAACTCGGGCGAACCCCGATCGATACGAAATCTTAAAAAGCGCCCCGATAATGGCGATAAGCAGTACAAAAATGCTAAAAACCGGGGCTGATGCATAGTGTATGCTTCAGTCGCCGCGTTTGGGGCGCCGCCTCCGATTCCGCCGCTCAAATGAAACAAATTTGCAGAAGCCTCAGGCAATTCGAGCGCAAGCTTCGTTCAGGACGGTCTAAACTTTTTGGCAATCGTGGACGGATCGGGATCAACCGATCTGCCAATTGGGGAATTTGAAAAGGTGGAGGTTAGACATGTCTCGGCAAATCAATCGGCGTAGTATTCTTCAGGGTGCCGGAGCTATCTCATTGGCGGTTACCGGGCTCGTCAAGCCGGCAATAGCCAAGGCCATCCGCGGAACGGGCGAGCTGGTTGTATTCGATGGTGGTGGCGTCTGGGGCGAGGCTCAGCGCAAGGCCTATTTCGAGCCTTTCGAGCGGGAGACCGGCATCAAGGTCATCCGGAATCCCCGCGTGGAGACTGGCGCTGTTCGGGCCAGCATCCTGGCCGGTGCGCCGCGCTATGATGTCGCCGTTGCAGCGGGTGGCGTCACGCCGGGCTTCGAGCGCGACGGACTCCTCCTGCCCATCGACTACCAGTATTTCGAGAAAGAGGACCTTGAGGCGTTCACGCCCATCGCGACATCGAAATACACGTGCCCCCACATCGTCTACTCCCTCATTAGCGTGTACAGCAAAGCGGCGTTCCCCAACGAGGTGCCCAAGACTTGGGCCGATGTCTGGGATGTGAAGCGCTTTCCGGGCAAGCGCACGCTCGCTGGTGGCACTTGGGGTCCCACCGCTGCGGCGTATGAGATCGCCCTGCTGGCGGACGGCGTGGATCCGGCAAAGCTCTACCCGATCGATTGGGATAGGGCCTTCAAGAGCCTCGAGCGGATCAAGCCAAGCATCCTGAAGTGGTGGACCAGCGGGGCTGAGACCTCACAGCTGCTTATCGACAAGCAGGCCGTGATCGGTAGCGCCTGGAATGGACGTGTTTTCGGCGCGATCGAGGAAGGCGCGAACCTCGGCGTCAGCTGGGATCAGGGCATTATCCAGTACGACAACTGGTACGTGCTGAAGGGCGCTAAGAATGCCGAGAACGCGATGAAGTTCCTTGGCTTCAGCGCTCGGGCTGATCGCCAAGCGGAATTTGCCAAGCACATTCTGTATTCCCCGCCGAACGCCAACGCGTTCAAGCTGATCGACCCAGCTCGCGCGGCCCTGCTCCCGACCAACGAAAAAGTGCGCGGCCTTCAGATCGTGCAAAACTACGACTTCTGGTCCCAGCAGACGAAGGGCCAGGACAACGAGCGGTACGCTGTCTCACAGTGGGAAGCCTGGATCTCTGGCGTTCGCTGATCTTAGGGTCTCTCGAGCCGCCTGCACCAAGTGCTGCAGGCGGCTCGTAAGTCCGGCCTGGCCTTCAGCACGGCTACCGGGATGGCGCAATGCGCGCCTCGTAGCTCTTCTCCAAAGCAACATTGGCGGGTTGTACTGGTGACAAAATCGAACAAAGCGGCTTACGTGGCTCCCCTTATATTGCTGGGGCCAGTGTTGCTATTTGTTTCTGCATTCTATCTCGTTCCTCTTGTCCAACTGTTTGGTGGAAGCTTTTGGATCGGAGATGAATGGACCCTGGACGGCTATCGACAAACCCTATCTCAGGCGGCGTTTGTACGGATCTTCTTCAGGACACTGACTCTTTCGATCATCGTCACGATCATTTGTTTGTTGATCGGGTACCCGCTTGCGTACCAACTTTCGAAAGTGAAAGGCAGGGCGGCTGCCATTCTACTTCTGCTTGTTTCGTTGCCGTACATGACAAGCGTCCTGATCAGGACCTATGCATGGGTCATCATTTTGGCGCCCAATGGCGTGGTGAACAAGACTCTTCTGGGTGCGGGTCTGATCCAGGATCCGCTTGATCTGGTCTTCAATACGTTCGGCGTTTATGTCGGCATGGTTCAGATCCAGTTGCCGCTTATGGTCTTTCCGCTTTATGCGGCCATGATGCGTGTCGATCGGTCTTTGACCGACGCGGCCGCCAATCTCGGCAGCAATCCGGTGAGCGCATTCCTTCACGCATTCGCGCCTCTGACCGCACCTGGCATTGTTGGCGGCTGCACACTCGTCTTTCTGTCTTGCCTCGGCTTCTACGTCACGCCGGCTCTGCTCGGCGGGGCAGGGGACTACATGCTTGCACAAGGTATTACCGTCCGTGTGACGGCGCTCGCTGACTTTGTTGGTGCGACCACGCAATCGGTGATCCTGCTGAGCATCGTGATTGCGATGCTGATTATCTTCCGCTCGACGCTGGCCCCAGACACGGGAGAGGACAGGAGTACGAAAAAGCTGACCGCTAAGAATGGGACGGGCCTCACCCGCTATCCGGATGTGGTTGAAAGCCTACGGTGCCGGATTCACCCGTTCGCCCGATCCCTGTCGGAGGCGCTTGCCGTCATCCGGACCCCCCTGTTGTGGGCTACGACGGTCCTAGCGTTCATCTTTCTACTCGTGCCGTTGCTGGTCATCTTCCCGCTCGCCTTCAGTTCGGCGTCCTACCTGACGTTCCCGCCTCCCGGATATTCCCTGCGTTGGTTCAACACCTTCGTTTCCAACGACATATGGCTGAGGGCGGCCTGGTTTAGTATCCAAACGTGCCTGCTGGCCTCTCTTTTCGCGGTGGCTTTGAGCGTTCCGGCAGCGTACGCGATCGTCCGTCAGCGGGCGCCAGCTCGTATCGCGATCTACATATTGCTGATCTCGCCGATCGTTCTGCCACACGTCGTGCTTGCGTTGGGTCTGTATTTCTTCCTCGGAAAGATCGGGCTTCTCGGGACTAAAGCGGGTTTCGTGATTGCGTATACCGTCGTCGGCATCCCTTATGCGCTGATCGCGATCGTCGGTGGCTTGCGCCAGCTCGACGCCTCGCTTGAGCGTGCGGCCCAAAGCCTCGGTGCGACTCCGATAACGGCCTTCAGGACGGTCACGCTTCCATTGCTCCTCCCGTCACTGCTCAGTGCAATATTCTTCTCATTCATCATGGCATTCGACGATGTCATTTTGGGCTTGTTTCTAGGCGGTCCGAGCAGCGTACCGTTGTCTGTCCGGATGTGGGAAGACATCAAGCAAGAAATCAGCCCCCAAGTTGCTGTTGTCGCGGTGATTTTCTTTGCTGCACTGGCAGCCGCTTATCTGGTCCATCAACTCCTATCACTGCGAACGCCAGCCGTTGGCAATACTTCGAAGGACGACTGATCATGCAACATATCGATCTCGAATTTTCCAAGGAAGAGTTCGCGCAGCGTTTGTCTGCAGTGCGCGGGATTATGGCCGACTTGGATCTGCAGGTTCTCGTCCTGGACGAATTGGAATCCATGCAGTGGGTGTCCGGTTTCGGCATTTCACAGACGATGTGGCGGTGCGCGGTCGTCCCGCGGGAGGGGGAGCCCTTCCTCATCGTGCGGAGTCTTGATCTCGTGCCGGCGATCGAACGGTCGCCATTCTCCGAGATCGTTGGCTTCAAGGATTGGGATGATCCCGTCTCGGTACTTGCTGAGGAACTCCGCAAGCGCGGATTCGACAAGGTGGATATCGGCGTCGAATTCGACTCGTCGTCGATGTCTGTTCGGCGGCTCGCGGATCTGAAGCGCGAGCTCCCTGACGCTCGATTCAAGGACATCGGCATTCGCATTTGGGAGCTGAGGGCCGTTAAGTCGCCGGCGGAGATCGAGTATCTTCGTCGCGCAGCGCAAATCTGCGATGAGGCGGTGCTACGAGGCGTTGCAGCCATCAAGGTAGGAGGGCGTCAGCGCGATGTCGTGAAGGCTGCCGCGAACACGTATCTCGAGATGGGCGCCGATCCGGGCCGCGTGGGACCGATCACGACTGGGATCGGTTGGGGCGCGCTACACGGGAATGAGCATACTCATCCCATCGAGAAAGGAAGCATCGTCCATATCGAACTGACCCCCGGGTCTGCTGTTATAGCTCGCGGATCATGCGATCGGTCGTCGTAGGCGAGCCGACCAAGGAGCAGCTCGATGTCATGGATCAGTTGATCAAAATCCAGGATCGCCAGTTCGCGGCAATGATTCCGGGAGCTGTGGCCGGGGATATCGATGCTTTGGCTCGCGAGCCGATCCTCGCCGCCGGCCTTCGTCCGAGTTACGACAACATCACCGGATACACCCTGGGCTGCTATCCTTCTTCCACTCAGAAGGGCAGCGAGTTCGTTCATAAATTCACGCCGGCTGAGACGTGGAAGCTCAAGGAGGGGATGGTCCTCCACATGTACCTGTCTGCCGAAGGCTTGGCCATTAGCGAGGCTGTAGTGGTCCGATCGGGCGGGGTCGAACGCCTGACCCAATGTGAACGAAAGCTATTCAGCGTCGCGGCGTAAGTAAAGAACAGTGATGCTCGCAAAAGGGTTGTGCTCGTGAAGTCTCCATCGGCGGATTTGACCATTCAAGGCGCTTCGGTGTCTGTATCGAACCTCACCATGCGCTATGGCTCCATGGTGGCACTCGATAACGTGACGCTCGATGTCGCCGAAGGCGAGTTCCTCGCGCTGTTGGGGCCGAGTGGATCAGGAAAGTCCACGATCCTCATGAACATCGCTGGCTTCAATATTCCTTCCGCCGGTGAAATTCGCATCGGCTCGGAGGTGGTGACCAACAAGCCGCCGCATAAGCGCGGAATTGGAATGGTTTTTCAGCGCTATGCACTGTTCCCACACCTCACCGTGGCGGAGAACATTGCCTATCCGCTGCGGCGTCGTGGGTGGAAGCAAAAGGTCATCGCCGATGAGGTCGAGAGCGTTCTGGAACTCGTAGACCTCGGCGCTTATGGAGCACGGTATCCCGCTCAACTTTCCGGCGGCCAGCAGCAGCGCATTGCGGTGGCACGCGCTATCGTATTCAAGCCATCGGTTCTGCTAATGGATGAACCGCTCGGCGCGCTGGACAGAAAGCTCAGACAGCAGCTTCAGCTCGAAATTAAACGACTTCATCGAACCATCGGTTGCACGATCATCTTTGTCACTCATGATCAAGAAGAAGCGCTCTCGATGGCTGACCGCGTCGCGGTCATGCGGGGAGGCAGGATCGAGCAGATCGGTGACCCGACATGTCTGTACGAGCGGCCGGCCACTGATTTTGTGGCCGACTTCATCGGAGAGACCAATTTCATCGATGTCGCTGCCAAAGAGATTGCCAATGGAAGCGCGATCGTGACATTTCCCGGCTTTGAGCAAGGTCAATCCGTTCCCACTGCGAAATCAACAATCGCCGGGGGAAAAAGCAGACTGGGCGTGCGACCGGAGCACTTTTCAGTTTCGACCACCAGGCAGGGGCTCAAGGCCAATTTGCTGGAGAAAGCGTATGCAGGTGAGACAACGACTTTGCTTGTCGGGACTGAACTCGGTGAATTGAAAGTACGTTTGCCGAGCAACGAGTTGTGTTCGGGAATAGAACACGGATCGGAGATACATTTGGTACCTGACATGAAGAAGTCGCGTTATTTCGTAGCCTAGCTAAGGTCGCGAGGCCCTCTTCTCGTCGCAGCAAGGCCATGACTATTTCAAAATACAAGATTTAAGCTAGATCGCGACCGTCAAACCAACCTTTACACGATCCATCGCTACAAACGTTTTAAATTTTTTTACGTTCGTGTTGTTGAAGAATAGCTGTCTCGTCAAATCCTCGTAGGCTGACATTGTCGATATGACTATCACGAGGATAAATTCGACATCTCCGGTGACGTAGTAACATTGTTGCACAAACGGGCACTCGATAAATTGCCGTTTCGCTTCGTCGACATGGCGTATCGTTTCGCTATCGAGCTCGACTTCCACGAACAATGTGATCGGTTTCCCCACGGCCGTGGGCTCGACAACGGCAATGTTTCTGGAGATCACCCCGCCCTCTTCCATGCGCTTGATGCGTCGCTGGACGGCGGCTGCGGAGAGGTTGACGCGCTCGCCGATCGTTCGCTGGGGCGTCTGATTGTCCTTCTGGAGAATTTCGAGGATCGCGCGATCAAAGCTGTCGAGATTTGGATTCATGGTCCACGCGTTACAAATGTGCATCCAGAGTTCTCAAATAGAGCGCCTTTCTCTGGCGGATTGCAATAACGTTTAGCGGATATCCGGCCGAGTACGACTTCCAGAATTTGAGAGGGTTTCGTGAGTAACGACAGCAAGCTCGATTATTTGGAACTTGAGCGCGAGATGACGACTTGGCGGCACGACCTGCACGCCAATCCAGAGTTTGGCTTTGAGGAGCATCGGACAGCTGCCTTCGTGGCTTCGAAACTGCGCGAATTTGGTCTGGACGAGGTTGCCGAGGGCATAGGCGGCACCGGAGTCGTCGGTACCCTCAAGCGAGGCACAGGAAACCGTGCTGTAGCCCTTCGTGCGGATATGGATGCGCTTCGCATCCTCGAGGATACGAACCTTTCCTATCAGTCAAAAAAGCCGGGTCTGATGCATGCTTGCGGGCATGATGGGCATACGACAATGTTGCTCGGAGCCGCGAAATTGCTCGCGGCGGAAGGGGGTTTCGACGGGACGGTCCGGTTTGTTTTTCAGCCTGCGGAGGAATGGGGCAAGGGTGCGCTCGCAATGCTCGCCGATGGGCTGATGGAGCGCTTCCCGTTCGATGAAATCTATGGATTGCACAATGCTGCGGGGATGCCAGTGGGGCAGCTACAGGCGGGCATTGGCGCGGTCACTTCCGCAGAGGACAATTTCGAGATCACGCTGAAGGGTGTCGGCGGACATTCGTCGAGGCCTCAGTCAGGGCGCGAAGTGATGGTGGCGGTGGGGAGCCTCATCTGCAGCCTGCAGACGATCGTCTCGCGGAGGCTTCGCCCTAACGAGACGGCGGTCGTCTCGATTACCGAAGTCATAACCGATGGCACTCGGAATGTGCTGCCTGGGCAGGCGCGCATCTTGGGGGATGTTCGCAGTTTTGTGCCGGAAGTGAGCCTTGAGATTGAAAAGCACATGCTCGAGATCGCGAAGGGCACGGCTCAAACATACGGCCTGTCGGCCGAGATCTCATATTTGCGCGAGTTCGTGCCCGTCGTAAACGACGCCGCTCTCGTCGATGAAATGCTGGCAGCTGCCGGGAGCGTTCTTGGAACCGACAAAGTAAAACTCTCTACGGTGCCGGGAACGGGCTCTGAAGATTTTGCCCGTTTCCTGGAGCATGTTCCGGGAGTGTTCGCTCGCATTGGGAATGGAGACAGCGCTTCTGCGCACAATCCCAAGTTCGACTTTGACGACGGGGGCCTTCTGCACGGTGCCAATGTTCATGCTGCGATCGCTCGGAGGCGTCTGGCCGCGCAGTCATGAGTCAAGCCGGGGAAACGTGCCACGCCACGCCGGTTTCGGCATTTCGGCGGGGCCGCTGACGGGCCTCCCGGCTCACGGTGAAACATATTGGTCTGCAAGCCCGATTTCAGGCTCTTTGTGCGTTGATCGAATACTCGTGCGTCCACTGAAACAAAATTGCACGAAACCTGACTAAATTCAGCGCCAGTTTCAGCGGATTTCGATAGTTTGTTGCTGAGGGAGCTTCTGAATGAGCCATGGCACGAACTTGAGAGATGGCGTGGCTACCGACCCGAAGCAGCCGCTCGGAGCCAGCGAGGTTGCGACCTGGCGAGACCCTCTGAAGTAAACGAGGGAGGCGGGGTTCTGCTTGGGCGAAAAGGCGCTCCAGCCCGCGTCGGGCCCCCCTTTCTGACGTCTGCTCCGCGCGGGGAGGCTTTCATCACCGTAGGCTAGCCCGTGGGTATGGGAATAATGCGATCGGACAGGGCGTGACCGAGGCGAGGGCGCACCGGTGTACGCAATGATACGTGCAAAAATGCCAATTGCCTGCGTTCGGCGCCTTTGTCAGACGAAACTTCACGACCGGTGGACGCCCGCACGCGGAGATCTCGAAAAATAATGACCGACGTTGCTGAAACAGTTCTGGATATTGATGCTCTCAGGGCCGACACGCCGGGCGTAGCGCATCGAGCTCATTTCAACAACGCAGGCGCTGCGCTCATAGCAAAGCCGGTTTTGGCGGCCGTGCAGAACTATCTTGTTCGGGAGTCTGAGATCGGCGGCTATGAGGCCGCCGCCGAGCATTATGATGACCTTAACGCGGTATACGGCTCGGTCGCGCGCTTGATCGGCGCTCGTCCTGATGAGATCTCGATTGCCGAGAACGCGACCATAGCCTGGCAGCGCGCATTCTATTCGATGCAGTTTCGGGCAGGCGACCGGATTCTCACCGCCAATGCCGAATTTGCGGCCAACTTCATCGCGTTCTTGCAAGTTGCCGCGCGCACGGGGGCCTCGATCGAGGTCGTGCCAAACGATGAAGCAGGCGCGCTCGACCCGTCGGCGCTTGAAGCCATGCTCGACGAGAGGGTTCGGCTGATAGCGGTCACCTGGATTCCCACCAACGGGGGGCTGGTCAACCCCGCGGAGGAAGTCGGCAGGATTGCCCGCAAGTACGGAATTCCCTTCCTCCTCGATGCTTGCCAAGCCGTCGGGCAGATGCCGATCGACGTGGAAGCTCTCAATTGTGACATGCTCACGGCCACCGGTCGGAAATATCTCCGCGCGCCGCGGGGTACGGGATTTCTTTACATGCGCAAGGCGGTCCTCGACCGCACGGAACCGGCCATGCTCGACCTCTTCGGTGCGACGATGACCGGGCCGCGTACCTACGAGTTGAGGCCCGACGCCAGGCGTTTCGAGACGTGGGAGACAAATTATTCGACCCGCATGGGCTTAAACGCGGCCGTCAAGTACGCCCTGGCGGTCGGGTTGCAGGCAATCGAGGCGCGTTGCGCGGAGCTGACCAACACGTTGCGGAGCGAACTGGTGGAGATCAAGGGCGTTCGCTTGCACGATCTTGGTCGGCGTCGGGCCGCAATCCTGTCGCTGACAGTCGATGGAGTGGAGGCCGCGGAAGTCATGCGGCGGCTCACTGCGATGGGGATCAACGTGTCGGTGTCGCCGCCCACCAGCACACCCATCGATGCAGCCGCCCGGCAGCTGCCGCCTGTCGTTCGAGTTTCCCCGCACTATTACAACTCCGGTGAGGAGATCGAGCGCGTGGCGTCCGCCATCCGCACCGTCGCCAAGTCGCGAGCGAGCTGACTCGCCGGCGCCAACCACACCCCAATCTGAGCCGAGGACCTTTTGCATGGTACAGTTCGCATCTCCTTTTCCGCTGGAGGATTTCCATGATCGGCTTCGGCGCGTCCAGGAAGTCTTGCGGGCTCGAAACGTTGATTGGGCCATCTTGGACGAGCCCGAGACCATGGGTTGGTTGTCTGGCTACGTCACCACCGAGAATTTGTGGCGCGCCGTAATCGTGCCCGACAGCGGGCAGCCGTTTCTCTTGCTGAGAAGCCTTGATGCGGCTCCCGCGCGACATCGGACCTGGATTGATCGGATCGTGACCTTTCTCGACTGGGAGGACCCTATCGAGGTTTTGATGAAGCACTTTCCGGCGGGCGAGAACGGCAAGGTCCGTATCGGGATCGAGTTCCAGTCGAACTCGATGACACAAGCGCGTGTGCTGGCTCTCAAGCACAAGCTTTCGGATGCCGGGTTCGTGGATCTGGAGCGGTCGACGTGGGATCTGCGGAGGATCAAGTCGGCGCACGAGATTGCCCATATGCGCAGAGGCTCGCAAATTCTCGATGAGGTGGTGAGAGAGGTCGTCGCTGCAATCCGTCCTGGTATCAAGCAAAGAGAGATCGCCGCGATCGCGGCGGCGGCCTATTATCGGCTCGGCTTCGACGACGGTTTCATCGGGCACATCACCGCGAGCACCGGTTGGGATTCACTGCACGGGTTCATGACCGATGAGCCACTTGGAGACGGTCAGGTCGTACACATCGAGCTCCTGCCACGGTTCAAAAACTACACCGTGCGAATTATGCGATCCGTGGTCGTCGGTGCGGCCACCGACGAACAAAAGGGCATTTTTGCCCAACTGTGCGAGCTTCAGGACCAGCAGCTGGCGGCAATGAAGCCCGGAGCCCTTGCAAGCGATGTCGATGCCATCATGCGCGTCGGGGCACTGCAAAAAAACTTGCGGCCTAGCTACGACAACATCACGGGCTATACGTTGGGATACAACTCCTCCGCGTCACAGCGCCTGAGCGATTTGCATCGAAATTTCTCGCCGAAAGCCTCGTGGCCCATCGAGAGGGACATGGTGTTCCACATGTACGCCTCGGCGGGCGGGCTGGCTGTGAGTGAAACGGTGCTCGTCACCGACGGTGGTGGCGAGCGGCTCACGCAAACCCCGCGGGTGATCTTCGAGGCCAAATAGCACGGACTGGAGCGGCGCCTTCGATAGGCCACGTCGCTCGAACGTCTGATCCCAGGGACCTCGCGAGCTCGCATGGACATCTCGTTTCTCAGCGAACTTCTGACAAGCGTCACCGATCGAGGGCGCGCCCTAATTGGTTTCGAACGGGATGTTGGTCAACGCAGTCGTCCCATGGATCGACTATGCGAGGATCTGCTCTCCGGCCGGGGCGAGGCCTCCGGCATGGCCCTGGCGCAGGCGGTGCTCAATCTCTGGGAGCGGCTCGACAAGCCCGGCCGGCTCGCCTTCTTCAATCTTCTCCAGGAGCGCTTTGGCCCGGACCATGTGCTTCTGGACAACGCGATCGAGACCTATCGCACGAAACCCCATGCTGCCGCCATCTCGGCGCTGCACCATGCCGCCGAGCCACGCCGACAGGAGCTGCTGCGTCGCCTCAACCTTGCGCCCGATGGCACGCCCGTGCTGGTGCGGATGCGCCAGGCGTTGTTCGAGGCGATCGAGACTCAAAGCGATCTCAAAGCGATCGACGACGATTTCCGCCATCTCTTCGGATCCTGGTTCAATCGCGGCTTCCTCGTGCTCCGTCGCATCGACTGGCGCTCGCCGGCGAATGTGCTGGAGAAGATCATCCGCTACGAGGCGGTCCACGAGATCCAGGGCTGGGACGATCTCCGGCGGCGCCTGGAGCCGGTGGATCGGCGCTGCTTCGCATTTTTCCATCCCCAGCTCGTCGACGACCCCCTGATCTTCGTCGAGGTCGCGTTGACCAGCGACATCCCGCGCAGCATTGGCGAGGTCCTGAGCTCCGAGCGCAAGGTGCTGCCGGCGCAGGAGGCGACGACGGCGGTGTTCTATTCGATCTCGAACTGCCAGGAGGGGTTGCGCGGCATCTCCTTCGGCAATTTCCTGATCAAGCAGGTGGCCGAGGACCTGAAGCGCGAATTGCCGGGGCTCGACACCTTCGTCACGCTCTCGCCGGTGCCGGGTTTCGCGCGGTGGCTTGCCAGCACCGCGGCCGAACCCGGCGATCTCGCGCTGACAGCCGGGGAACGCGCCGAGCTCGCCCGCCCGGCCGGCGAGACGATCTCGCTCGACGATGCCACTAAGGCCCGCCGCGACAAGCTCCTCGACCAGATGACGGCCGAATACATGCTCCGGGCGCGCACGGCTTCCGGCCGTGTCATCGATCCGGTCGCGCGCTTCCACCTTGGCAATGGCGCGCGGCTGGAGCGAATCAATGTCGGCGGCAACCTCTCGGCGCGGGGGCTGCGCGAGTCCCATGGGGTGATGGTCAACTACCGCTACGACCTCGACGATATCGAGGCCAACCACGAGGCCTTCGCCACTCGCAACACGGTAGTGGCCTCGTCCGGCGTGCGCAAGCTCCTCCGGACGTCGGGCAACGCCAGCGGTCAAAAGGATCGAGACCATGGGTAATCACTTCTTCGATCTTGTCCGCTCGCGCATGCCTGGCATGGAGGCGCCATTCGCGCTGCTCGGCGACGGCTCGCGTTGGACCTACGGTGATGTCTTGGACGAGTCGGGCCGCTTTGCGAGCGCGCTGGTCGGGTTGGGGGTGAAGCCGGGCGACCGCGTCGCCGTCCAGGTCGAGAAGAGCTTCGACGCGCTGATGCTCTATCTAGGCACGGTGCGGGCCGGCGGCGTCTTCCTGCCGCTCAACACCGCCTATACCCCCGCCGAGATCGAATACTTCCTCGGGGATGCCGAGCCGGCCGTCTTCGTCTGCGATCCCGCGCGTGCCGTGGCATTGCTTCCCTACGCCGAGAAGGCGAGCGCCAAGCTGGAGACCCTGGATTCCGACCGGGGGGTAGCCTGGTCTACAAAGCGGATGCCGCCACCGCGAGCTTCGCGGATGTACCGCGGGGGCCCGACGATCTCGCCGCGATCCTCTACACTTCCGGCACGACCGGCCGCTCGAAGGGGGCGATGCTGAGCCATGACAACCTCGCCTCCAATGCGCTGGCGCTCGTCGATTGCTGGCGCTTCAGCAAGGACGATGTCCTCCTGCACGCACTGCCGATTTTCCACACGCACGGCCTCTTCGTCGCGACGAACGTCATACTCTTCGCCGGTGCGGCGATGATCCTGCTGCCGAAGTTCGACCCCGGCATGGTCTTCAAATACCTGCCGGAGGCGACTTGCATGATGGGTGTGCCGACCTTCTATGTCCGGCTCCTGCAAGATGCCCGTCTGAGCAGGGAGACGACCGCGCATATGCGTCTCTTCGTGTCTGGGTCGGCGCCGCTCTTGGCCGAGACGCATCGCGAATGGCGAGAGCGCACCGACCACGCCATTCTGGAACGCTATGGCATGACAGAGACCAATATGAACACCTCGAACCCGTTCGAAGGGGGAGCGCGTCGCCGGCACGGTCGGCCTCCCCCTGCCGGGGGTGATGGTCCGCGTGGTCGAGCCCGAGACGGACAAGGCGGTCGCAGCCGAGGAGATCGGCATGATCGAGGTGAAGGGCCCAAACGTCTTCAAGGGCTATTGGCGCAATCCCGAGAAGACCAAGGCCGAATTCCGCGAAGACGGCTTCTTCATCACCGGCGACCTCGGCAAGATCGATGCCAATGGCTACGTCCACATCGTCGGACGCGGCAAAGACCTCATCATCACGGGCGGCTACAACGTCTATCCCAAGGAGGTCGAGGCCGAGATCGACGAGATGCCAGGCGTGGTCGAGAGTGCCGTGATCGGCTGCCCGCACCCCGATTTCGGCGAAGGCGTTACCGCGTTGGTCGTTGCCAAACCGGGCGCCGACATCACCGCGAAAGCCATTGCCGCGGCGTTGGAGCAGCGGCTCGCCAAGTTCAAGCAGCCCAAGCAGGTGTTCGTCGTGGCCGACCTGCCGCGCAACACCATGGGCAAGGTTCAGAAGAACCTGCTGCGCGAGCAGTACAAGGACATCTATGCGAAGCAGCGCAAATAGGCGGCTTCAAGGGCATCCTTCAGGTTGACGGCTATAGTGGCTACAAGGTGCTGGCCGAGCGCGGCGACGTTCACCCGGCCCAGTGTTGGTCCCATGTGCGGCGACTACTACGAACTCGCCCAGGCCGGCCCCGCGCCGATCGCCAGCGAGGCCTTGCAGCGTATCGCGGAACTCTATCGCATCGAAGCCGCGATTCGTGGCCACGGTGCTGATGAGCGCCACACAATCCGCCAGGACAAGAGTCAGCCGTCCTTGAGGCGATGGAAACCTGGCTGCGGGAGAAGCGGAGAAGCTCGCCCTGATCAGCCAGAAGACGAAACTCGCAGAGGCGATCCGCTACGCGCTCTCATGCCGGGGTGGGCTGTGTCCGCTAAAAATCAGCATAGTTTAGACGGATAGCCCGGCTGCGGCACGATGGAGCGTGTCCACCCCTACGGCATCGGAGAGGGGCCCGTCCCGATTTTTTGTTTCAGAAGCGACCGCAGGCGTCAGCGGAACGTGGACGCAGGCGGCCCGCAACCGTTCGATTCATGAAAAGTAGTTCGTGATATTGCGGCATCGGGTAAATTTGGCGATCAAGTTATTCGCGATCTCAGGGCAGTAGAGCCACTCCCCTCACTTCCCTGCCGTTCCCCACACTATTGGCTGGCGGCCTACGGTGTAACTTGGGCCGCGTCACACTGACGGCGGCCCTTTTTTGTTCGTTCCACTTCGATCAAGCGATGACGACGATTTCGCGATCCGCCCGCGGCGTCAGCAAATCCGCGGCGTCTTCCGTTATGACAAGATCTTCCTCGTGAGCCATGATGCGGCCGTCCCCGAACATGGCGGAAGGCTCGATCGTCAGAACCATTCCCGGTTTCAGAATGGTCTTGTCCGACGGCGCATTCGACGGGGGCTCCGTCAGCACCTTGCCGAGCCCATGCCCAAAGCGCCCGACGTTTCCGACATCGAAGCCATATCGGCTCAAGACGGTCGCTTGCGCCGTAAACACGTCGGCTGCAGTTCGTCCGGGCCGAGCTGCCTGGATGCCTGCTTCAGTGGCGAGCCACAACGCCTCATTGACCCGTAGGACCTCGTCCGTCGGCCTACCGAACGAGAAGTTGCGGTCGAAATCGCAGAAGTAGCCGCCGTACCTCGCTCCGGTATCGAGCATCAGGACATCGCCCACCGCCACCCTTCGGTCGGTTGGACCCATGATAATGCTATTATACCCGCCCTGGCCGGAACCAATGGAGGTGTAGGGCGCCTTGTCTGCACCCTTGAGCAGCAGGTCCGCCGCGAAGTTTCGGCAGATCTCCCGCTCGCTGTCGCCAACGTTCACGAAAGACGGCAGATCGCCGAAGGTCTGGCCGGCGATCTGGCAGATGTGGCGGATGCGCGAAATTTCAGCTGCCGACTTGAGCACGCGCAGCTCGGCCATTAGCAACGTGCAATCGACCATCTCGCCACCGATGGCGGCTTGCAGCCTGAAAACATCGCTAACCGGCATGCCGATCCGCGACTCGGGGCCGATCTCAAAGCCAATTCGTCCATAAGACCGACCGACCTGACCCAGATGCTGCGTCAGGATGCTGATACCTTCGTCATGCGGCCGGGGCGACGGCCAGGTTACGATGTTTTGACACCAGGAGGTGAGCAGCCAATTTGTTTCGCCAATCTCGGGGATGATGGCGATGGGCGACACCGCGCGAGGCACCACGAAGTACCAGGGGCGTGAGGGCGTGTTCCAAGCGAACTGCGTCTCGAATCCAGCCAGATATTCGATGTTGGCTTCCGAGGTCAGCACGATCGCGTCGAGCCTATAACGGGTCATCGCCGACCGCGCGTCCTCGATGCGCTTTTCGAACTCGGCACGGGCGAAGAGAGCGATTTCGCCGATGCTGCGGGCACGTAGGGGGGAGCTAGCCAAGATGGTCATCCGTTTAACACCGACGACAGGAAGCGTTTGGTGCGATCCTGCTCGGGCGCGTTGAAAATCTGATCGGGCTTTCCCTGCTCCACGATGCGTCCGCCCTCGAAAAAGCAGACCCGGTCGGAGATTTCACGGGCGAACCGCATTTCGTGAGTGACCATGAGCATGGTCAGATCATGCTCGTGAGCCAGGGAGCGAATGACGCTCAACACTTCGCCCACGAGTTCCGGATCGAGCGCCGAGGTGGGTTCGTCGAACAGAAGCACCTGCGGGCGCATCGCCAAAGCCCGGGCAATGGCCACACGCTGCTGCTGGCCGCCCGACAGTTGCCCCGGATAGGCCTTGGCCTTGTCGGAAAGGCCGACCATGCGGAGCAGTTCGACGGCCCGTCCTTCAGCTTCGTCCCGGCTCAAACCCAGGACTGCCGTCGGCGCCTCCACCAAGTTCCGCAGAACCGTCATGTGCGGGAACAAGTTAAAACTTTGAAACACCATGCCGACCTTGGCCCGCACCTTGTGAAGATGCACGTCAGTCGCAAAGAATGGCGGCTTTCCTTGAGGCTGATGATAGCTCATGCCATCGAGCGTCAGGCGCCCCTCTTGAAACGGCTCGAGCGTCATCAAAATCCGCAGCACAGTGGATTTGCCAGACCCGCTTGGCCCGATGAGCGTCACTTTCTCTCCAGCCTGAACCTTGAGATCGAAATCGCGAAGGACGGGATGGGCACCATACCGCTTGTGGACCTGGTTGAATTCAATGGAGGCGCTCATCGCAGCGCAATTCCCTTCTGCGGAACGAAGCGTTCCAAGCCGCGCAACAGCGCCGAACAAACGCAGGTGAGGACGAAAAAGATGGCGCCAACCATGGAAAGCGGGACGAGATACTCGAAAGTCCGATCCCCAATGCGGTTGGCCAGGTTCAACATCTCAACGACGGTGATGGTCGAAAGCACCGGCGTGTCCTTCATCATCGAGATCAGATAGTTGCCGAGCGCCGGCAGGACCCGCGGGATCATCTGCGGAAGAACGACGGTTCGATATGTCCGCGTTTTCGAGAGATTGAGCGCCGTCGCTGCTTCCCATTGACCTTTGGGAAGCGCATCGAGACCGGCGCGGTAAACTTCGCTCACATAGGCTGCGTACTGCAGTCCCAGCACCGTAGTGCCGGTCCAGAATGCGGGCAGGGTTACACCGAACTCCGGAAGCACGAAATACAGAAAGAACAGCTGCATTAACAACGGCGTGTTGCGCAGGAATTCGACGGCGAAACCGACCGGCCAAGTCACGATCTTCCGCCGTGAACGGCGCAACAACGCGAATATCATCCCGACGACGACCGCGATGACGAAGCCCGCGAACATGGCGAGCAAAGTCATTCGAAGGCCAATCAGGAGGATCGGCAAGATCGACCACGCGAAAGCGGCCGACGAGGACAGATCGAGCTCGTGGCCGAGGATCATGAGAGCCTCCCGGTGGAGCGCGCGACGCGAGTCTCGAGAATGCGCATCAGTGCGACGATCAACATCGCCATGGCGAAATAGATCAGCAGCGCGGTGCCGTAGACGGCCACCGTATCCTGCGTCAGATTCCGGATCTCCTGGGCCTTGAACGTCAAATCGGCGATCGTGATCATGGATAGCAACGACGTATCCTTGAAGTTTTGGACGGCTAGGCTGGAGAACGATGGCAGCATTTCGACGACTGACTGCGGCAGGACGATCCGCCAAAGCGTTTGGCTGCGCGTGAAGTTGAGTGCTCTGGCGGCTTCGTGCTGCTGCTGACTTACCGATCGGAGAGCCCCGCGTACGACCTCGGCGCCATACGCGCCGGTGTTGAGGCCCAGTGCCAGAACACCCGTCAGGAAAGGCGGCAGCGAAATGCCGAGCAGCGGCAAGGCGAAGTAGAGCCAGAAGAGTTGGACCAGAAGGGATGTGCCGCGGAAGATTTCGACATACGCGAATGCTGTCGCTCTTAGCCAAGCTGGTCCGGCAAAAAGTGCGACCCCTGCGCCGAATGACAAACTGGCCGCCATCAGCAATGACAGGGAGCAGATCAGCAAGCTGGTCGCCGCGGCCCCTAGCAGGTTGGGTAGGTGAACTGACAAATCCATGATGGTTGCCCACAATCGGGACGGTGAGCGTGCACTACACGCGCCCTTTAATTTTTGTGCGATGCCACGGGGAAGCGATCTCCTGAGTGGCACCGACGCGTTGTGAATGGCTCGATGGGCTGCGATGTCCCGTTGGTCGGGGACGGGCGCGCTAAGTCACTTTCCGGCGCAGAGGTCAGCTGTCGACTTGGCCAGCGAAGCCGCGATGCTGCCTTCGGTGACGCCGTGGTTCGCGAGGATCTTCTTATAGTCGTCGGTCTTCTTGAACTCGCCCAAGACCTTGTTGAAGGCCGCCACGAGCTCTTCCGATCCTTGCGAGAATGCAAAGCCGCCAAAGCTGCGCGTCGCCTTGCCTTTGATGACCGGATCGGAGAAGGGCTGGGCGATGTCCAAGCGCTGATTGGCCTTGGCAAGGCTGCCGACGGTCGCCTCGACGGCGGCATATGCGTCGGCCCGGCCACTTGTGACGGCGGCCGGCGCATCGGCATTGTTTGCGATGATGACCAGGCGGCTTTCCGGCACGCCAACGGCTTCGGCAAATGCAAGATGGCTCGTGCCGTTGACGACCGCCAGCTTGAGGTTCGGGCTTTTGGCGACGTCCTCGTATGAGTGGATCATCTTCGGATTGCCCTTGGGAACGAGCAAGGCGTCGCCGTAGCTGGAGTTTGGCTCGGAGAACAGGACCTGCTGGCACCGAGTGGGCAAAATATCCTGTTCGGCCGCCACGATGTCGAAACGGTTGGCCTTGAGGCCGGGGATCAAGGAGCCAAAAGGCGTCACGACCCATTGCACCTCGGGAATACCCATCGATTTGAGGACGGCTTGGGCCACCTCGGGAGCGATGCCCTTCGCCTTTCCTTCGGCGTCCATGAAACCGTAGGGAACCTCGTTCGCGGTCGCTGCGCGGATAAACCCTTGCGATTTGATTTGATCGAGGCTGGCCGCCTGCGCGTTGGCGAGGACGACGGGGAGGGCCAAAACCGCGAGGGCGGTCCGGAACGAGCGGAGTTGCAGATTGGAAGCCATTCTTTTCCCCTATGAGAACCGCGACCCACCCTGTCATGCCGCAGGATTATGGCCGGTGCCGAAAAGAAGTTGCGCAAGCACCTCTCCTTGGTGCCAAAGTCAAACCTAGGCTCCCGCTTTCCGGCCGTATACTTCCATTTTTTATCATGGCTGATACAACTCTTAGTTATGACAAGAGGCCCGTTGCTTCCCGTCCAACTGAACGCGCTGGCGTGCTTCGAAGCGGCCGGCAGGCATGCCAATTTCACCCATGCGGCGCGCGAACTCGGGATCACGCAGGCTGCCGTCAGCAAGCAAATCAAGGCTCTGGAAAGCCGATTGAATGCACGGCTGTTCGACAGGGGAAACCGCGCGGTTACCCTCACCGAAGCCGGCAAGAAATTATACGACGGTGTTTCCGCCGGCATGCGGACGATCGGCGAGACGCTGGAAGCTATTTCCAGCATCCGCCATCCGCCGGAACTCGTCGTCACGACAACGGTGGCGATGGCCTCGCTTTGGCTGATGCCGCGGATCGCGAGCTTTCGAGCCCAGCATCCCAGCATCGCATTCCGACTGATTGCTACGGACACCCTGCTCGATTTTGTAGAGGATCGCGTCGATGTCGGCATCCGGTATGGGAATGGCGACTGGCCCCACCTTAATTCCAAGTTTTTGCTGGGCGTTCGCTTTTTTCCTTGTTGCAGTCCTGATTACCTTGCGAGGCATCCGATGCGGACTGCGGAGGATCTCCGTCACGCTCGCCTGCTGAACCTCGAAGGGCCGGCCGCCCGCTATTCTGAATGGGAATGGTGGTTCGCTTCGAATGGCATCGCGGTCTCGAAGCTCGATCCAGAACTCAGCTTCAACAATTATCCGCTGCTCGTTCAGGCCGCCCTGTCCGGCCAGGGAGTTCTCCTCGCCTGGGGAAACGTAATCGACAACCTGATCGATGACGGGGCCCTCGTGCGCATCATCGACGGGGAAACGCCCGCCAACCAGTCCTATTATGTCGTGACCACCCAACGCAGAACCGTGCGAGAAGAAGCCCGTACGTTCTGCGAGTGGCTGCTGGCCGATACCCGGCAGTTGCGCTGAGCACGCTCTCATCGGTTGAAGCAAGCACCTTTGTTTGCATCATTTCCTCGATCGCGAACCGTACACCTTCCCGAACCAGACTTCCGGCCTTGACCGCGGAAGGGCATGGCATTCAGCCGATAATCGGTCGAATCGTTGATCATGACGACGGCAGCCTCGAGCTCGTCCGCAGCGGACAGTGCGGCCTGCAGATTTGAGGTGAAGATGACAGAGTGAATGCCGTAGTCGGTTTCGTTCGCGCGGATGATCCTGCAGACCCGTACCAGCGCATGCTTGGCGCCTCGAAACGCCAGGGGATATCCTTCATTAGCCCCGGCAGGAGCTTCGACATGTCATGGAAGAAGATGAAACGGCCCTCGGCCTCGTACCGAGCCTGCTGCACGGCCAGCAGATGGTTCCAAAACAAGCGGAGGCCCCGACGTGCCGGGCAATGCAATCCGCTGATCCTTCGTTTGATACAGCTTCAGTCGATAGGCCCGCAGATCGTCGTCAAACAGATGTTCTCATTTTGTTCCAAGCAGACCATTGCCCAGTCAGTTCAATTCAGTCAATCCTTGAGCAACCTTGTATGAAACAGATCCGAAACCCCAAGGCCGATGAGCGCAATTGACAACTTGGACTGGGATGATTTGCGTGTCTTTCTAGACGTTGCGAGGACAGGGAGCTTGGCGCAAAGCGCGAAGCGTCTGCGCATCGACCATTCCACGGTCAGCCGACGTATCGCGCACTTGGAGAGCACTCTTGGATTGAGCGTCTTCGAGCGCACCAGGACCGGCTTTCGACTCACCGATAGCGGCGAAAGAGTCCTTCGCCATGCCGAAACCATCGAAAGCGCCGTAATCGGCATAAGGGCCGACGTCGCTCCGGAGGTCACGTCGGGAGTGGTCCGTCTGGCCACCATGGAAGGTATCGCGTCCCTCTATCTGGCACCGCGATTGCTGGCTTTGGATGCCGAGGCTCGCGACCTTCGGCTGGAGCTGGTCACGTCGCCTCAAGTTATACACGTGAACCGCCGAGAAGCGGACCTGTTTCTGAGTTTCTTCAAGCCTCCAGGCCAAGGTCTCGTCTCGGAAAAATTGGGATCGTTTGCCATTCACGCGTATGGCTCCGATGTTTATTTCGAGCGCTTCGGTCGGCCGCAGGCGGAATCTGATTTAGCCAATCATAATTTCGTCGGATATATTGACGATTTAATTGTGGTCGATGCCGTTCGGTGGCATCGCGACCTGATTGGTCTGTCAAATTATTCGTTTTCGTCAAATAGCATGATTGCGCAAATGCATGCGGCTTCCGCGGGCTTGGGACTCGTCGTATTGCCCAGGTTTGCGGCGCTGACAGCGCCGAATTTGCACCCTCTGTTCCAGGAGAGTCTCCGGGCTGAGCGCGAGATCTGGTTGAATGTTCACCAGGACCTGCAGTACTCGGGAAGGATCAAGACCGTGGTTCGGTTCTTGAAGCAGCAAATCTCATTGGACATGTCGACCGGGGTGCTGTGACGAGCGCCTGAGGGTCGCCTGTCGCCGTCTCCCTGCCTCGGCTGTGTTGTCGGCCTACAGAACGGCAAGGATCGCCCGATCGAAGAATCTAACGAAAGCCGTCGGTGAAGCCAAGCGCGCACCTCGATACAAACTTGCAAAACGGCCTGGCAAATGGAGTGCGTTTCTCACCTCAGTCCCAATATTCTCTCGGCGTTGCATTCCAAACGGCCTCGTATGCTCGACCTCGATTTGCTCGCCGCGTGTTGGCGGCCGCTTTATCCGGCCCATCTGGAGACGCGGACGCCGTTCGCCAGTTCGGTCAGCTGGCTCGAATCCAGTGGTATGCCGGCTATCCCCGGCGGGCGCCGCGGCTCGCCGACTGGCATGACGCGTTCTGCCGGCGTCCCTCGCGAGCCACAGCCTATGACGTTGGAACGCAGGATGGAGATCCGCCATGACTACGCTGGACCATGACGCGCTGGTGGCGGAGATAACCGCTTGGCGGCGCGATCTTCACGCCCATCCCGAGTTCGGCTTCGAGGAGACGCGCACCAGCGCCTTCGTCGCGGCCAAGCTGCGCGAGTTTGGCCTCGACGAGGTGGTAGAAGGTGTCGGCGGCACCGGCATCGTGGGCACGCTGAAACGCGGCAACGGCAATCGTGCGATCGCGCTCCGGGCCGACATGGATGCACTGCGTATCCCGGAACAAGGCGAGGCATCCTATCGATCCCGGAATCCCGGCGTGATGCACGCCTGCGGCCATGACGGCCATACGGCCATGCTACTCGGGGCGGCGAAACTGCTGGCCGCGGATGCCGGCTTCGACGGCACGGTACGCTTCATCTTCCAGCCCGCGGAGGAATGGGGGCGTGGCGCGCTCGCCATGCTCGACGACGGCTTGATGGAGCGGTTTCCGTTCGAGGAGATCTACGGGCTGCACAACGCGCCGGGGCTCGCCATCGGCCGTTTCCAGACCAGGCCCGGGGCAATCATGTCGGCGGAAGACAATTTTGAGATCGTGTTGACGGGCATCGGGGGACACGCCGCCCGCCCGCATTCGGGCAACGAAACCCTCGTCGCCGCCTGTGCGCTGGTCACGAGCCTGCAGACCATCGTCTCTAGGCGCCTAAGCCCGTCCGACATTGCGGTCGTCTCGGTGACGGAACTGATCACCGACGGCACGCGCAACGCTTTGCCCGGCCAGGCCAGGATCCTTGGAGACGCCCGCAGCTTCGCGCCCGAGGTCAGCGCCGAGATTGAGCGACAGATGCGGACCATCGCCGAGGGGATCGCCCGCGCCTATAATTTGCAGCATGCCGTCACTTATACGCGCGAATTCGTGCCGCTCGTGAACGACGCGGCGCTGACCGACGAGGCCTTGGCCGTCGCGCGTGAGACGCTCGGGCCGGATAAGGTCTCCGTCGTCTCGGCCCCCTTCACCGGGTCGGAGGACTTCGCCCGTTTTCTCGACCACGTGCCCGGCTGCTTCGCTTTCCTCGGCAATGGCGACAGCGCGCCGCTGCACAACCCGCGCTATGACTTCGACGATGCCGGCCTAATTCCCGGCATGCACTTCCATGCAGGGATCGTTCGTCGGCGCTTGCCAACGGCCTGAGGCTTGCTTCACTGCGTTCACGCTTCGGATGGAGATTGCGATGGCCCACTCCATAAAGGCAGTTGCTGGAAATCCGGCCCATGTCCCCGGTCCGAACCAGCCGAACCTCAATGCAGGCATCGTCTGGGAAGCCCGCCGCGACCTTGCCGCAACTTTCCGCATGGCGGCGCGCTACGGCTTCGAGGAGGGCATCTGCAACCACTTTTCGGCGCTGGTCCCAGGCTATGACGATCTCTTTATCGTCAACCCCTACGGCTGGGCATTCCGCGAGCTGACGGCGTCGAGCCTGTTGATCTGCGACTTCCACGGCAATGTCGTCTCCGGCAAGGGCCAGCCCGAGGCGACTGCCTTCTACATCCACGCCCGCGTCCACAAGAACCTGCCGCGCGCCAAGGTCGCATTCCACACCCACATGCCCTATGCGACGGCGCTCTCGATGACCGAGGGCGAGCCCCTGATCTTCGCCGGGCAGACGGCGCTGAAGTTCTACGGCCGCACGGCATTCGACCGCGACTATAACGGCCTTGCTCTCGACGAAAGCGAGGGCGATCGCATCGCCGCGGCGATCGGCGATGCCGACATCGTCTTCATGAAGAGCCACGGCGTCATGGTGCTGGCGCCGAACGTCGCAGAGGCCTGGGACGACCTCTATTATCTCGAGCGCGCCTGCCAGGTGCAGGCAATCGCGCTCGCGACCGGACGCACGGTGCTGCCGGTGAAGCGAGAGATCGCTGAGGCCGCAGCCCGCCAGATGCGCGAGGGTGATCCGGAGTCTGCGCGGCTTCATCTCGCCTCGATCCGCCGCCAGCTCGATGTCGAGGAGCCGGCCTATCGCGATTGATCCGACGAGTATCTAGCGGGGGACCTCGTCGCTCAGACGGTCGAACCACTTCGCCGGGGCCCAGCGACAGGTCGGCGATGTAGTGGCGGCGGAGACGTCGAGACGCGCGATCGAATAACCGCCGATCCGCTCCTCGAACCTCGATCGCGTTCTTGACCAGCCTGACCCTCAGCCTCATCTGGAATTCGGGCTAGGTTGATTTTGCGACGCTTGAACGAAGCGCGGCCGACCGGGTGCTGCCGAGAAGCCACCCCCCGCAGGCGAGCGCGACGAGCAAATCGGCATCGCGGCGTGCCCGGCAGACGCCGAGAGCTGCGGGCGAGCGCTCATGTGGGCCGCCTGCGCGGTTGCAACGGAGCTTGCAACGATAGGCGCTCAACGCCCACCGTCCTCGATGATATTCGCAGTCATCGAGCGTGGGTGAGCGATCGACCGGACGGCGAATTGCGAAGGCACCGCTGCCGCTCCACGCTTCCCGCGAAGCCACGGCGACCGTCGGTCGTTGGACCGCAACATGACAGCGAGTGCATCATGGGACAGCTCCCACGCTTCAAGGCTGCGGCAATCCACGCTGCACCCGTCTTCCTCGACAAGGCTGCGACGACCCGCAAGGCGATAGCGCTCATCCAGGAGGCATCGCGGGCAGGGGCGGAGTTCATAGCCTTTCCGGAAACCTATATTCCGGCATTCCCGGTCTGGTCGGCGATCTGGGCCCCGATCGAGAACCATGATTTTTTTATCCGGATGTCGCAGGAGTCGGTTCTGATCGACGGGCCGGAGGTCTCCGAGATACGACGCGAGGCGCGACGACTGGGCGTCTTCGTCTCGATCGGCATAAGCGAGCGCTCGCCCGCCAGCGTCGGCTGCATGTGGAACTCCAATCTGATCATCGGCGACGATGGCGCGGTCCTGGTCCACCATCGAAAGCTCGTTCCGACCTTCTATGAAAAGCTGGTCTGGGCCGCCGGCGATGGTGACGGGCTGCGCGTTGCCGATACGCGCATCGGTCGACTGGGCGGGCTTATCTGTGGCGAGAACACAAATCCGCTGGCCCGGTACACCCTCATGGCGCAGGGCGAGCAGGTTCACGTGTCGAGCTGGCCGCCGATCTGGCCCACAAGGCCGCCGGCGAACGGCGGTAATTTCAACAATGTCGCGGCCAACCGCATCCGCGCCAGCGCCCATTCGTTCGAGGCCAAAGCCTTCGGCATCGCCACTGCTGGTTTCATGGACAAATCGATGCGCGACCAACTCGTCGATAGAGATCCGAAGACCGCGGAAGTGCTCGACGCCACGCCTCGCGGTGCGTCGTTCATCATCGATCCTACCGGCGAGCTGATTAGCGACACCCTGCAGGACGAGGAGGGTATCGCTTACGCGGAAATCGACATCGGCCGGTGCATCGAGCCCAAGCAGTTTCACGACGTGGTGGGATACTACAACCGCTTCGATGTGTTCGAGCTCACCGTGCGACGGACCCGGCAGCGACCCGTGCGCTTTGTCAATGACGAGACGGCCTGCAGCGCCGCGCCTGCGCGGCAGCCTGATCAGAACGATCTAGACTTCAGGAAGATCGCCTTTCAAGAGGAAGGCGCCTGAACACAAAAGGGTGAGCGCCGACACCGGAGCCACGCGCGTTGGAGAACTTCCGCACCTTGCACCGAGGTGCTGGTCGGGATGAGGACGCCGCCCTTGGCGAGGAGGTCGGCGGACATATCGGCTTGCACGAACACCGTGGGCCCGTTTCGGCCGGCACGGTCCATCAAACCGGGCACTCGATCGCTCAAGGGACACGCGCATGAGCACGCCGATCGCACCTCACAATCCTCGGCCCAAAATGGGCCCGAGCGGGATCTATCGCCGTCTTCCCTTGGAACCTCATCAGATGGATGAGCGCCTCACCGCGACCAGCGACCTCTTTGTCCTGATCCACATGGGAACACCCGCTGTCGAAGTGTCGACGTGGTCGCTGGGCATCGGAGGAATGGTTTCGCGCCCACTCTCGATCCCGCTGACCGAACTTCGAAGCTTGCCGCGCGTGGCGGTCCAGACCGTCCATCAGTGCGCCGGAAATCCGCTCCAGCCGACCGTTCCCACGCGTCGGGTGGCTTGTGTGGAATGGGCCGGAGTCGCTCTCAAATCCCTGATCGACCTGACGGAACTGGATCCCAGGGCGACCCATATGTGGTCGTTCGGTATGGATCACGGGGAATTCGAAGGGACCCCGTGCGATGGATACGGCAAGGACCTCACAATCGATCGGCTTCTGGAGTCCGGCGCCTTGATTGCGTACGAGCTGAACGGTAGCCCCTTGCCCATGGAGCACGGCTTTCCTGCACGCCTCGTCGTTCCCGGCTACTACGGTACCAACACGGTGAAGTGGCTTGACAGGATCGAGTTTCGGGACAAGCCGCTCGATGCGCTTTTCACGACCACCTATTACAATGATGCGAAGTCCCCCGCCGAGGCGCGGAAGCCAGTATGGGAGATCCCCGTCGGCTCGCTCTTCACCTCACCGGCCCCGGGATCGTCCCATCATCGCGACGATGGTCTCGACGTTGCCGGGTGGGCGTGGGCGAAGTCGGGCGTGTCTCGCGTCGAGGTCAGCGTCGATGGCGGTGCCAACTGGCGTCCCGCCAAACTTGAACCGGATCGGGGCGCCGCCTGGCGACGTTTCGAGGAGACGCTCGTTGTGGCGGAGCCAGGACCTCTCGGACTGGTCGTACGAGCTACGGCGAACGACGGCCGCAGCCAGCCCCCCGATGGGGTACGATATGCTGCCCACTCCGTCACCATCAACGTAATATAAGTATCGGCGTCGGTCGGATCGATGCCTTCGGTTTGGCAATTCGCGGAGATCTGTGAGGTCGGGGCATCAATGCCGGACGACCGCCTGCTTGAGATATAGAAACTCCAGCAGCCGTCGGCGGCATTCGGCATAGGCCGGCGTCGTGGTCATCTCCAGGCGATCACGGGGCCGCGGAATATCGACATGGAGCACCTCGCCGATCTTCGCTGCGGGGCCGTTCGTCATCATGACCACTCGGTCGCTAAGGAAGATTGCCTCATCGACGTCGTGAGTGACCATGACCACCGTGGATTGCGTCTGCTCCACGATCTTTATGAGTTCGTCTTGTAGACTTGCCCGCGTAAGCGCATCCAGCGCTCCGAAGGGCTCATCCAGTAGCAGCACGCGGGGTTCGATCGCGAGGGCCCGAGCGATGCCGACACGCTGCTTCATACCCCCGAAATTTCGTGCGGGTATTTGTTTGCCGCGTGACCGAGATGGACGAGATCCAGCGCCTGGTCGACCTTCCGCCGCATTGCACTCTTGTCCAGTCGGGCGGCGAAGACCTGCGTCACTCCCAAGAGGATGTTGTCGTGACAGGTCATCCATGGAAGCAGGGAATGGTTCTGGAACACGACGCCACGATCGGGGCCTGGGCCGAGTATTTGCTGTCCTTCGCAGCTGATCAAACCGGCCGAAGGCCGATAGAGGCCGGCGATCAGGTTGAGCAATGTACTCTTCCCGCAGCCGGAATGCCCAATCAGGCTGACGAACTCGCCACGCTCCACTGATAACGAGATGGCGTCCAGCGCATGGAATTTCGTGCGCTCGCCGAAAGTCATCGACACCTTGTTCAGCGACAGGAACGTCTCCACCGGTCACTCCTTGAAACTGAGTTTTTGACCGACCCACGCGAGGGCCTGATCGAGAACGAAGCCGATGATGCCGATGAGCCCAATGGCGACGATCATGCTGGAGAGCTGGAGGTTGTTCCACTCGTTCCAAATGAAGTACCCGATGCCGTTCTGACCCACGACCATCTCGGCCGCCACGATGACGAACCATGCGATGCCGATTGAAATGCGCATCCCGGTTAGGATCATCGGAACCGCGGCTGGAAAGACGATCCTCAACACTTTGGTCGAGGTCTTGAGGCCGAGTACTTTCGCCACGTTCAGCCAATCCTGCCGCACGCCGGCGGCCCCGGCGGCCGTGTTGATCAAAAGCGGCCAGAGGGAGCAAATGAAAATGATGAAGATGGCCGCCGTCGCGCTGTCCTTGAGTGCGTAAAGCGCCAACGGCATCCAAGCCAAAGGCGAGATTGGCTTGAGCACCTGAATGAACGGGTTCAAAGCCTGGTAGAGCCATGGCATCAGGCCAATGCTGAAACCCAGGGGCACGGCCACCACCACCGCCAGCGCGTACCCCAAAAAGACCCGGCCAAGCGAGTAGTAGAGATGCCAGAAGATGCCGAGGTTGTTGGGATTGGAGCTGTCGAAGGCGCGACTTCCCAATTCCATGGCCCGTCGAGCCACTTCCATCGGGCCAGGAATTGAGGAGCCGGTCGTGGTGCCAACGGTCTGGCCCATCAGCTTGGCATATTCGGGATCGACAACAATTTCGCCGCCGCCGATTGAGGTGAGGGCATGCCAAATGAATACGAAGGCGACGAAAATCGCCAACGACGCGACCCATGGCCGGTTCATGACGCTGTGCAAGGCGGACAACGACAAATTGCCGTCAGTTCGCGCGGCGGACGGAGCGTAGATATTGGTCTGGCTCATTGGAATCGAACTCCTTTCCCAATATCCGTTCGGTTCCAAACTTCAGTTCCGGAACATCGACGCCTTGTTGCGCGAGTATCTTCTTCGCATCGACGGCAAGCATGACCGTCTGTGCCAGTCGCTTATGGTCGATATCGGCTGGGAGCATGTTCCAGCGGCTCATTTGCACGGACAGCCAGACGGCCATCGAGTATTGCGGGAACGGGTCGAACTTGATCCGGTCGGGCACGTTTCGCACGGCGCCCAAGCCATCTGCGAAGCGTCCCCCGATGACTTGCTGGATGACGTTCGCGGGGGCGTTGATGTATTCCGGTCGGGCGAGGATCTCCGCCATGCCAGCGCGATTTTCGGGAGCTGAGGAATACAACCCGGCTTCCACCAGCGCGCGAAACACCGCAAGAAACGTGTTGGGATGCTGCCTTATCCAAGCATCGGTCGCGGTGACCGAGCAGCATGGATGGTTTTCCCAGATGTCGCGGGACAGCAAGTGAATGAAGCCGACGCCCTCGACGACCGCGCGCTGCCCACCGGGTTCGCCTCCTAAAAATCCGTCAATGTTGCCGACGCGAAGGTTTGACACGTATTCGGACGGAGGCACGACGCGGTAGACGACGTCCTTGTCCGGGTCCAGGCCGGCTTCCGCCAGATAATGACGCAGTTGCAGAGCCTGATGGGATTGGTCGAAGGGAACCGCGAAACGGAAGCCTTTCCAGTTTCGCGGGTCCCGATTGTCCTTGTGCTTCAGAGCCAGTACCAGCGAATTCCCATTTTGATTCAGGATCGTAAGCACCTTGGCCGGGACCACGTTGCCACCGGCCCCGGCGGAAGTCGCAATCGCCACGGGCATGACCTGTTGGGAGACATCGAGCTCCCCATTGATCATCTTGTCCCGGATGAGACCAATGCCGGGGATCTTTTGAAGAGCGACGTTGAGTCCGTGCTTCTCGAAGATGCCCTTCTCCTTGGCCATCACCAACGGGGTGGCACAGGTGATGGCGAGGAAGCCGACGTTGATGTCTTTCTTCTCAAGAGGGGCTCGCTCCTGGGCGAGCGCCCTCAAGGTACCCAACGGGAGGATGTCTCCCAAGGCTGCGAGTAACGTGGCGGCCCCCACGCTGCGCAGCAGCTGGCGACGCGTTCGCAAATCAGGGAACACGGACGCGATAAGGATTTCGTCAGTCGCTGACGCGACGCTTTCTTCGACCGATCTCTTACAATCTTCCGCCGCAAAGGTGCCGTGATGCGGTTGACCGCACGCGCACACGGCATAGCGATAACGGTTGAATTCTCCCGGCTCCATATCCGCGCTCCCATTCTTTTTCATTCTCCCACCGGCAGTATGAGGGTCGACAAAGCTCTGGGCATTAGGGTTTCTCGCAACGCACTCTGCAAAAAGGTCCTGTGGTCGCCTACGAAGGCTGCAGGCTGAGCCGGGGTCAGCCGCCGTCTTGAGCCATTTGGTGGCTGCCCCGAAGACGGGGATCGGAGGCGAAGATGCTGAGAGCCAGCCATGGTTGTATCGAGCTTGCAAGGGAGATATCGCTGTCGATCTCAGGTTGTCCGCTCTAGTCGTGCATGGACGAGATTGAGAGCAACCTGAACGCATTGCCGCGCCTGACGGATTTGCGTGTCTCCGTCGGCGCGTCGCGCCCTTGGCTGGCCTTCCCGACGCACCGCGCGGCCGGGGCCAGGAACTGCCGCAGTTGCAGAACGACGAGATCGGGCTCGGCGTTCGTGCGCAAGGGCCTCACGCAAGAGATCGTGAAACTATCGGGGCAACTCGACGCGATCGTGGTGATGAGACGGGACTAAGGCTGCCACCAAGTCGACCGGCTTGCGATGACATCATAGAGACTTTTGATGATTATCAGGCTGAGGAGGCGATCAGGCTCTTCTGCGAGATGGCGAAGGTCGGCAAGGGGGCCACCTTACCCATCATCCGCGCCTCTGCGAAATTGCCCAGCGAGTTTGGCCGGATGCTAGTGTCCACGAACTCCGTGTTCGGCCGTTGGAGACAACCCAGGAAATGAGCGCCTATCGCCAAATCTGGACAAGTCGAAACTCACTGGGCCTTGGCCGATGCCGCGTGGAGTCCGCTGAACATCTCACGCAGGACGTTCTTCTGCACCTTGCCCATGGTGTTGCGCGGCAGCTCATCGACGAAGACGATGCGCTTGGGCAGCTTGAATTTCGCGAGCCGCCCGTCCAGCGCGGCCAGGATCGCGCGCTCATCCACTGGTGCTTCCTTGGATCGGACGATGATCGCCGTGACGCCCTCCCCGAAGTCCGCGTGTGGAATGCCGATCACGGCCGATTCGAACACCCCCCGGAATGGCGTCGATCTCGTCTTCGATCTCCTTTGGATAGACGTTGAAGCCCCCTGTGATCACGAGATCCTTGCCGCGGCCGACAATGTGGACATAGCCGCGCTCGTCGATCTTGCCGAGGTCGCCGGTGATGAAGAATCCGTCCGGGCGGAACTCGGCCGCCGTCTTTTCGGGCATGCGCCAATAGCCCTTGAAGACATTCGGCCCCTTGACCTCGATCATGCCGATCTCGCCGGGGGCGAGTTCCTTGCCGGTGTCCGGATCGCTTACCCGGACGGCGACGCCCGGCAACGGTAGCCCGACGGCACCCGGCACCCGGTCCCCGTCATAGGGGTTCGAGGTGTTCATGTTGGTCTCGGTCATGCCGTAGCGCTCGAGAATGGCGTGGTCGGTGCGCGCACTCCACTCGCGATGGGTCTCGGCCAACAGCGGTGCCGAACCCGACACAAACAGGCGCATGCCGGCGGTCGCCTCCGGCGTCAAGCCGGGATGCTGCAACAGGCGCACATAGAAGGTCGGCACGCCCATCAGGGCCGTCGCACGAGGCATCAGCACCAGGATCTCGTCGGCGTCGAACTTCGACAGGAAGATCATCGACGCGCCGGAGAAGAGGGTCAGGTTGCAGGCCACGAAAAGGCCATGGGTATGGTAGATCGGCAGGGCGTGGATGAGCGTGTCATCCCGGGTGAAACGCCAGACCTGCTTCAGGGTCAGCGTATTCGAGACGAGGTTGTCGTGAGTGAGCATGGCGCCCTTGGAGCGGCCGGTAGTTCCCGAGGTGTAGAGGATCGCCGCCAGGTCATCGCCAGCCCTTTGCGCCGTCGCGAAGGCTTCCGAGGCCTGATCGGCAGCTTCGGTCAACGAGCCCTGCCCGCTTGCGTCCAGCGTCTCGACGCGGCCGCCGACCTTCGCGGCGATGGCGGCGATGCCCTCGCGCCTGCCGGGATCGCAGACGACCAGCGCGGGCTCGGCGTCGCCGATGAAGTATTCCAGCTCGGCGAGGGTATAGGCCGTGTTGAGCGGCAGGTAGACGGCGCCCGCCCGCACCGTCGCGAGATAGAGCACCATGGCCGGAACCGACTTCTCGACCTGGACGGCGACGCGATCGCCCGGCTTGACCCCGCCGGCGACCAGCACATTCGCAAGACGGCCGGCCAGCGCGACGAGCTCGGCATAGCTGACGGTCTCGCCGGCAGGGGTCGTGATCGCTGTGCTGGCCGGGTCGGTGACCTCGCGCTCCAGCCGGTCAAACAGGTTCGCGTTCATGGCAAGGGCTCCAAAACGGGGATCGATGACGGATCGCATCAGGGTCTCGAGCGAGGTGGCGGTCATGGCGACGGCACCAGGTCACGGGAGGGCAGATCGGCGCGCAGGGTTTTGCGGACGGGAGCGGAGGCGGCCACTTTGCCGTTCTCGGCGAACGCTTCGTGATTCGCCTCGATCTCGTCGAGCGCATAGAGATAGTTCACCATCAGACCATGCGACTGCTTCAGGCCTTTGGGTGAGAGATCGCCGAAGGCGTTTAGCCGCTCGAGGCGGGCGCCGTTCCCGAGATGGAAGCGCGCCACGGGATCGATCGGCCGGCCCTTCGAATCCTTCGCCTTCAGGAAGTAATAGGCGGCTGCCTGCAGCAGGGGCTCCTTGAGCTTCTCGAGCTTGGCCGGGTCCTCGTGCCAGCCCGGCTCGTCGAGCGTCGCGAAGACCTCCTGTGCCGCCGAGTCGAGACAGGCCGGCGCCTCCGCTTTGCGTTCGCGCGCAAGCCAGGCTGCGAAGCCGGGGACCGGCGATAATGTGACGAAGATCTTGAGGTTCGGCAGCTCGCGCTTGAGGTCCTCCACGACCTGCTTGATCAGGAAGTTGCCGAAGGATACACCTCCCAGCCCTTTCTGGGTGTTCGAGATCGAGTAGAATACCGCGGTTGTGGTCTCGGATGCCGGCGTCGGGCTGCGGGCGATGTCGAGAAGCGGGCCGATCGCCCCCGGGATCGTCCGCGTCAGCGCCACTTCCACGAAGATGAGCGGCTCGTCGACGAGCTGCGGATGGAAGAATCCGTAACAACGGCGATCCTCCGGTTCGAGCCGGTTGCGCAGATCGTCCCAGTTATGGATCGCGTGCACGGCCTCGTAGCGGATGATCTTTTCAAGGATGTTGGCTGACGTGGTCCAGCCGATCCGACGAAGCACCAGGAACCCCCTGTTGAACCAAGACGAGAACAGATGGCCGAAGTCGGCATCGACCCGCCTCAGTCCTGGATGATCGCTCAGGTGCCCGAGCAGCTCTTCGCGCATCCGCACGAGGGCGGAGGTCCCGCCAGGGGCGAGGTTGAGGCGCCGGATCAGTTCCTGCCGCCGAGGCTCTGCGGCGGCGTGGAGATCCTCGAAGGCATCCGGTGCCTCGTCCTTGCGGGCCGCATCGATTGCAAGCTCGATGCGGCGCCGGTCTGGCCCGAAACGGTCGGCCAGTGCGGTCAGGAACTCCAGGCGCTTGCCGGGATCGGCGGCGGCATAGCCGGTGACCAGGGCTTGCGCCAGCGCCACGCCCGAAGCCTCGCCGCGCCGCGACAGCAGCAGCTCGCCGAGGTCCGCCAGCGTCCCGGTGGAGGGGAGAGCAGGGCCCACCTTCTGCCGGAGCAGGGACCGTCCCCGCTCCGTCAGTGTGTCGATGAGATCGCCGAGGAAGGCCGGCGCGGATTCGAGTCTGGATACGGATCGAGAGAGCTTCACGGTCATCTCCTTTGCTTGCGGCAAACGGGCAGGCGTCACAGAACGACGAACAGGAACCAGACCACGATCGGCGCGATCAGCGTGACGGCCGCGCCATAGGCCATGAGCTTCTGGAAGAAGGCCTGACGGTCGACGCCTTGGGCATTGGCGAGGACGAGAGCGCCGTTCGTGGAGAAGGGGCTGACATCGACGATGGTGGAGGCGACGGCCATCGCGGCGACGAAGCCGACCGCGCTGACGCCCGTGCCCGATTGCAGGAACGGAACGGCGAGCGGGATCAGCGAACCGAGCACTGCGGTCGACGAGGCGAAGGCCGAGACGACCGCGCCGATGAAGCAGAGCAGCAGGGCGGCGAGCATCGGGGAGGCGAGCGTCGCGACGCTGTCGCCGACGAAGGAGATGGTCCCCATCTTCTCGAGCACGACCACATAGGTGCTCACGCCCGTGATCAGCATGATCTCCGGCCATGAGACCTGCCCCATCGCGCGCTTCTGCAGGTCCGGCGCGATCAGGGAGAGCGCCAGGCCGATGGTGATCGCCACGAAGCCGATATCGAGGTTGTAGGCCAGGGTCAGGACGGCGAGCAGGATGATCCCGGCGAGCGTCAGGACGCGGTACCAATGCGGCCCCTGCGCAGTCCTGTCGTCGAGCCCGGCATCGGCCGCGGGATCGGTCTTTTGCCTGGCGATGAGCCGTTCCTCGCTGGCCGCCTCGAACTCGGCATCGCCATAGGCCTGGGCGTCGGCCGGCCGAGCGCTCGTGACGGAACCCGGCACCGCGAGCGCGAGCGTCCCGGCGGTGCGCGGCGCCATCTGGTGCGAACCGTCGACTCTCGCCGACAGGAGCTTGCGCCCGCCGAGGGCGAAGAAGAGCAGCAACGCGACGGCGAAGTTGACGCCGAAGCTGGCCAGGAAGGTCGCGATCTCGTTGAGGGGCAGGCCCGCCTTGGCGACGATCCGGTTGGTGATGCCGCCATAGATACTGATCGGCGAGAAGCCGCCGGCCTGGGCTCCGTGGATCACCATCAGGCCCATCAGCAGCGGATTGATCTTGTATTTCAGCGCAAAGCCAAGCGCGATCGGCGCGACGATCGCGACCGCACCCGGGCTGACAGCGCCGACGGAGGTGAGCAGGGCCGAAACCCCGAACATGATCCACGGGATGGCGGCGATCCGGCCCCGCACCGCCCGCATGGCCAGGCGGACGAGCCAGTCGATGGTTCCGTTGTTCTGCGCGATGGCGAACAGAAAGGTGATCCCGACCAGCGTCAGGAACAGCCCGCCGGGAAAACCGGCAATGATCTGGTTCGCCGTCATTCCGGCCGCGAGCGTGCCGACCAGGAAGGCGCCGACGAAGGCCAGGACCCCCATGTTGATCGGCAAGATCGTGGCAATCACGAACATGACTGCAAGCGCGTAGATCGAAAGCATCTGCGACGACATGGCGACCCCGTTGATTTCGTTTCCTCCCGCGCCGTTGGCTGGCGGCCTTCGCCGTCGGCGGCGGTTACGCAGGATGCCCCTCGTCTGATTTGCATCATGAACGGCATTGTATGGATGCAAAGTCAATATTATTGTATACGAGAATTCCCCTGTCGGATTGCGGACGGGCGCGCTACCATGCGCTGGGCAGGAAACGACATGAGACGCGCGCATAGCCTCAGGGACGTCCTCGAGGACGAAATCGTGACGGGCAGGCTCCGCCCGGGAGAGCGGCTCGACGAGCAGAGCCTCGCCGCCCGCTTCGAGGTTTCGCGTACCCCGATCCGCGAGGCCTTCATGCAGCTGGCCTCCACGGGATTGGTGGTCTTGCAGCCTCGCCGTGGCGCCTTCGTCGCCTCGCTGAGCTTCAAGGACGTGATCGAGCGGTTCGAGGTGATGGCTGGCCTGGAGGGCATGTGCGGAGCGCTGGCCGCCCGCCGCATCACCGACGCCCAGCAGCAAGAGCTCGAGGCGGCGCATGAGGAGTGCGTGCAGTACGCCGCCGAGGGGACCCCCGACGCCTACTATTACGCCAACGAACGCTTCCACCTTGCGATCTACGACGCCTGCCAGAACGCGTTTCTCGCCGAGCAGGCGCGCCAGTTGCACACCCGCCTCAAGCCGTATCGCCGTCTCCAGCTTCGAGCCCGGAGCCGAGTTGCCACCTCGCTCTCAGAACATCAGGCGATCGTTGATGCGATCCGCGCCGGTGACGGCGAAGCTGCGGAACGGGCGCTCCGTGACCATGTGGTGATCCAGGGCGAGCGTCTCGCCGATTTCATCGCTTCCTTCGAACGTGCAGCGTAGCCTGAACGGCGAACGATCGATCAGCCTTATCGAGATGGATGCCAAGGACGCTGCGACATTCGTTCGCGCTGCGCGCTGATTCCCTCGAATGCTTGGAGCCTGCTCAAGGCACGGCGCCGACACTCCGATGCCGATCCTGGCGAAGGG
Organism: Bosea vestrisii; assembly: GCF_030144325.1. Lineage (NCBI taxonomy): Bacteria > Pseudomonadati > Pseudomonadota > Alphaproteobacteria > Hyphomicrobiales > Alloboseaceae > Allobosea > Allobosea vestrisii. The sequence continues at coordinate 86,230 of NZ_CP126308.1, read as the reverse complement.
CAGTCTAAGAACGGCCGTGCCTGTGCGCGACTGACCGGACCCGTCGGCGGATCCCATCCGCCGGCGGTGCTGTTCCGGGCCTTGAGAGACGGTTCGGGTGATCATCCTGAGCAGCATCTGGCGAGCTTCGCCGGCATCCTGCAACCGATCCCTGTGCCGCCTGAGCGCACCGAACCGAGACCCTCAAAGCGAGCTGACTGCGACCCTCAGCGGAGGACTACCTCATATTCGCAAGTTGTTTAGGCCAAATTTGGCGTAATGCGGCGGTGCCTGCCTCAAAGTGAAGCGGCTCGATGTCTAGTTAGACGTGCCGATATCTTCTGTATCGATTCAACCAATTCTCAACCTTGGTTCCGTGGGCGTTTCGTTAGAAGAGCAAAAATGATTGCGGCGACAACGAGGACCGCAGCCAAAAATAGCATGATTGCAGCCAGCCCTAAACTGGCCGAGATCGGGCCCGTGCAGAATTGCAGAACGGCCGCTCCGGCAAAGAACGACAGATTGACCGCCGCAAGCGCCTTTCCGGCATTTTGTGGTGGGACTGCACCTCGCGCCATAGCGAAAAGGAGCGGCTGCGACGCCAAGGCGGCTCCGAGAAGGAGGAAGGCGAAGACGTCGAAAGACGGCGAAAGCATCGGCAAACCGGTGGCTCTCGCAAGAAGTCCGCCGGGACTGCCGGCAGCAACTAAGAGCAGGGCTATGGCGGCAATCGCGTGTGTCGTCGTCAGAACGGAACGGCGGTGGCCGAAGCGCCGGTCGGCAATGCCGTACAAAATTGGGCCTGCCACGAGTGCGAGTGTCATAGGAAGAAGCGCATTCCCAACCTCCAGGCGGGACAGATGCCTGATCTCCATCAGCCAGACGCCGCCCCAGAGTCCTCTCACCGCGATACCAGCGGCAAAGGACGCGAATGCCAGGACGATGACTCCGCGCAATGGCGGCGAGGCACCGATCCTGATCACCTGCTTGGCTTCCGAACACAGAGTAGCGTCACCTCCGCTTTCCGTGTGGACAGCTTTAGGCACCGTTAGCATCACCAATATGGCGATGATTGCAGCGATACATGCAGCCAGCCCGAAACCCGTGCGCCAACTATGATGTTCGACCAGCCAGGCCATCGGACTAGCAGAAAGCAGCATTCCCGAGTTGCCTACGCCCTGGATCAACCCTGACCATAGGCCGAATTTTTCCGCGCTAAGCGTCTTTGCTGCCAACGTCATCGGACAAAGCAGCATGCCGCAGCAGCCGATGCCGAGGATGATCTGAGCGATGAGGAATCCGCTGGGGCCTCGAGCGGTCATGGCCAGGACTGCGCCCACGGCTATAATCGCGAAAAGCGTTAGCGACACCGCGCGTACGCCGAAGCGATCGAGCGCGACGCCGACGGGTATCTGGCCCGCGGCGAAGGCGAAATGGTAGGCCCCAATCAAGCTGGCCAGGGCGTCGGGCGACACTGTGAGATCGGCCGTGATCACATCGGCCGCAACGCCGGGCAAGGTCCGCAGCAAATTGGACAGCATATGGCCCAAAGCGAGCACCAGCAGCGGCGCGCCGAACAGGAGGGTGTTTCGTACGATGCCACACTTCGCAGCTTGGCCACGGGGAGCTGCAATGGAAGTCATGGCATGAGGGTCGTTATTTCGACTCGTGACAAGCTCATTTGGTCCTCTGCTGTAAGTGCAAAGATCGTAAGGATTGCCCTGTTCCTGCGCGAAGTGCTTCGCAGCGGTTGGATTGTAGGGCCGGCGACGTCAGAGGAAATAGAATCGGCTTGGCTCCGCACCTGCAGTCGAACGCGAGCGCTGAAGCCATGCAGTCAAGATCGTGAAGCACGATGGCGGCACTAGGAAATTAGACCGCGACGAAGGCTGCCAACCATTTGGTAGGATAAGGAAGTAAGCCTACCACCCGTCTATGCTGACAAACGTGTCTCGAGCGGGATCTCTTGTGCCAAGATGTCTACGAGCATTGCGGCTGTCGCAGCCGATAGTGTCCACCCCAGATGTCCGTGCCCGGTGTTGTAGAATACACCAGGCAAGCGTCCTTTTCCGACCTTAGGCAACATATTCGGCATCATTGGCCGCAGACCCGCCCACGGCACTACCCGTTTCGTACCAACTCCCGGGAACAGCATGCGCGTCCAATCGACGAGGGGCTTAACTCGATCATCACGGATGTCCCAGTTCAGACCGTTAATTTCGGCCGTACCAGCAACTCGGAACCGCCCCGATCCTAGCCGACTTGTGACGATTTTGGCTCGGTCATCAAGTAGGCTGACCCAAGGCGCCGCCTGTTGAGAAACCTCGTCGTCCAAATGGACTGTGATCGAGTAGCCTTTAACGGGATAGATGTTAACTCGGTCACCTAGCATCGTTGCCAAATCGCGACTGCCCGAGGCCGCACAAACGACGATTGCGTCAGCTTCGATCACCTGAGGCTCGCGTCCGGCCTCCGTGGTCGTGTAGACTAGCTGGAAGCCGCCGCGCCGCTCGATGCGATTCACCGTGGCATCGTACAAGAATCTTGCGCCGAGGTTCTCGCACGCCTTCGCAAGTCCGGTCGTGTACTTGTGAATATCTCCGGTAGAATCGGATGGCGTATAGAATCCGCCATAAAAATTTCCATGCAGGGTTGGCTCGATCGTCTTCATTTCCTTCACGGTCACTGGCCGTCGATCCAACCCTCCCTCAACAAGTAGGTGGTTTACCGCGGTCGCGTGTTCAAATCCATTTTTATCCCAGTAAACGTGCAGAATTCCGCGGCGGACGTGGTCAAAGTCGATCTTTTCCTGGTCTGCAATTTCGAACATGAACTTCCGCGCAGCTATTGCCAACTTAGTTGTCGCGACGGTGTTCTCACGGTAATTGGTAATGTTGGAAATAAATTCTGCTAGCCAGCTGTATTTATGCCAAGTTGGCTTCGGATTCATCAAAAAGGGAGCGTCCCGTTTGACCATCCATTTGATTCCCTTCAGGAGGGTCGACCAGTGATTCCACACTTCTGCGTTGCTGGCCGAAAGTTGTCCGCCGTTTGCAAATGACGTTTCCATCGCTGCATAACGCTGACGTTCGACGACGGTGACGCTGTAGCCAGCGCGTAAAAGTGCGTAAGCCGTCGACACGCCAGCCACGCCGGCGCCAATAACAACAATCTTTGGCATATTTGCTCTCCAGACAGATCAAAGGGTGCAGATCAAGAAATCTGCGGCTATCCCCAAATCTGTCCGTTTACCTGAGAGCTTAGCCGACGACCTCGGCGTTCCCCTTCGGTGGACGCCCTAAGCGTCTCTCTCCAGAGTGTTCGAAAATACGGTCATTTTGCCTGAGAGTTTCCTTGGGGGTTGCTCCGTCGGCGCCGGCGTATGCCGATCTCTCCCGTATCATCTTTGAACAATATTTCTTTACTCCTGGCTGCTTGCTCAAGTCAACCTACCGCAATGGCGTGCGACCACGCTCGTCGATTCCGACACGCAGGCAACCGCCTCCATCAGGTCACGTGGCGAACTACGCGGCCTCGAAGCTCCTCCACCGTCCGCGCAGAATGGTAAGCTCGATTCTGTAGAGTTCGATGGTTCCGACAAAGGACTAATACGCCTCGGTGACCTTCGGCAAGTGCTGCAAGGAAGTCGGCGTCACACCGCCGCTCTTTGCGACCTTGGAATGCGAGTTGCTGGATAGACGCCGATTCCGATCTCACAGCGAAGCCCGGATGGCCGTCGACGTCGCCCCCCCAATTTGTCCTTGGTTATAATTTGGCTCGGTACTCGTTTTGATCCGAGACCATTTCCTGGATCGCCGGCGGGTTGCGTTTCTGGTCTTTTTTCACGGCGGTGAGCTGGGAGTTTGCAGCAGGATCGGTGGCTGGTTGCCAATGGCCCCGTGCGGCCGATCCTCGTTGTCGCATCTGAGCTAAGCCTCCATCTTTTCGGCCGCATCCGATCGCTCCGTGCAATAAAGCTGCCGCGATCGACGGAAGTGCCGCTAGCGTGACACAACCTCGTCGACCATCGACAAACTGGGCAAGCTCGCCGAATGCCGTGTCGAACTCTGCCACTATACGCTCGGCAATCGGGCGTAATTCCCGTCAATATCCGTGAGCTTCACGCTCCGTGTCGAAAGGCTGGAGCGCGACCTGACCCAACCCGCCCGAGCTGGGTACAGCACACGAAAGTGGGTCAACTCCAACCAGGTTGCAGACCATGACGGCGTGGTGTAGCGTCGTTGACAAACTGAGAGACGAATGTTAAAGAGAATTAGCGATACTTTGGTTTTGCGGTTGCTTGAGCAATTCTCCGCCCTTAGCTGCCGGCGATCGCGGGACTGGCCTGTTAAGGCCCAATTCCAGCGGCGATCTTACGGATCTGATTTCAGGCGCAGCTTGATTTGCGCTCTCAGCGTAGCTCGCCGATCTCCGCTAGGACCGCCTCAGGCGGTTGGCAGATCGGCCTGACGCCTACGTCGAAATCGTCGCATTTTTGCCCTTGTGAATCTTCTATGCGACAAAGCGGCGTGAGCATCCGGGATTGTACGCGGACATTCTGTAATTTCTACATTGATGTCCTTATGGCAGGAGATTCCACGATGATGCCTGTTTTTGGTGCGAAGGCCGAAACCGCCAAACTGGCGCGGCGGCGAGTGAAGGTTGGCTTCATCCTCCTTCCAGGCTTCACGATGTTTTCGTACTCTGCCCTCGTTTATATTTTGAAGCATTGCACCGACCCAGTAGCTGCGGTTGGAGTCGATTTTGAGTATATAGTTTTAGGACAGAAGCCGGCCCAAACGACCTGCGGTGTCCAAGTACCTTCGACAGCGCCTCTACACGCTGCTCGCACGTGCAACTACGTTTTTGTGATAGGTGGGAGGACCGCGGTTCCTATTGAGGACCGTAGATCGATTCTAGAAGCGCTGACAAGTGCCGATATGAATAATGCAACTCTTGTTGGAACAGGTTCGGGACTATTTGTCCTAATCGAAGCTGGATTTTTCGATAAGTTACCTTGCGCAACAGATTGGTACCGGGGCGCCGACCGAGATACTCGTTTTGCCGAGGTGCAGCAAATCTCCGGCATGAACCTGGTGGTGAGCGGTAGGCGGGTTAGCTGTGCGGGCGGGCTAGCGGCGCTGGAACTCGGATCATGGCTATTAGAACGTCATTATTCCGCTCTCGGCGCCGAGATTCCTGCGCCACAAGAGCTTTCGGCTTGCGCCTCCGAAGGTGATGAGAATTTTGGAACAAGAGAAAATGCGCTCGACTCGAGAGTAATTCGAGCGCTAAAGATAATTGAAAGAAATCCAGGGCAGCCATTGAAGATTAAATCTCTTGCGTCATCGTTGGGGATTTCGAAACGGCAGATAGAACGTCTTTTTCAACAGGAAATGAAGCAGCCGGTTCAGAAGTATTGCCGTCAACTGCGACTCACTTATGGATATTGGCTTCTTTTAAATAGCTCTAAGTCGATTACGGAAATCGCGACAATCACTGGTTTCGCCGACAGCTCCCACTTCAATCGATGTTTCCGAACTCAATTCGAAACGACCCCGTCACAAGCGCGGCAATCAAAGGGAAGCGCTGACGACATCATATCACCGCAATGGGCTTCTCTCTACGAAAGAATTGTAGAGAGCGACCAAGATTTAGACCTAACGCGATCGAGAAAGTCAGTTTACACGAACTTGGCTCACTCGGTAGTTGGGTCTTCAAACAGGACCCGCCCGGCGTAAGCCGCCTTGCTGAAGCGTATTTTCACATGCAGCTTTGTGCTTTTCTGACCGGAAGCGGTGCGGGAAAGGTCCGTCATGCGCGGTCAGACTTAGTTCCAAATAACCGCGCGGCTTGAGGTCGAGGCTGTCGCGGTCCAAGCTTAGGGGAGGAACTCCAGCATCGAGGCGCTGATCGTCAGGCTGCGGCTGGATATCGAGTACCTACGGCGTGAGCCGTTCGGGAGCCGGTCAGAGCGCAAGGCGCGGCTGCTCGATCAGTTGGAGATGCGGCTGAGGATCTCGAAGCCAACGCCACAGAAGACGAGCTTGCGGCCGAAGACGAGGCGTTCGCGCGCAAGCGGCCGTCGAGCAAGCCGCTCCATCTACCGCGAGCGCGTCTCGTCATCGCGGCGCCCGCGAGTTGTTCGCGCAGCGGCTCACGGACGCTCGTCAAGCTCGGTTTGGACATCACCGAGACGCTGGCGGTGATCCTGCACCAAAGGGAGGCCATCCAGACGGATCGCGGGCGGTTCTCATGTTGGGAATGCGAGAAAATCCCGCAGCCGCCGGGCACCGCCCCACGTCATCTCCCGCGGTTTCGCCGGGCTGAACTGCTGACGGTAATCTTGTTTAAAAGTTTCGGGCAGCACCAGCCGTTGAATCGACAGTGCGACCGTTTCGCACGCGAGGGCGTCGATCTCAGTCTGTCGACGCCGGCCGATCTTGTCGGCGCCCACGCGACGGTACTGCGCCCGCTCCATGCGATTAATCGCGGCACGTGCCCTGGCCGCCGAGCGCTGGCCTGGCGACGACACGACAGTGCCGATCCTGGCGAAGGCAAAACAGATACCGGCTGCGCCTGGCTTTATGTTCGCGACGATCGTCACTTCATCGGAGTTGACGCACCGGCCGCCCTGTTCCTCGCCTGGCGCAATCGCTCCGGCGATCATCCCGATTGGCTTCTGAAGCGCCTTGACCGGCATCCTACAGCATCGCCTTCGAGGCGGTCCGCCGCATTGATGTGCTGTTCGACAGCGAACGCGAGATCAACGATATGACCGCGACGTAGCGACGGAACATCCGCGGAACGATGAGTGCGCCGCTGGTCGCGGAGCTGGAACAATGGATGCGGGCGGAGCAGCCCAAGCTCGCCCGGCAAGTCCAAACGGCGCAGGCCATCGACTACATGCTCAAGCGATGGGAAGGCTTTGCTCGCTTCCTCGAAGACAGCCGGATCTGCCGGACCAACGACGCGGCCGAGCGGGCGCTGAGGGGGCTCGGCGCTCGGCCGAAAGGCCTGGCGCTTCGTCGGAGCGGACCGCGCGGTCATGTACACCCTGATCTGCACCTCAAAGTTCAACGATGTGGATACTGAAGCCAGCCCGCAAATGTGTTCGCCAGGATTGCCGACACGCCGCCAAGTCGCCTTGGCGAGCTGCTCCTGTGGAACTAGAAGAAAACCATCGCCGGGCTCAAAATACCGCGATCGTGGCCATCACCGAAGGGGTAGCGATAATCTGAGCCTTGCATTCTGTTCACAAGCTGCTTCAGCCGTCGCATCTCCGGTGGTGGTAGCCCATCATGCTTGTTCTTCCGCTTGAAGCGGGCAGCCTGGCCGAGGCCGGCCCAGCGGCAGATCCCCGCGACCAGCATAGCCTCGTTGAGCTGCTTGATGATCAACGCCTAGCGCGCGTCTGAAAACTTCGATGCCTTCATCGTCTGCCTCCCCTGCCAACCGAGGAACTCTGACGCGCAAAAATCTCAACTTCAAACGGCCCTGTTTGCGGCGATCAGATCAATCAGAAGGCTGGACGCTAAATCCCCTGCGGAGGAAAACTCCGTAAATAGGGCAGGGGATCCGCTAGGCTTTGTCCTCGAGCGAAGGACCACAAAGGGCCATCCGCATTGGAAACATAGGAAGGATTTGCGAGAGCGGTCCATCTCGCAAATCTCAGAGATTAGATTCAATCCGCCACCAGCAGCCTCAAGAAATTTATCGGCCGTGGCGACGTGCGTCGCGGGTGTGATACGAAACGCAGCTGTGCGCGATCAATGTAGATCCAGGAAATCAACTCTTGCCACGCAAAATAGAATCTGCAAAGGCTATGAGCACAGAAGCAGCATCCTCTACTTTTTCCGGAAGAAGTGCGTGGCCGGACCCATAAATAATTTCCATCGTCGTTAGATGACCTACTCGATCGAGCAAGTATTCATGCTCGGGTACAGGTGCTATCTTGTCAAATTCAGGTGCAACATAAAGCACCGGCAGATTTTTCCCTACTTCGGTCCAACTACTGTCGGCCGTTGCGTTTGTCGCTGCGAGTTGAAATTGGGAAACCTCTGTATGCCACCCGCTCAACCAAACGGAAGCATCGTGCCCCGGGGCGAAGAAGTCGCGCTGCAAATAAAACAGGCGGTCTGCATCGGGTTTGGCATTGTCTGACACGACATTCACGGAAATCAACAGCTCAGGCGATATTGTGCTGCCAATAATCGCTGCGAGAAGTGCGACCGATTTTGTCATCGAAGGCCAATGATGGGCGAGAACCCGCGCGACCCAGTTGCCAAACGCGTGACCGACCACACACAATGCTTCGGGTTTCTCCGGCGCACAATCAGCTTCGATCGCAGCAACAACATCAGCGGCAAGATCGATCAATGTGATCCCTTCGGTCGGTCCCGAACTTGCACCTATTCCCCGCGGCTGAGGTCGCAAAACGCGGAAGCCCGCCGCAGCAATCACCGGTGCAATTTCATCGAAATCAGTAGCGCCTCTCGCCAGCGAGGGGAGCAGAACAATACGTGGGCCCTTACCTTCGACCAAGAGTTCGACCTGACCTTCATGCGTCGGGATCAGTTTGCGCTCAAGTTTCGACATTGTGTATCCTAAGATTGTGGAAGCGGTGGCATTCCATTACGATCGAAAGCTGCAGTCTTTGTAGGAAGCATCAATACGGACTGTTGCAATTATGGCTCAGCAAAACGCTCGCATAAAATAGATACAGATCTATCATATTGCGGGCCGTCAAAGTGGCAACAGGCCATCCGCCTTTTCTTACAGAGGCTTCGAGCTATCGAAAAACTTGGTAGAGGCCAAAGATGGACGCGATTGGATAGACAGATGCCAGTTGGAAAGCGACGGATATTTTTCTCGCCAGCCGAGCCTCGGGAACCTAAAGTCCGCGTATTCAGCAACAATAGCTAGCGTAATTGATGCTAAACCGAAAGGTCTATGCATTACCAGTTTGGCTATATCGTCGAGGTTTGTCAAAATCATACCGGACTTCAAATTGAATGCGTTTATTAGCGCAATCTGTTTTGCATCTTTCATCGTCTCGATGCGCCATTGTACCAATAGATCGAGGAATCCATCGCACAAGGCATGCAGTCTGAGTTCTTCAATTCGTTCTGCTGGCGAGTTCGGAATAAGCTTAGAGCCGCCTGATAGGTGATCAAGATACTCGATAATCACAAGGCTATCGTAGAGCGCCGTCCCATCATCGCAGACAAGTGTTGGAAGTTGTCCAAGTGGGTTATAGGGCAATAACGCTAAGTCAGGTTTACTTGGTGCGACGCGAGTTGGGATCGTTTCCAATCTGCTAAATAGCCCCAGTTCGTGGGCACTAACGGTAACTTTTCTTACGAACGGAGATGTCGAAGACCAATATAGTTTCATTAGACGAATTCCTTCGGTTATTACCCGGAACAGCGAAATCGATGCTCGCCTGTGACCAACGTAGTTCGCCATAGCGACAGCCCACGCTATCAATCCAAAAGCGTTGGCAATCGGGGTCGACCATCAGCAACACTTTCCGCTGGAGTGCGATGGAGCCGATAGAATTTCGAAGCCTTGAAAGTATGAAAGCTCCGCCGCCGTATCCGACGACGTCGCAATAATCCAAATCCAGATGCGCATTCGTCCTATCGCGCCGGTTCAGGAGCGCGATATGGTTCCAAATAATCAAATTAAATAAGAGGAGGACCCGCATGCGTTTCCTAGCAAAGTGTATCGTCTCCACGATCATGGGCGCATCATTTGTGATGGTCGGTAATGGAGCGGAAGCTAAGCAAAAGATTAAGATCGCATGGGTCGGCCCATTGACCGGCGCCCTGTCGGCCTATGGCTTGGGGGGCGAAATTCCGCAGAATTGGCAGTTCGTGTAATGAATGCGGATCCAGGAGCAAAATACGAGTACGATCTCTTGGCGCTCGATGATGAGTGTAAACCTAACGTTGGCGTACAAGTTGTGACTAAGGCTGCGGTTGATCGCTCGATTGTGGCGGCAATACCATTTTACTGCTCTTCAACTGCGATGGCCGCGATTGATATTTTTAACCGCTACAAACTGCCGATGGTAGTATGGGCTGCCGTGCTTCCGGAAATTACATATGGTAATACCTACCCAGAGATCCACCGCGTAACTGGAGCGCTGATCGGTCAGAACAAGGTCGGTGCAAAATTCATGAAGGATGCGGGTTATAAGACCTTCGTGTCTTTCGCGGACTCTACCGACTTTGGAAAATCTACTACGAAGTATTTTACCCTTTATACTCTAGAAGAGGGCGGTAAAATCTTTGCGAATTTCAGCGTTCCGCCGGACCAGCAAGATTTGTCAGCTGAACTTACCAAAATAAAAGAGCTTAATCCAGAAGTGGTATACTTCGGGGGACTGGTCCCACTCGGTGCCAGGCTAAGAACGCAAATGGAGAAGCTGGGCATTAGGGCTCAATTCGAAGGCAATTCCGCGATCATGGGAGATGCCTATATCAAAGCGGTGGGGCCAGAATTGGCAGAAGGTACCATTGCATTCTATGACAGCCCCCCACTCGAGCAAACCGCCGGAGGCAAGTATTTTTAGAGAAATACCAAGCCACTGGCTTTAAGGAGGCTCCTGAGGCGTACGGCCATTTCTCCTACGCTGCGACGATGCTTGTTCTGGAAGCGATCGAGAAGGTTGGGCCGACAAGAGCTGCCGTGACCGCGGAACTCCGCAAGACGAAAGACCGCGCGTCCATCGTGGGCCCGATAACCTTTGACGATCACGGGCAGAACGTAACGCTTCAAACCACCAAATACATAGTTCAGGATGGAAAGTGGATCGTCTGGGAAGACAGCGAATACGCGAGCGGAAAGCGTAAACTGAAAAAGCCAAACTAATATCTATGCTCACACTACGCACCCCTCGTTAGTTTTTCATTGTGTCAACTTGGCGGTAGGACGGTATGGCCACTTGGATCCAACACATAGTAAACGGCCTTATGCAAGGCACCGTCTACGGGCTCGTGGCGATGGGGTTCACGATCTTTTTCGGCGTGATGAACGTGATCAAATTCTCGCATGGAGATGTCTTCACGTTTGGCGCGTTCGGTGGTCTCGTAGCAGTATGGCTCGCTGACGCAGTTGGGTTGCCGATTTGGAGCCAGCTCCTGTTCGGGTTCGCAATTGCAATCTTAGTAGCCAGTGCATTGGGTGCGTGTATTTCTAGAGTTCTGATACTACCGCTGCGTCATGCGCCGGCTGTCAACATGCTTCTGATGACAATGATGGTAGGCACAGCGATACGAGAAATTATTCGACTGTTCTTCCCAAATGGATCCAATCCACAACGCTTCCCATCGTTGTTGCCAGAAGGAGGGCTTGAATTTCTCGGGGCCTATGTGAGGCTGGATGGGATGCTCCTGATACTCGGAGGTGTAGGGTCAATCGCGCTCGTCCATCTGATTATCAATAGGACGCGGTTCGGGTTGGCGATGCGCGCTGTAGCCGAAGACACAGAAACGGCCAGCATGATGGGCATAAATTTTGAACGTATTGCACCACTCACCTTTGCGCTCGGATCCATGACTGCGGGATTCGCAGGCGTCATGTACGGAGTTTACTACAGCGAAGTAAGCTACAATATGGGTTTGTTGCTATCAGTAATAGGTTTTTCAGCGGCAATTGTCGGAGGTTTAGGAAACATCTGGGGCGCCATACTCGGCGGGTATCTTTTTGCTGCTTTGCAGACCTTAGTTGTCGCCGCGACACCGGCTTTGAGCGAATATAAAAATGTAATAGGATTCGCTATAATGGTCATCATAATTACGTGGCGTCCCACCGGGTTGTTGGCCGAACGCACCAGTGAGCGGGTATAGCTATGAAGATATTTGACACTGCTCCGAGACGAGTTGCAGCCCTCCTAGCTTCACTAATTGCAGCGACGGGCACTTTGTCGGCAGTCATTGAGATACACGATGAAGCGTTATTCGTCGTTGTGCTGCTCGCGGCTATCGCCGGCACATGGATTGCGCATCGCGTAGGGCTACTTCTCGCCGCCGAAACTGCGGCGAAAGAACAGCCGAATTTGCTTCGCGCGGGTCTCATTGCGTCTGCGATAGTTTTGATAATTGCCCTGCGAGAAGATACGTTCGGATTGCTGATGTTCGCAACCGTACTAATCTATGTTCTTGCTTGCTTTGGCCTTACAATTCAGATGGGGTTCGCTGGATTGACGAATTTCGGAGCCGCTGCATTTATGGGTGCTGGGGGTACACGGTAGCAGTGCTCGGTCGCCATGGCGATGTACCCGGCTTGTTATCCGTCATCGCTGCAGGCGCGGTTTCCGTCGCGATTGGATTTATTCTGTTGGCTCCGGTCCTTCGAACCCGAGGGCACTATGCCGCACTTACCACGCTAGCGTTCAGCGTTATGTTCACAGTTTATGTAGATGCCAGTGATATTCTGGGAGGCCCGCAAGGCATCAAGGTGCCCGGACTGATACTATTCGGCTGGGATTTCAGTAAAGATTTCGTCTTGGGCGATTATACCTTCAGCTCGTACGCAAACTATGTGATCTTGACAGGAAGCCTAGTCGGCCTTTCGGGGCTGCTCCTCGGTCTGATGAACCGTTCGTGGATCGGCGTGTGGCTGGACGTTGTTCGGCTGGATGAAACAACCGCTTCGATCTTTGGCTTACGTGTGTGGTATTGGAAATTGCTGGCTTTCACCCTAGGTAATTTTCTGCTCGGGCTTGCAGGTGCAATCTATGCGCAGATGACGGCCTTTATCGCGCCAGCAAATTTTCAGCTAAGCGATAGTCTAGCAATTGTGTCGATCCTCATTTTAGGCGGAGTTGGAAATATATGGGGCATCCTTCCTGCCACGCTTTTGGTCATACTCTTACCTGAGAAGCTTCAAATTGTTCAGGAATATCGCTTCCTCATATTCGCGATGGTCGTAGTATTCGTTCTCATTGTTCGCCCCTCTGGGCTATTGCCTCGGAAACTGCGACGCCTGCGGGAAGGTGCGACAGCATGAACGATACCATCCTAGCGACAAGTGGTTTGACCGTTCGTTTTGGAGGCTTGGTAGCGCTGAGCGAACTCAATGTCTCCATTTCAAAGGGGGATGTGATTGGTCTTATCGGCCCTAATGGATCGGGCAAAACTACATTTTTTAACACAATCAGCGGCTTGGTTCGGTCAAGTTCAGGCTCTATTATCTTTGACGGTTCTGATACCACGAAAATGAAGGTTGATCAGCTCGCGTCGCGAGGCCTGGCTCGGACATTTCAGCGTTCGAGGCTTTGCCTCCCGCTCTCGGTCTTCGACAATATCGCCCTTGGAGCTCAGGGACGCCTCAGTAGTACGTTGTGGGGCAACATTGTTCGAAGATCGGCTTTTCACGCTGAACTTCGACAGCTGGTGGAGCAAATTGAGGATTTGCTTTCCAATTTCGATGATAACCTGGCGAGGAAGATTTTTGATAGCACTGAAACATTAGGGATGATCGATCGCAGGCGGGTTGAGATTTGTCGAGCTCTTCTTGGGAAGCCGTCTCTGCTTCTTTTAGATGAACCATCTGCTGGGATGACGCACGACGAAACCAACCAGCTTATGGATGAAATCTTGGCGATAAGGCCAAAATTTGGAGACCCTACGATCGTGATTGTTGAACATGAAATGGGTCTCATTGAGCGGATAACCGATCATTGCATTGTCTTGAACTACGGGCAGAAAATTTGCGAAGGGACGTTTCGCGAAGTATCGGCCGATTCGGCAGTTAGACGCGCATATTTGGGGCAGTCATGAACCCGATTCTTACCGCACGTGGTGTTTATACCACCTATGACAGCGTCGATGTTCTAACGGGAGTTGATATCGATGTTCTTCCAGGGAAGATAACTTGCATCCTCGGCGTAAATGGGGCGGGCAAATCGACTTTGATCAGATCCATTCTGAGACTTACACCGCCACGAGTCGGTGCAATCACCTTCAACGGAATTAATCTTGACAGATTGAAAACGCACGAGATTGTTCGTCTTGGTATTGGGTGTATACCCGAAGGTCGTCGTATCTTTGGTCGTATGACCGTTGTAGAAAATCTACACGTTGGCGCTTACGCAGAGCGATCCAGTGCCAAGATTCGTGCGCGGTTGGAGCGGGTGTTTCAAATTTTTCCGCGGCTGAAAGAACGTGAAAAGCAGATTGCGGGAACACTTTCAGGCGGTGAGCAAGCAATGGTATCGATCGGACGCGGATTAATGACGGACCCTCAAATGCTCATCATCGACGAACCGTCGCTGGGTCTCTCGCCCCTGTTTGTCCAAGAAAATTTTAATGTCATTCGCGATATCGCAAAAACGGGAGTCACGGTGCTCTTGGTCGAGCAAAACGTCAATCAAACCCTCGCCATCGCTGATTATGGATATGTCTTACTTCAAGGACATGTTATCGTAGAAGGATCAGCAGACGAACTGGGATCAAATCCTGATGTTCAGCGCGCATATTTTGGAGGTGTAAAGTAGAGCGGTTATGACGTTCAGCGGAGACGCTCGAGGGTTTCTTGCAACGCACTCTGCAAAAACATTCTGAGCACCAAGCACTCTGTCTCGGTTCAGAATTCGGAGCGGATCGAGCACTACTTCTACGAGGCCTTCTGCCAGGAGCACGAGGCGCTGACGCGTGAGGAAAGCGCCGCGTTCAATATCCGTCTGATCTTTCTGTTAGCCAACCAGGTTGCAGACCAGAACGTATTGCACGCCTGTCTTGACGCCGCCGGTGCGCCTGGTGCCTGAGGATCGAAGCCGACGGTGACGGTTCGATGGGCCGTCCCCAGGCGATCGACCGCAAGACATTCTCCCGTCACGCTTGCAACAGGCTCCTCCAGAATGGCGGTGTCGATCCGATTGCGGCGGACAAGCGGTTCGGCGTTCATCGGCCCCGGCGCAAATCTCCTGTCAGGCCGGCGGAACCTACGAGGCGCGGTGTTCGATCCATCAGCTTTTATCGCAGCGATTGGTCTGATTGATGTACAGGTGATCCTTATACGTCGCGCCGAGGCCTCCCCGCGGGCGTGCCTCTCAAAAAGGAAGCCTCGTAGTTCTCAGGGAGAGCCGCTGGGTTTATTTAATCCATCCAGATACCGAGATCCGATTTCTGGCGGATATGCTCGACCAGAAAATCGGAGAAGGCACGGATCTTGGCCGGCAGCCTGAGGCGGTTCTGATAGGCGATGTTCATCGTCAGCCTCGGCAGCTCCCAATCCATCAGGATCGGGACTAGGCGGCCCGCCACGATGTCCGGCTGCACAATGTAGAGCGGCTGGATCAGGATACCGAGCCCCGCCAGCGCCGCCTGCCGCACGACCTGGCCATCATTGCTGTCGAGCGCGGCGGAGATGCGGATCGTCTGGGCGGCGGCGCCGCGCCGCAATCGGAGCGAATAGGGATCATTGGCGAGATTGTAGACAAGCATGTCATGGTGCGCGAGGTCGGCGGGGCTTTCCGGCACGCCATGCGCTGCGAAATAGCCCGGCGACGCCGCGAGGACCCGTCGCATTTGACCGAGCCGGCGCACGATGATGTTGGAATCCGGCTCCTGCTCGCGCGTGCGGATCGCGACATCGATGCCCGCCTCGATGAAGTCGGAATAGCGGTTGGCCGCGGTGATCTGGACGTTGAGTTTCGGATAGAGCGCCCGGAACGCTGGCAGCATCGGGGCGAGGTAGATCGTCGCGAAGGACAATGAGCTCGTCACCCGCAGCAGGCCCTTCGGCGACAGGGTGCGCTCGCTGACCGCGTCCTCCGCCTCGGCCAGTTCGTTGAGCAAAGCGCCGCAGCGCTGCAGGAATTCCTGGCCGGCTTCCGTGAGCCAGAGCCGGCGCGTATTGCGCTCGATCAGCCGGGCCGCCAGCCGCTCCTCCAGGGCGGCAAGATGCCGGCTCGCCGCCGCGTTCGACATGGCCAATGTTTCCGCGGCCTTGGACAGGCTGTTCAGCTCCGCCGTTTTCACGAACACCTCGAGCTGGGTCAGTCGATCCATATTTCCATCCGTAGGAAAAGAGAGTTCCGAATTCAGATATTTATTTCCATTTTTCGCAAGTCAAAACTAGCTCGCAATGAGACAAGAAAAGCAGGCGAGGGAACATCATGTCGGGACCCGTCAAGCACATCGTGATGTGGCGGCTGCGCGGCGACACGCCCGAAGAGCGGGCGGCGGCGCGGCTCAAGGTCAAGACCGCATTCGAGGGTCTCAAAGGACTCATCGACGGCCTGAATCATATCGAGGTCGGCGTCGACGTCAGCAATGTCGACTATGCCTGCGACGTGGTGCTGGTGACCGAATTCGCCAACATGTCGGATCTGACGTCCTACGCGACGCATCCCGAGCATCTGCGCGTGCGCCAGGAACTCGGCGATCTCAGGATCGCCCGTCATCAGGTCGACTATCCGATCGACGCTGCCGAGCATCGCGAATAGCGCGCGAGACCCCTCGAGACACAGTGTATCGTCGCCGCGACAAGATGCGCGAAAATCAGGGAACCTCCAGATGATCGGCTCCTTCGTTTATGACGCCCTGCCGGTCCGGGTCGTGTTCGGACGCGGGACGCTGTCCGCTGCTGCCGCGGAGGTGGAGCGGCTCGGTGCAAAGCGTGCGCTGGTGCTGACCACGGCGCAGCAGGAGGCCGAGGGCCGGCGGCTCGGGGCGTCGCTTGGAGGGCTGTTCAGCGGGATTTATCCAGGCGCGACGATGCACACGCCGGCGGATGTGACCGAGGCGGCGCTGAGCGTGATGACGGAGAGCGGAGCGGACTGCGTGGTCTCGCTGGGCGGCGGCTCCACGACGGGGCTCGGCAAGGCGCTGGCGCTGCGCACCGGCGTCAAGCAGCTCTGCATCCCCACAACCTATGCCGGTTCCGAGATGACCCCCATCCTCGGAGAGACCAAGGACGGCCTCAAGACGACCGTCCGCACGTTCGATGTGTTGCCGGAGACGGTGATCTACGACGTCGATCTCACCTTGACCTTGCCCGCGGCGCTTTCGGCGACCTCCGGCATCAATGCGGTCGCCCACGCCGTCGAGGCGCTCTATGCGCAGGATCGCAATCCGATCGTGTCGCTGATGGCCGAGGAGGGGATTCGCACATTGGCAGTGGCGCTGCCCGCGATCATCCGCGATCCGCAGGATGCGGAAGCCCGGACACGGGCGCTCTACGGAGCCTGGCTCTGCGGCTATTGCCTCGGCTCCGTCGGCATGGCTCTGCACCACAAGCTCTGCCATGTGCTCGGCGGTTCGTTCAATCTGCCGCATGCCGAGACGCACACGATCGTGCTGCCGCATGCGGTTGCCTATAACGCCGCGGCCACGCCCGAGGCGATGGGCGCGATCCGCAGGGCCCTGGACGTTCCGGATGCGGCGAACGGCCTGTTCGATCTCATCTGCCGCCTTGGCGTGCCGCAAGCACTGGCGGATATCGGCATGCCGCAGGAGGGCATCGGCCACGCTGCCGACATCGCCGTCGAGAAGCCCTACTGGAATCCGCGCCCGATCGAACGTGACGCGATCCACGCTCTGCTCGCACGTGCTTACGCCGGCGAGCCGCCGCTATCCGAGACCGTGTCGAAGGCGGCCTGAAGCGATGACGCGGCAAACCCTCATCGCAGGCGCGACGATCGTCACAATGGATGCCGCCGGCGACCTGCTTTCGGGCGACATCCTGATCGAGGGCGAGCGGATCGCGGCCATCGCCCCGCGCATCGACGCGCCGGACGCCGAACATGTCGATGCACGGGGCCGCATCGCGATCCCGGGTCTCGTCAACGCCCATATGCACACCTGGCAGACGGGCCTGCGCGGCCTCGCCGCCGACTGGACGCTGCTTGAATATTTCCGCTGGGTCCATGCCGGTCTGGCGACACGCTTCCGGCCCGACGATATCCGGATCGCCACACTTGTTGGTGCGCTCGGGCAGATCGATGCCGGCACGACAACGCTGGTCGACTGGTGTCACAACAATCCGACGCCCGACCATACCGACGCCGCCGTCGAGGCGCTCGCCGAGAGCGGCATCCGGGCGGCGTTCTTTCACGGCTCGCCGAAGCCGGATCCGCAACCCGGCGAGCCGCATTTCTCCGAGGTCCCGCATCCCCGCTCCGAGGTCGAGCGGTTGCGCCGCGGACGGTTCGCGTCCGACGAAGGCCTCCTTACCCTCGGCCTCGCCATCCTCGGCCCGCACTATGCGACGCTGCCCGTCTCGCTCGCCGATTTCCGGTTGGCGCGAGAATTCGGGCTCGTCGCTTCGATGCATCAGGGCGGCGGGCCGGCCCGGACGCCCGGCGGTTGGGAGGCTCTGATCGAGGCCGGCCTCGTCGGCCCCGGCGTCAACATCGTCCATGGCAACGACCTGCCGGACGCATTGTTTGAACGGCTCGTGGGACTCGGCGTCTCGTTTTCGGCCGCGCCGGAGAACGAGATGAGCCAGGGCCATGGTTTTCCGGTTACCGGCCGGCTGCGGGCGCTCGGCGCCGCGCCGTCGCTGGGCGTCGATCTCGAATCCGTCATCGCCGGCGACATGCTGACGGTCGGGCGGGTCGCACTTGGGGCGCAGCGGGCGCTCGACAACGCACGGAGCCGGCAGGAGACGGGCGCGATTCCGTCGACGTCGTCGATCCCGGTGCGCGAGGCGCTGTCATGGATCACGATCGAGGGCGCGCGGATGCTGGGGCTGGAGCATCGTATTGGCTCGCTCGCGCCCGGAAAGCAGGCGGACATCGTGCTGATCGATGCGCGGGCGCTGCATCTGCAGCCCGTCCACGATCCCGTCGCCACGGTCGTCATGCAGGCCGGCCGGGGCGATATCGAGGCTGTGATGATCGCAGGCCGGTTCCGCAAGCACGCTGGGCGTCTCGACGCAACCGGTCTCGACACGAAGCTCGCAGAACTCGCCGCCTCGGGGAGCCGAATCGTCCGCGATCTCGGACTCCGGCAGAATGCCGCTTGAGGAGAATGGCATGGCACCGGCACTGACAATCGGCTGGATCGGCCTCGGCAAGATGGGGCTGCCGATCGCGATCCGTATCGCCGAGGCGGGCCACGACGTCACCGGCCATGACCGCGATGTCGGCCGGATGGACGCTGCCGCCGCGCACGGCGTGAGGACGGTGCTGGAGATGGCGGCTGCCGCGTCCCGCGACATCGTCTTCACCTCCCTGCCGGACGACCGCGCCCTGCAGTCCGTCGCGCTGGGCGCCGGGGGTCTGCTCGCGGCGATGCCACAAGGCGCGATCCTGGTGGAGACGAGCACCGTCAGTCCCGGCATTTCGGCTGAGGTGGCGCGCGCTGCCGAGGCGCGTGGCGTCGCCTATCTCCGGCTGCCTGTCTCGGGCAATGCCTCGATCGCTCATACCGGTAACCTGACCTGCTTCGTTTCGGGGCCAGCCGCCGCGTTCGAGGCTGTGCGCCCCGTTGCAGCCGCTTTCACACGCGCGCAGAAATACCTCGGAGAGGCCGAGGAGGCGCGCTACGCCAAGCTCGCGGTCAACCTGATGATCGCGGTGTCCGCGGCGATGATGGGCGAGAGCATCGTTCTCGCCCGCAAGGGCAGGATCGGCTGGCAGGACATCCTCGATGTGCTGACGGAGAGCGCCGTCGCCTCGCCGATGGTCAAGTACAAGGCCGTGCATCTCGCCGAGCGGGATTTCAGCCCGACCTTCTCCTGCCGGCAGATGGCCAAGGATCTCGACCTCATCATCGACGCCGGGCATGCGAGCGCGGTTGCGATGCCGCTCGCGGCCCTGACGCGAGAGACCTATGGCGCGCTCATCGGCAGGGGGGTGCGGCGAGGATGATTTCATCTCCACCGTGCGGCTCAGCGAATGGCTCGCCGGTCTGGGCGAGCCCGATAGGGAAGACAAGCCAGGAGGACGCGATGCGGAACTTTGACGAGTTCACCATTACAGATGCCGTGCTGGATCGCGTCGGCAACGCGACGGACCCGCGCATCCGCGAGATCAGCGAGGCGCTCGTCCGCCACCTCCACGCCTTCGTCCGCGAGATCCAGCCGACGCAGGAGGAGTGGCAGAAGGGCATCGAGTTCCTGACCCGGACGGGGCATATCTGCGACGACAAGCGCCAGGAATTCATCCTGCTCTCCGACACGCTCGGCGTCTCGATGCTCGTCGACGCGATCAATCATCGGCTGCCCGAAGGCGCGACGGAGACGACGGTCCTGGGGCCGTTCTACGTCCAGGAGCCGCCGGAGCGTGCGCTCGGAGCCGATATTTCCGAGGGGATGAAGGGCGAGCCTCTCTTCGTCTCAGGCTCGGTCAGCGGGTCCGACGGCAAGCCGCTGGTCAATGCGGCGGTCGATGTCTGGCATTCCGACGATGACGGCTACTACGACGTGCAGCAGCTCGACGCGCTCGGCGGCCTCGCCATGCGGGCAAGGTTCCGCACCGACGCGCAGGGCAGGTTCCATTTCTGGACGATCAAGCCCGCCGCCTACCCGATCCCCCATGACGGCCCGGTCGGGCAGATGCTCGCGGCGCAAGGGCGCCATCCCTGGCGGCCGGCGCATGTGCATTTCATGATCGATGCGCCCGGCCACGAATGCCTCGTGACGCATGTCTTCGTGGCGGGTGACCAGTACCTCGATTCCGATGTCGTCTTCGGGGTGAAGGATTCGCTGATCCGCGAATTTGTCGAACACCCGGCGGGACAGGCCCCTGACGGCCGTTCGCTCGATCGGCCCTATGCCCGGCTCCATTATGATTTCGGCCTGAAGCCGAAGACGGGAAAGGCGTCGCGCGCGGCCTGACAGCAAGCAACGCGGCCATAAGGCCCAAAAAGACGAACCAGCCGAGGCCGGATCAACCGGTCCGCCAAGAAACGAACCAGGGGAGGAACGGACGATGACCGCGCATGCGAGCGTCGACGGAATCATGGCGCGGCTCACCGGCATGGTGGGAGAGCGCGCCACGCGGGCGCCGGGTGTCCTCGACGGACACGGGCGCAGCGAGGCCTATCATGCGCCGCGTCCCCCGATGTCGTCGTTTTTCCCGACGATGCGGACGAGGTCCGGCGCATCGTCCGGCTTTGCGCCGAGACCGGCATGCCGATCGTCCCGTTCGGAGCGGGAACCTCGCTCGAAGGCAATGCGGCCGCGCTCGACGGCGGCCTGTGCCTCGACATGACGCGGATGAACCGCGTGCTGGCCGTGAATGCCGAGGACATGGATATCCGGGTCCAGCCGGGCATCACTCGCAAGCAGCTCAACGCGCAGCTGCGCGACACCGGGCTCTTCTTTCCGATCGATCCTGGCGCCGACGCCTCGATCGGCGGCATGGCGTCGACGCGGGCATCGGGGACGATGGCAGTCCGCTACGGCACAATGAAGGACAATGTGCTGGCGCTCGAGGTCGTGCTCGCCGATGGCCGGATTATCCGCACGGCGCGCCGGGCGCGGAAATCATCCGCCGGCTACGATCTCACGCGGCTCTTCGTCGGCGCGGAAGGAACGCTCGGCGTGATCACGGAGGTCACGCTGAAGCTGCATCCGCAGCCCGAAGCGATCTCCTCGGCGGTTTGCGCCTTTCCCGATCTGAAGGCGGCAGTCGACACGGCGATCGCGGTGATCCAGTCGGGCATTCCGGTGGCGCGCATCGAACTGCTCGACGCGGTGATGATGCGGGGCGTCAACGCCTATGCGAAGCTTGATCACCGCGAGGCCCCGACCCTTTTCTTCGAGTTCCACGGCAGCCCGGCGGGCGTCGCCGAGCAGGCCGAGCTTGCGCAGGCGATCGCGGCGGATCAGAGCGGCCTCGGCTTCGCATGGACGACCACGCCCGAGGAGCGCAGCAGGCTCTGGCAGGCGCGCGACAACACGCTCTATGCCGGCCTCGGCCTTCGTCCAGGCGCCCGCGCGATGGTCACGGACGTCTGCGTGCCGATCTCGCGTCTCACCGAATGCCTGAGCCTGACGGCGCGGGATATCGAGGAGAGCCGCCTGATCGCGCCGGTGGTGGGCCATGTCGGCGACGGCAACTTTCATCTGCTCATCCTGATCGACCCCGCCGACGCCGAGGAAATCGCGCGGGCCAAGGCGTTCCACGGAAGGCTCGTCGAACGGGCGCTCGCGCTCGAAGGCACATGCACGGGCGAACACGGCATCGGCGCCGGGAAGATCGATTTCCTCGAACAGGAGCTGGGCGAGGCGGTCGACGCGATGCGCGCGATCAAGCAGGCGCTCGATCCGCACAACATCATGAACCCGGGCAAGATCTTCCGGCAGCATGCCGGAGACGGGGAGAGCCGCCGATGAACGCCGCCATCGAGCCCAGAATTCGGCCCGTTCCGTCGGCTCCCGTCGAAGCCGCGCCGCTGCTCGAACTTCGGGGGATTTCAAAGCAATTTCCCGGCGTGAAGGCGCTCGACGACGTCTCCTTCGCGGTGCGGCCGGGCGAGGTCCATATGCTGCTGGGCGAGAACGGCGCCGGCAAATCCTCGCTGATGAAGGTTCTGTGCGGCGCCTACAGGGCCGATGCGGGCGAATATTTCCACAAGGGCGAGAAGGTCGAGATCACCTCGCCGGCCGATGCGCGCAAGCTCGGCATCGCCGTCATCTTCCAGGAATTCTCGCTCGTCCCCTATCTCGACATCGCCCAGAACATCTTCCTGGGGCGCGAGTTCAAGGCGCGGGTGCCGGGCTTCATCGACCGCGAGCGCACCTATCGCGAGGCTCGGCGCGTTCTTGACTGGATCGGCTTCGACATCGATCCGAGGACACCCGTCCACAGCCTCGGAGTCGCCCAGCAGCAGATGGTCGAGATCGCCAAGGCCCTGTCGCAGGAGGCAAGCATCCTGGTGATGGACGAGCCGACGGCCGCGCTGTCGGACCGGGAGACCGAGCGGCTCTTTGCCATGATGCGCCAGCTCCAGGCGCAGGGCGTGGCGATCGTCTACATCTCGCATCGCATGGCCGAGGTCTTCGCTCTGGGCGACCGCATCACCGTGCTGCGCGACGGGCGCAATGCCGGCCAGGCCCTGCCGGGCGAGACCACGCCGGACGAACTCGTGCGCATGATGGTCGGCCGCAGCGTCGACATGAGCTATCCTCGCCATTTCGCCGAGACGCCGGGCGAGATCGCGCTCGAAGTGATCGGCTTGTCGGCCGCCAACGGGATCAGGGATATCGATCTGGTCGTCCGAGCCGGCGAGATCGTGGGCCTGTGCGGATTGGTCGGTTCGGGCCGCACGGAAGTCGCCCGCGCGATCTTCGGGGCCGATCCGGTCACGGCGGGCGAGATCCGCGTCTTCGGCCAGCTCAGGACCGGCGGTCCCGATATGGCTGCGGCGCAGGGCATCGCGCTGATCCCCGAAAGCCGCAAGAGCGAGGGCCTCGCGCTGATCCGCAGCGTCAGCGACAATCTGGCCATCGCCGGCCTCGACAAGCTCTTTCCGAACGGGCTGTTCAAGCCGGGCCGCGCGAAGCGCTCCGCCGAGGAACTGATCGCCCGCCTGCGCATCGCGACGCCCTCGCCGAACCAGACCGTCGGGCTGCTCTCGGGCGGCAACCAGCAGAAGGTCGTGATCGGGAAATGGCTGGCGGCCGAGGCCCGGCTCTTCATCTTCGACGAGCCGACGCGCGGCATCGATGTCGGCGCCAAATCCGAGATCTTCGCGCTGATCGACCAACTCGTCGCGCAGGGCGCCGCCGTTCTGATGATCTCCTCCGAACAGGCCGAGATCGTCCATGTCTGCGACCGGGCCTACGTCATGCGCGAGGGCCGCATCGTCGGCGAACTCGCGCGCCAGCAACTCTCCGAAGAAAACATCGTGAAGATGGGGATGCATCATGGCTGAGCTGGTCCTTGCCCCGGGCCGCACGCAATTCGCGCGCATTCCGGGCGTCGCCATCGTTCTCGTCGTGCTGCTGGTGGCCTTCTCCGTCGCGAGCCCGCGCTTCGCCAGCACGGCCAACCTCTCCAACGTGCTCGTGCAGTCGACGATCCTGCTGCTGCTGGCGCTGCCGATGACGCTGATCATCATGACCGAGGGCATCGACCTCTCGATGGGCGCCGTGCTGACGGTCGCCTCGATCGTCTTCGCGCTGGTCGTGGTGGCGAGCCAGTCGCTGCTGCTAGGCCTCGTCGCCGCCATGATGGTCGGGGGCGCGTTCGGCGTGCTGAACGGCTGGCTGGTCGCGCTCCTGCGCATTCCGCCCTTCGTCGCGACGCTTGGCACGCTCGGCGTCGCCCAGGGGCTGGCGCTGATCGTCAGCGACGGCCAGAGCGTGGTCGGCATTCCCCGCCATGTCCGCGCGGTCTACTCGGGAGAGGCGTTCGGGCTGCCGCTGCCGATCCTCATTGGCGCGGCGACCTACCTCGCCTTCCACGGCCTGCTCTATCACACGCGCTTCGGCGTCTATGTCTTCGCGCTCGGCGGCAACAGGGACGCGCTGACGCTCGCCGGCATTCGCTGGCCGCGCATGCTCATCGCGGTCTATGCGCTGGGCGGAGCCATGGCGGGTTTTGCGGCGATGCTGATGACGGCGCGCATGAATGCGGGCCACCCGACGGCGGCGATCGGCATGGAGTTCGACGCTATCGCGGCGGTGGCGCTGGGGGCACCTCCTTCGAGCGTGGCAATGGCTGGATCTTTGGCACGCTGCTGGGCGTCGTCACTGTCGGCGTGATGCGCAACGGCCTCAATCTGCTGGCGGTGCCGTCCTCAGTGCAGGTCGCCTGCATCGGCGTCCTCGTCATCTTCGCCCTCTTCATCGATGGCCTGCGGAGCCAGAAATCATGAGCACGAGCGACAACATCCTGGCGCCTGCGAGCCGCATCCATCTCTCGCAGGATGTCGTGCAGGTGCTCTACCGGTTGCTTGCGGCAGGCCTGCTCTGCGTCGCGCTGGCCCTGCTGACCGAATCCTTCCTGAACATGAACAACCTGCTCAACGTGCTGCGGCAGGCGAGCCTCCTGTTCTTCCTGGCCTCGGGGCTGACCCTGGTGATCCTGACCGGCGGCCTCGACCTGTCGGTCGGTGCCAATATCGGCATTTCGGCCTGCCTTGCCGCGACCGCGATCAAGGCGACGGGCTCGCCGGCGCTCGGCGTGCTCGTCGGCCTCGGCGTCGGCAGCCTTGTCGGCTTCTTCAACGGGCTGATGGTGACGAAGCTCAGGATCCCGTCTTTCATCGCCACTTACGGCATGCTCTGGGTGCTGCACGGCGTCACCTACTACTACATGGCCGGCGAGACGATCCACGGCTTCCCACCGGGGTTCCGGCAGATCGGCAGCGGCTATTTCCTGGGCGTTCCGATCCCGGTCTACCTGATGGTGACCTTCCTCGCGGTGGGCATGTTCTTCGCGCAGCGCACCAACTGGGGCCAACAGATCTATGCCATCGGCGCGAACCCGGTCGCGGCGCGGCTCTCTGGAATTCCGGTCAATTCGCGCCTGATCCTCGTCTACACCGTCTCCGGCGCCATGGCCGGCATCGCCTCTATCGTTTTCCTGGCCCGGCTCAATTCGGCCGAGGGCGACATCGGCGAGGCCATGACCCTGCCGGCGATCGCCGCCGTGCTGATCGGTGGAACCTCGCTTTTCGGCGGCGTCGGCACCGTCTTCGGCACCTTCGTTGGTGCCCTGATCCTGACGCTCGTGCTCAACGGCATGAACCTGCTCGCGGTGAACGCGAACTGGCAGCCGCTGGTCACCGGCGTGATCGTCGTTCTCGCGGTCTGGCTCGACATGTATGGCCGCCGCCGAACCTGACCGGGCATTCAAACCAAGAAAACCCAGCCAAACCAAGAAAACCAAGGAGGAACATCATGACCTATCTGAAAACACTCGCGCTTTCGCTTCCCGCCGCCATGCTGGCGACGGCGGCGCTCGCTGACGGCGAGACGATCGCCGTCTTCACCAAGAACCACACCAACCCCTTTTTCCAGACGGTCCGTGTCGGCGCCGACGCTGCGGCCAAGGCGCTGAATGCCAAGACCATCCACTACATCCCGACCAAGCCGGATTCGATCCCCGAGCAACTCAGCCAGATCGAAGACGTCGCGGTGAAAAAGCCCAACGCGATCGTGTTCGTGCCGGTCGACTACAAGGCGATGGTGCCCGGTGTCGAGAAAATCAACGACGCCAATATCCCGGTCGTCAACGTCACCGACCGCAGCGCAGGCGGCAAATTCCTCGCCTTCATCGGCGCCGACGACTACAGCCTCGGCCTGGAGACGGCGCGCTACATGCTGAAGGCGATGGGCGGCAAGGGCAATGTCGTCATCATCGAGGGCGTGAAGGGTTCGCTCACCAATGTCGACCGGGTGAGGGGCTTCAACGAGGCGATCAAAGAGTTCAAGGAGGTCAAGCTGCTGGCGAGCCAGCCGGCGAACTACCAGCGACTCCAGGCGCTGCAGGTCATGGAGAACCTGATGCAGTCGCACCAGAAGATCGACGGCGTGCTGGCGGCGAACGATGCGATGGCGATCGGCGCGATCGAGGCGCTGGACGGGGCGAACCGCAAGGCGCAGATCGTCGGCATCAACGGCACCACGGAGGCGATCGACGCCATCAAGGCCGGCAAGCTGCTGGCTTCCGGCGACTATAACGGTTTCCTGCAGGGCTGCATCGGCACGATGGTCGCCATCCGGGCGCTGCGCAAGGAGGCCATCGTCACGGAGGTCGTGCTGAAGCCGACCGTTATCGACAAGGCAAATTACCAGCCCTATGACACGCCGCTCGAGGGGCGCGCCTGTCCGAAATGGGATGAGGCTGCGGCCATGGCGACGAAGACGAACTGAGCCGGCGACCAGCGGCATGGTCGGGCTCTCCGAGCCCGTCGGCCGTCGCGAGGAGACATCCATGCTGTTTGCGATACATGCCGTTGACCAGCCGGGTGCGTTGGGCCGCAGGCTCGATCACTATCAGGCTCACAAGGCCTTTCTTGCCGATACGGCGGGGTTCGGCGTGACGATCGTCATGTCGGGCCCGCTCGTCGCCGACGATGGCGAGACAATGATCGGCAGCCTCTTCTTGGTCGAGGCGCCCGACCGCGCCTCGGTCGAGCGCTTCCACCGGGCCGATCCCTTCCATGCCGCCGACATCTGGCTCCCGGCCACAATCACCGGCTTCATCCGCCGCCAGGGCTGAGACCCGCCGGCATCGACTGACTTTCATGACAACCGAGGGAATGAAGATGGACAACAACAGCCGCCGGGTGCGGATTATCGGCATTTCGGGCAGCCTGCGCGCGGGTTCGTTCAATACAGCTGCGCTGCGCGCCGCGATCGAGCTCGCGCCCGAAGGCGTCACCATCGAGACCGCGGAGATCGGCGACCTGCCGCTCTACAACGACGATGTCCGCCTGGCCGGTTTTCCGCCGCCGGTGCAGCGTCTGCGGGAACAGCTTGCGGCGGCCGACGCGATCCTGTTCGTGACGCCCGAATACAATTATTCGATCCCGGGCGTGCTGAAGAACGCCATCGACTGGGCCTCGCGCCCGCCGAGCCAGCCCTTCGACGGCAAGCCCGTCGGCATCATGGGCGCGAGCGGCGGTATCCTCGGCACAGCCCGCGCCCAGTATCATTTGCGGCAGATGCTGATCTTCCTCAACGCCTTCCCGATCAACAAACCGGAGGTCATGATCGGTCAGGCCCCGACCAAATTCGACGAGGATGGACGCCTGACCGACGGGCCAACGCGCGACTTCATCCGGCAATTGCTGGAAGCGCTTGCGGCGTGGACCAACCGACTGCGTTGAACCCGCGTCTGCGGCTAGATGCTCTGTTCGAGCATCCCAAGAGCTGGCTTGGCTTCCTTGGACAGTTCGAGGCCGTCGCTTAGATGATTTCGACCCTGATAACGCCGCAACAGGGATTTGCTACTGCGTTTTGACGTCAGCCTGATCGCCCACCGACACATCTCTACGCGCATTACAAACCGATGCGACGGGGAAGAAGGCGCGTGTCCTCCCACCACGCGGGTCCGATCGGACCTTCTTCGTTTAGAGGCTTTCTAGCATATCGCCCCTTCTGCGGTAAGGAGACGGAACGGCGTGGTGCTCGGTACGCCCTTCCGCGAAGATCTTGGCAGCCGTTCGCCTCATGCGTCTTGGAGTAGTCGAGTGGAGTCAACGCCCCGAGCCGATTTGCCGGCTGAGTACTTGCGAGAAGGGTCAGCCTTAAATTCCCAATGGGGTCAAACGGCGCGCCGCCGCGCATTCATGACTGACATTGATGCGACTTCGAAGCGTCGGTAGCGTCAAGGCGCATGCTTCTGGCTTAGAAGTTCCGAAAACCAGTCCGCCGTCAGGTCCGGATTGATGCGTGCGTCTACTAGGTAAACGCCATTGCAGCCTTGTTCGACCCATTGGCGAAGGTCTGCAAGATCGGCCTTCATGCACACAATCGTGCCGGCTGCACCTGTCCCGCGGGCAATGGCCGCGAAATCGGTGACCGGAAACGTGGCAATGGAGGTTTGATAGCCCAGCGGACCGAACTCATGGACCTCGGCAGCGTAGGAGGCGTCGTTGAAGATAACGATGCACATGCGCAACTTGAGGTTCACCGCGGTCTGGAGGTCGGAAAGCGACATCATGAACCCGCCATCGCCTGCGCACAGGACGGTAAGTCGTTCTGGATGGGCAAGTGCCGCGCCGATCGCTGTCCCCAGCCCCAAGCCGGTTGACGAGAACGACATCGCGAAGGACCAGGCTGCGGCATCGGGCACGGTCAGGTACAGAGGAGGCCAGCCTTGGAAATGGCCGCCATCGTTCGCGATCGTACGTTCAGGCGGTAGTAGTGCGTCGAGCTCGATACACAGCGTGCGTGGATCGATAAACTCCGTCGTCGATGTATCGGCATAAGACCGCAAATCGCCTTCGCGGGCTGCCAGGACCGTGGCGGTCATCTCGTTTCGCCATCCTTTCACACCACCCCTTTTCAACTCCTGGGCGGCGCGGAGAATTTTTTCCGCGGTGACGCGCGCGTCGCCCAATAGAGCGATATCGACACCGCGCTGGCACCCGAGCCGTGAAACATCGGAATCGATCTGGATCACGGTGGCGTCGCTGGCAATAAGCCGACCAGCTTGGGTGGTCCAGTGGGTAAAGGTCGCGCCGAACCCCACCACGGTGTCGCTCTGACGTATCAACTCGGCCATTGCTGGTGGCGAAAACCCGCCCATGATGCCAACAGACCATGGCTCGTTGGCGAAGAGCCCGTGTGCGCGGGCGGTGGTCGCCAGCAAGGCATCGACCTCCGCAGCCAGTTGGCCAAGGATCTGGCCTGCGTCGGCGATGACCGCCCCTCGCCCGGCTAGGATGAGGGGCCGCTTTGCCGCGACGAGCCGCTGGGCCACCTCTTGAACGAGCCCGCTGTCCGGTTCCGCTGGCGGTTGCCGCTCAAGGAGGCGAATGGCGACGGGGGGCGCGGGCGACTGCAGGATGTCCTGCGGCATGCTGAGCACCACCGTCCGCCTCTCGCGGATGGCCTTCTCGCACGAGCGGACGACGTCTTCGACAGCGGATGCGGCCGATCCAAGCCGCTCCGGGACGGCTCCCACCGATCGGACAAGCGCATCTTGATCGATGTGGAAGTTGGAGAGGACATCTCCGACTGCAACGTCGCCGGCGAGTACCAAAAGGGGCGTTCTGGCCTTGGCCGCTTCCGCTATCGCCGTGATCGCGTTGGTCAAACCCGGCCCTGCGTGAACGCTGGCCAGGGTTAGTCTTCCGCTATGCCTTGCGAAGGCGTCTGCCATCGCAATCGCATTACACTCATGTCCTGCGGCGATGTAGCGGACGCCCAGTCGCTCCAAGGCCTCGCAGACGTAGTAGTTGGTCGAACCAGATACGCCAAAGCAGATTGCTGCGTCGAGGCTGTACAATGCCTCGGCGACCGCGAAGCCGACATGGCCGATTGGGCTGGTGTTTGGTCTTCTTCCGGTAGACACGCCGTTGGAAGCCGTAGTTCCGCTGTCTATTCTCTGCATGTTCAGTTCCATCTGGCCCACGCGCCTCGTCAGTGTGCGATAGCTGTTCCGCCGCTCGAGCACGCAGGCTGTCGTGTCGTGCCCTCTTTGGCTGAAGGCGGTCTACATTCGGCTCGGAAGCCATATTGCGATCACCGGGAAGGCGACGAGGATCGCCAAGCGGATCAGGTCGGTGATGATGAATGGTGCAACGCCCCGGAAGATCGTCGAAAAGCTGATGTCCTGGATGACGCTCTTGATGACGAAGACGTTCATGCCGACCGGGGGATGGATGAGACCCAATTCCACCGTCATCACGATGATGACACCAAACCAGATCGGGTCGAACCCCAACGCGACGATCACGGGAAAAATGATCGGCACCGTCAGAATGATCATGGCCATGGCGTCCATAAGGCAGCCGAGCAAGAGGTACATGAGAAGGATCAGCAACAGGATCGTGTAGCGAGCGAACCCGAGCCCTGTGAGGAATTCGGTGATCCGCTGCGGTGTTCCGGTGATCGTGAGAAAGTAGCCAAACAGAAGCGCGCCGATCAGAACGGTGAACACGGCCGCCGCCGTGCGGGTCGCTTGCAGGAGTGACGCAAGGATCGCCTTTCGCGGTAGCTTTCCGCTTACGACACCGATGATGAAGGCACCGCTCGCTCCCATGCCGCCGGCCTCCGTCGGGGTGAACAATCCCCCGTAGAGACCTCCCATCACGAAGAAGAAGAGCAACAAAGGGGCCCAGACGCCCTTGACCGCGGCCAGACGCGCTGAACCGTCGCTTCGCGCACCCGCCGGCACGAGTTCCGGTCGGACTACGCCGATCAATGCGATTGTGATTAGATACATTCCCACGGCCAGGAGGCCGGGCACGACGCCAGCCATGAATAGCTTTGCGATGTCCTGTTCGGTAATGATGCCGTAAACCACCAACACGGTCGAAGGTGGGAACATCGCCCCAAGCGTCCCGCCCGCAGCTATGGTGCCGGCGGCGATGGACCGAGGATATTGCGCTCGCCGCATCTCGGGATAGGCGACGGTCGAGAAGGTTGCGGCGGTTGCGACCGATGACCCCGAGATGGCCGCGAAGCCCGCACATGCGATGATTGTCGCAAAGCCAAGTCCACCGCGCAGATGGCCAATGAAGGTGTTCGCCGCGCGGAACAGTTCCCGGCTCATGCCTGAGTTGGTAACGAAGGCGCCCATGAGCAGGAACATGGGGATGACGCCGAACGTGTAGTCCGTGACTGTGCGCATCGACGTTTGGCCAACCAGCTTCAACGCTGGCCCGAAGCCTGTGATCAGGCCAAAGCCTGCAACGCCCACAAGCCCCATCGCCATCCCGACTGGCACGCGAAGAAGCATCAGGGCGAACAACACGACAAAACTCAAGACGGCAATCAAATCTTGGGACATCAGCGACTATCCGTTGATTCAGAGTTATCGTGTTGCTGGGTCTGAGTTGGATAGAAAATCAGGCGATAAGTCCGTATGGCTATCAAAATTACTGCCGACACGTCGCCGAGCCAGGCAATGGCAAAGAACGGCCATGTCGGTAATTGCAAATCATAAGTCAAAATGTTCTGGATTTTGGTGGTAATCACCTTGTCGAACAGCATTATTGTCTGAACCAAAACGACAAACAGCAAAACCACAGTGGCGAAGATATCAATGCGGCGCTTGTTTCGCGGAGCGGCGAAGTCCCAGATTAAATCGACGGTGATATGCGCTCCGCGATAACTCGTCGCGGCGATGCCCCAGAATATTAAAATCCCGAGAAGCATACGGCCAAAATCGTAGCTGTCTGGTATTGATATGCTAAAGAAATATCGAAGCAAAACCGAGAGGAATATATTGGCGGCAACGATCCCAACAGATGCCGCGGCGATCCATTCTATGCTTTCGATGAAAACATCGGTGGGGCTTTTGGAGCCTGGCTTGGCAGGCGGCGAGATCGCATCTTGCGCCATGGATGCTCCGAAAAATGGAGGAGGGGGCCTTCCAGCCTATGGGGTAAGGGCCTTTAGCGAGGTGACGTCGCCGCCAGTTTTTGTATTAGTAGGTCGCTTTGCGGTCCGACAGTTTTTGCTTGAGTTCGGCCAGGACTTCGTCCGGATCGAACCCCTTGGCCCGGACGGAGTTTGCCCAATTCGTTCGAAGGGGGGCGGCGGCGTCTTGCCATTGCTTTAACTGATCGGGCGTCAATTCAGTAATTTCGTGACCTGAAGCCTTGCGCATCTTCTGGCGCCCCTCTTCCTCGAAAACCGTCCAGGCATGCGAGATTTTCACGGCCCACTGTGCAGTACAGTGTTCGTCGATCGCCCTTTTTTGCTGAGGAGACGCCCGATCGTAGGCGGCCTTGTTCAGGGACCAAGTATAAGACGTCGTGTATAGGGGAACGTCCAGGGTATGTTTGGCGACCTTGTCGATTCCAAACAAGAATATGGAATTCCAGGGAAAGGTAATGGCGTCTGCGACACCACGTTCAAGGGCGTCCCGCGACTCGGGTGCCGACGCCTGGATGTTTGTGCCGCCAAGCGTCGTGATCAATTCGCCAATTGCTTGCTGGGCCGGACGCACCTTCAGGCCGCGCACATCTCCGGGCAGAACAATTTTCTTGCGCGAGTGCAGCGTGCCGGGATCGTGGACGAATGCCATACAGAAATGCGTGTCGCTCATCTCCCGGGGCGCATACTTGCGATACCATTCGTCGACAGCGGCAGAGCCTCCTTCCGCGTTTGCTACCATGAAGGGCAACTGGGCAGCGTTGATGATTGGAAAGCGTCCTGGCTGATAACCAGGGCTTACGAGCGCCACGTCTGCGATACCATTGCTCGCCATGTCGTATTGATCGAAAGCCTTGCCGAGCTGCTCTGCGGGGAAAATGGTTGCTGTGATCGACCCGCCGGACGCCTTCTTAAGGCTTTCAGCCCATTCTTTGGCCGATGGGACGAGCGGATGCGCAGGCGGGACGAACAGCGAAATCTTCAGATGGACGGATTTTTCCTGCGATTGGGCGGACGAGGTAGTCGCGCCCAGAAACAAGGCTATTGCGCCAGCAAGGCCGGAAAGCTTGTAACTCGTAATTCTGATCATCATCTGAACCTCCCCTTCGGTTTATGTTCTTATTAGATTTCACACCTCCCCTTACGGGGACGGCGCATAGAAATATTCTGATCTCCATTGACGTATCTGTTTGGTGGGCCCGCTAGACGCGCGACGCGATCCTGCGCAAAATCGCCAGCAGCATGGCTTTGTCCTGTCCAAGTATTTCATCGAGGTGACGCTCGTGGTCTATGGCGATCGCATGCAAGCGGCGTTGAATATCGCAGCCTATCGCAGTAAGTCGGACTTCATAGCTGCGTTGATCTTCCGATTTACGCTCCCGTTGAATGAGTCCCCGCGCGGCAAGTGCTTTCAGCGTCGAAGTCAAAGTCGAGCGGTCACGTCCACAATGTCTGCTGAGTTCACTTGGCGTCATGGATCCCGCCTCGTTTAATATAGTCAGCAAAGCGTACCAACCTGGCTTCAGATTGGCCTTTCCCGCCATCACACCGAACGCCTCGAACGACGCCTCCTGTGCGATCCGCAAATGAAACCCCACGACCTCCCTAAAGACTGCCGGAACGAAATATTCGTCATTCTCCTGGGACATTTTGGTCCCGCGGACATTCGTGGCTGGCGGGCGGGGCGCTTCGGGCATCCAGCGCTTTCCTTATGATCCAGCGCCTCTCGCTACGGTCCAGAATGGTCGAAGTCGCTGAGGCTCATGCTTCCTGGCGCATCGTCCCTTTTTCAAAAATCGAGCCCAGGCCACCGTCTGAATGCCAGATAGTATGGTCTCCAAAAGTTGGATGTCAAACTATATTATCTGAGCTGCCATTGGATGATGAGGAATCTTTTGCGCGTAATGGGGTACGGCTTTGGGTAAGTAGCTCAGTCCGCTGGCCAGCGTCAGGAGGCCTGCAGGGCCCATGCGATAATCTCGAAGGCGTCGAGTGTCGAAGTGAAGCGCAGCCTACGATACGCCGCCTTCACGCATAGATGCCGCCGCCCTCGACGGGGTCCGAGGAAGGCGGCTTGCCGAGCACGATGATGACGGGGGATGCTCGGAAAGCGCGGGAGGCAAAGATGTCCCGCCAGGTGCCCACTGCGGTATCCGCTCGCGACGCGCTTCACGTCTGA
Source organism: Bosea vestrisii (assembly GCF_030144325.1). Taxonomy (NCBI): domain Bacteria; kingdom Pseudomonadati; phylum Pseudomonadota; class Alphaproteobacteria; order Hyphomicrobiales; family Alloboseaceae; genus Allobosea; species Allobosea vestrisii. Next base: position 52,104 of record NZ_CP126308.1, on the reverse strand, counting down.
CGGCGCTGGGAGGCCATTGCGTATGGCCAAGGCGCGACTTGCGCACGAACTATCTTTTGCCGATGCCGCTCGACGTGGCGCTTGCGTGACCCGCCGTCGGGTTCGCCCCAGGTCACCGTGACGTCCAGCCCCGGCGTCGCCTTGTCGCGTGCGATGTTGGCGAGCGACATTATTTTTCGCTCGTTGGCGCTGTATCCGCAAAAATTCGAGAGGCCGATCAGTTCGCCGCTCGTGTCGCGGACCTCGTCGTTTTGCTGGAAACTGTAGGAAGCCATCGGGAAGCGAAGCTGCTTGTAAGGCAACTCGTCTTCGAGCTGGGACCGAAAGATCTCGACAACGTCGTCCACGTTCCAGACCAGGGTCACGGCCGTCCGACGCGGGCCTTCGGTCGCGCGCTGGAGCGCCTCGCCACCGATGAAATCGTGATCGAACTTCAGGATCCGATCGTAGCCCATGTCCCAGGGCGTGACGTAATAGTCCTCGATCCTTTTGGCGCGAAAACTGCCCCCGAGTTGAGAGCTGGTCTCCCACGAGCTTGCAGGCAGCCACTCGCGGTAGGCCTTGAGCCCGGTGCCAGTATAGACGGCTGGCAGCGGATAGGGCATCCAGCCGCCTTCCGTGTTGCCGCTGAAATATGCGGAGGTCCCGCCGGGCCGCAGTCCGAGCGTAGCGCCCGCGTTGAGCAAGGCCTCTCGCACCTTGGGGCCGTCCGCGATATGGCCCGCCAGCTCGACGCCACGGCCACCGGCCATGCCGTGCCGCAGGGCCAACACGTCACAACCCGCGATCCTGACCCGGGCGAAATTGAAGAAGGGGATGTTCGGCACCGGCCCCTCGACGACGGCGGCGAAGATCTCGTCCGACGCAGGTCCATCCAGGCCGAAGCGAAACTGGGTGCGGCCGCGCGGGTTAACCGAGGTGGGAAGGTCTCGCTCGACGGTCACGTCGTAGCCGCCGGTCGTGGCGTGGTACTCGACCCAGTTCTGCATGTGCATGCCGCTGACCAGCTCGAAGCTATTCTCGGCCAGATAGAACAAGACGCACTCGCCGATCATGTGTCCGTCATGATTGCACGCGACGAATTGCTTGGCCTTGCCCGGTACGAACTTGTCGAAGCTGTTGATTCCGATGCCGTTGAGCATTCGAAAGGCGTCCGGTCCCTTGAGGAACATCTCCGGCATGTGATGCGACTGGTCGAACAGGACCGCACCGTCGCGCCAGGCCTTCTGCTCATCGACCCAGTTGCCGAACTCGGCCGGCACCGGCGTAAGGCCCGAGCGGTCCTTGCTGTGGGGTGCGGTGGTGTCGTTGTAGAAGTAATCGACGAGATCGGGGATGCCCTTCAGAAATTCCTCGAGCGACGGCTGTCCCGTGACTTGGTTCATTGCGTTTCCTGCCTCTTATTCGATGTTTCTTTGATTCGACGAAAGCTGGCGGACACGGCGTATCGTCAGCGGACGAGCGTTTTCGCCCAGCGTGCAGTCCCAGCCAGCCCGCCGAATGGATAGAAATGCAACCTCACGTCGCCGTGCCTTTCAGCGTTGAGCCGCGCGCCGAGCTCTGCAAGCAGTCGATCCGGGCCGACCGGCGACAGTAGCTTCGTCAGCGATATGCCGTATTTCTGCAGCACCGCAGTGGATGCCCCGACGCCGCACCGCGCCGCGAAACGCAAGAGCGATTTCACTGTCGTCGGGCCGGGGATGCCCACCCGAACCGTGGCCGTCACGCCGTCGTTTCGGAGCGCTTCGAGCCACTGCAGGATGGCCCCGGCATCGAACGAGAATTGGGTGTTCACGACGCCTTCGTGGCCCAGATCGCGCAACATCGCGAGTTTCGTGCGCAAATCGAGCATCAGATCGTGCTCCGATATGGACGGATGCCCCTCGGGATACCCGGCGACACCAATTCTCGACAAGCCGTACTTCGCCAGCAAGCCCGATGCGATCACGGACTTCGCATCGGGATAGGGACCTGCAGGCGCGCGCAGATCCCCGCCGACGACGAAGGCGCGATCAATGGACGCTTCGATGGAAAGCCGGTCCAGGAAACTCTCCAGCTCCAGGACGCTGGTGAGCCGGCGGGCCGAGATGTGCGGGACGGGTATGTGGCCATAGTTCCGGATCGATGCTGCGGCAGCCACGCGCGCGGCCATCTCTTCGCCGGGCAGATAGGTCACGGCGATCCGCGTGGCGGCCGGCAAGTCGCCGACGGCCTCGGAGAGCACGTCCGCGTCTCGCGCCGTCATTTCCAGCGAGAAGCCTTCGATCAGGCTGCCCAGCGTGCCGTAGCTTCGAGCGGGCTGAAGATAGGAGTCGGTCATCCGAAGATCTCGCCATCAATGCCGGCGAGAGACGCCGGATCGTTATCGCTGCGGATGCAGCGCATGATAATCGATTTTTTTGTGTTCTACACCGTTCACGGGTGCGCTGCAAGCGCCACCATTTCTCGCCATAACAAGCTATATTATGGTGCGAAGGGCCATTTGGCCACGGATCACGAATTAGGTATCGATAATTTCATCGATTTTTGTTGACGGGTTTCGGGTCCGTGGCTAGCTTCGCCCAAAATAACGATAGGGAGGTTGCTTTGAAGATCAGGACCCTGTTCCTCGCACTGGCATCGGCGTCATTGCCCGCGCTGGCGCCCGCCGCCGAGCTCAAGATCGGTTTTGTCACGAGCGTGACCGGCTCTCAGGCGCCTGTCGCCCGCGATATGATCGACGCCTTCAACCTCAGCATTAAAAATCTGGGCGGGAAGATCGCCGGCAACGACGTGAAAGTGATCGTCGCGGACGATCAGGAGAAGCCCGACGTCGCTCGGCAGGCTGCGGAACGGCTTGTCGAACGGGAGCGCGTCGATCTCGTCACGGGTCCAATCATCACGAATATGCTCCTGGCCGCCGCTAAGCCGGTCAGCGATGCCAAGCGTCTCCTCGTCAGCATCAACTCCGGACCTTCCGATTTTGCCGGAGAGAAGTGCAGTCCCAATTTCTTCGTCCTGGGCTTCGAGAACCAGACCATTGGCCGGGCCACCGGCATGGCGGCGAAGGAGCTCGGATTCTCGAAAATCGCCATGATGGGGTGGAACACGCCCGGCGCGCGCGACCTCGCGGCAGGTTTCAAGCAGGCCTTTCCCGGCACGGTCGTCAAGGAGATCTACACGCCACCGTCCCAGCAGGACTTCGCCGCGGAGATCACCTCCCTCAAAGCCCTGGACGTCGATGGGCTCTATTATTTCTACCCCAGCCAGGTCGGGGTGAACTTTCTGAAGCAGCTCACCCAGGTCGGTTACGCCATGGATCGGGTGGTCGGATCCTATCTGGCGCTTGATCACATCATGTTGACGCAGGTCGGACCAGAGGTTGCAGGGACCAACGTCGTCAGCCTGTGGACCGAACAGCTCGACAATCCTGAAAACAAGCGTTTCGTCACCTCCTTCCGCGAGGCATATGGTCGGACGCCGAGCGCCTTTGCGGCCCAAGCCTACGACCTCCCCGTCTTGCTTGATGCCGCCTTGCGACGCAACGGCGGCAAGACCGAGATGAACGCCCTCCGGGCGGCGATGAAGACGACGCCCTTCCCGTCCGTGCGAGGAGCATTCAGCTTCGCCTCGAACCAGTTTCCCATCCAGAACTTCTACGTCACGAAGATCGAGCGATCGAGCACGGGATTGAGCTACGCGGTGAGGACCACATTGCCCAACCTCAAGGACGAGTTGGCCGAGAAATGTCCGATCAAGGATTGAGCTGCGCCGATAACGGCCGCGGCGGCGCCCCTCGACGGAACGACATGGAAACCTCCGGAGCCCAGGCTGGCACCCGGGCTCGCGGAACTGACAAAACATGAAGACACAAGTCGCCATCATCGGCGCCGGTCCCGCCGGGTTGCTTCTTGCTCAGCTGCTGAAGTGTGCCGGCATCGAGAGCATCGTCGTCGAAAGCCGCAGCCGGGCCTATATCGAGAACCGGATCAGGGCTGGGGTCATCGAGGCCGGGACCGTCGACATCCTGCGCGAGGCCGGCGTCGCGGGCGGGGCGCTCAAGGAGGGCATCGTCCACGAGGGTACTGCTCTCCGCTTCGAGGGCCAAACTCATCGCCTCGATCTCATGGAACTGGTCGGCCGCGGTATCACGATCTATCCGCAGCACAAGCTCGTCGCCGATCTCGTGTCCGCGAGGCTAGGCGCCGGCGATCCGATTCTTTTCGAAACCCCTGTCGTCGAGCTGAGCGGCATAGCTTCGGATGCGCCTACGGTCACGGTCGAGCGGAATGGTGCACGCGAAACCATTGCGTGCCGTTTCGTCGTCGGTGCCGACGGCTTCCATGGCCCGAGCAGGCAGGCCCTGCCTTCCGGGGACCTGAGGATCTGGGAGCAGGACTATCCCTACAAGTGGCTCGCTCTCATGGTGGAAACGCCACCTCCTAGCCACGAGCTGATCTACGCGGCACACGAACGCGGTTTCACGCTGATGTCGATGCGCTCCCCGACCGTCAGTCGCATCTACGCTCAGGTGCCGATGAATGTGGATGCGGAAGCGTGGTCGGACGACCAGGTCTGGTCGGAGCTCGATCTCAGGTTGCGCGACGGCGAACCGGTGCCTCTACGCGAGGGAGCGATCACCCAGCGCTCGACCATCCATCTACGCAGTTTCGTCGCTGCGCCGATGCGGCATGGCAGCTTGTTCCTCGCAGGTGACGCCGCCCATATCGTGCCGCCGACCGGAGCAAAGGGGCTCAATCTGGCTGCCGCAGACGTCGCGGTGCTAGGCGACGCGCTGAAGCGGTATTTCGGAAATGGCGACCGATCGGGCATCGACGGCTATTCCGACAGATGCCTGCGTCGCGTCTGGCAGGTGCAGCGCTTCTCGGCATGGATCACCCATGCCCTTCATGTGTCGGACAGTCCTTTCGAGCAAGCGCTTAACCTCGCGGCTCTCAGGCACATCGTGGAAAACCGGCATGCGGCTTTGTCCTTCGCGGAAAACTACACGGGGCTTCCGCTGAACTGAGCGCGCATGCTGGCGCCATCTGGCCGGAGCCCACGGCGCTGTCACTGCGACGGCCCGGGACGCTGAGGAAACGTCATCGATGACACTGCCACTCCTTATCGAACAGATGCTCAACGGCCTCCAGTCCGGCGTGATGCTGTTCCTGATTGCGTCGGGCCTGACCCTGGTCCTTGGCATCATGAATTTCGTCAACTTGGCGCACGGCTCGTTCTACATGATCGGGGCCTTCGCGGCCGTATCGTTCCAGCTCTGGACGGGATCGTTCGTCTTTGCCGCGGTGGCGGCTTGTCTTTGCGCCGCCGTTGCAGGCTTGGCTGTCGAGTATGTCTGTGCCAGGCGGCTCTATGCGCGTAGCCATCTCGATCAGGTGCTGGTGACATTCGGACTCATCTACCTCTTCAACGAGTCCATGCGACTGATTTTCGGTCCCCAACCGCTCGCGTCACCGATCCCGCCACTGCTCAATGGGAGCGTGACGCTGCTGCCAGGGCTCCAATATCCGCTGTTTCGCCTGACCGTGATCGGCGTAGGGCTCGTTGTGGCAGCGGGAATGTCGTTCGTCGTGATGCGGACGCGCCTGGGGATGCTCATCAGGGCCGGCGCCTCGGATCGCGGGATGATCGCGGTTCTCGGCGTGAACATCACGTGGCTTTATTCTCTCGTATTCGCGTTCGGCGCGGCACTGGCTGCTCTGGCTGGCCTGATGTCGGGGCCGCTCTACTCCGTCAACGTCGGGATGGGAGAGAGCATCCTCATCATGGCGCTCGTCGTGATCGTGGTCGGCGGAATCGGCTCCCTCAAGGGCGCCTTCTACGCTGCGATCGTCATCGGCCTCATCGACACGCTCGGCCGCCTTTTCCTGCCGTCCGCCATCGCGACGATCGCAATCTACATCTTCATGGCCGGGGTTCTGTTCGTCAGGCCACAAGGCCTTTTCGCGGCGTCGGCTCCGCCGCAGGTCGAGGCTCGCGACAACGGAAACCGGGTCACGATCCTGTGGTCGCTCTCCAAGTCGCGGCAACGTGTGACAGCGTCGGTCGTGGGACTGTGCATGATCGCGCTCGCGCTCGTGCCGACGCTCTCGACCTGGCTCGACGACCCATTCCTTCTGAGGCTGTTCCTGCGGATCGTCATATTCGCGCTGATGGTACTGAGCCTCGATCTCGTCGCGGGATTCGGCGGCCTGGTCAGCTTCGGCCATGCCGCATTCGTCGGTACGGGCGCCTATGCCGTCGCGATCCTCGGCTGGCACCTCGACCACGGCGAGCCCTTGGCGTTGGGGCCGATCGTGCTGGCAGGCACGCACGACGCGCTGGTCGCCTGGCCGCTGGCGATCGCGAGCGCGGCGGCGATGGCGCTGGTGATCGGGGCCATCGCGCTCAGGACGAGCGGTCTCTACTTCATCATGAGCACGCTCGCCTTCGCTCAGATGTTGTTTTATCTCGCCAGCACCCCCAGCATATACGGAGGCGAGGACGGCCTGCAGATCTCGCAACGCTCAACCCTGCCGCTCATCGACCTCGGAAACCGGCCAACGCTGTATTACCTCGCGCTTGGTCTGTTGGCGCTGTGCCTCCTGCTATGCTGGCGTCTGGTCAACTCGCGCTTCGGCATGATCGTGCAGGCCTGCAGGCAAAACGAAAGGCGGGTGAGAGCGCTTGGCGTCAGAACCTACCTCTACAAGCTGCTTCTTTTCGTGATATCCGGCGTGATCGCGGGCGTCGCCGGCGTGCTGCTGGCCAACGCCGAGCTGCTGGTCAGCCCGGCCGACCTGTCATGGACCCGCTCGGGCAGCATCCTGATCATGGCCATCTTCGGCGGGCTGGGGACGCTGTTTGGCTCCGTCGTGGGGGCGGCGACCTATCTGATGCTGGAATTCACCCTGAGCGAATGGACGCAGCATTGGCAGATCGTGTTCGGCCCGATGCTCATCGTCTTCGTCCTGCTTGCGCGACGCGGGCTCTTCGGATTGGCGCTGGGGCGGGGTGGCAATACATGACGGCGACCATCCTGGAGGCAAGGGGACTGACCAAGCGGTTCGGCGGCCTCATCGCAACCGACGACGTGACGCTGGCGATACGAGAGCTCACCTGTCATGCGCTGATCGGGCCCAACGGCGCCGGCAAGACGACCTTGCTGTCGCAGCTTTCCGGCGAGTTGAGGCCGACGGCGGGGCGTATCCACTTCGAGGGGCGCGACGTTACGTCGGCCGACCTGGGCGGGAGGGCCCGATTGGGCATCCTGCGGTCCTTCCAGATCACGAGCGTCTGCGACGATTACTCGGTTTTCGACAACGTCGTCGTCGCGGCTCAAATCAGGGAAGGACATGGTTTTCGCTTTTGGCAGGCGCCGCGACGCGTGCGGGCGCTGGCGGACGCCACGCGATCCGTGCTGGATCGAACCGGTCTTGCCGATTTCGGAGATGTCCCCGCCGGGGTGTTGTCGCATGGCCAGCGCAGGCAGCTGGAGCTGGCGATCGCCCTGGCGATGCAGCCGCGCGTCCTGCTGCTCGACGAGCCTATGGCTGGCATGGGACCGGCGGAGGCCGAGCGTATGATCGACCTCCTCGGCTCCGTGCGGGCCGACTACACGATCGTCCTCGTGGAACACGACATGGACGCCGTCTTCAACCTGGCCGACACAGTGAGCGTCCTCGTCGGCGGACGCCTCGTAGCCTCCGGCACACCCCAGGAAATCAGATCGAACGCCAGCGTGCGGGAAGCCTATCTGGGGCATGAACAGGAAGACGCCGCATGACCGAAAGTTTGCTGCGGCTCGAGGCGGTGCAGGCTTCCTACGGACAGTCCCGGATCCTGTTCGATGTCTCCCTGACGGTGGGCCCGGGCGAGATGGTGGGACTACTGGGCCGCAACGGCATGGGCAAGACGACGACCGTGCGCGCGGTCACCGGCCAGCTTCCGACCTTGGGCGGGGATATCATCTTCAAGGGGCGGTCTATTCGGTCGACGCCCTCGCACCTCCTAGGGCGGATGGGCATCGGGCTCGTTCCCGAAGGCCGCCGCATCTTTCCCAACCTGACGGTTCGGGAGAACCTCGTGGCGGCGGCGGCCAACCGTTCCGGTCGGCCCGATCCCTGGACGCTCGAGCGCGTGCTCGCGCTGTTTCCCCGCCTTGGGGAGCGGCTCGGCAACTGGGGCTCGCAGCTTTCCGGCGGCGAGCAGCAGATGCTCGCCGTCGGCCGCGCGCTCATGATCAATCCGGATCTGCTGATCCTCGACGAGGCGACGGAAGGATTGGCCCCGATCGTGCGCGACGTCATCTGGAGCGCGTTGCGCCAACTGAAGTCAGAAGGTCTTTCGATCCTCGTCATCGACCGCAACCTGCGGCAGATGATGGAAGTCGGGGACCGGCATCACATCATCGAGAAGGGGCGTACTGTATGGTCGGGGCCGTCGCAGGCGTTCCTGGCCGAGCCCTCTCTGAAGGGCCGCTACCTAAGCGTTTGACCTAGCTCCTGCCGACCGTCCGCTCTTGCGAGAGGTTTGGCCAGGAGCGAGGATTGCGCCCGCGCGTTCGTCGGACAACGCATTTTGCAGATTGCGTCCGGTTCTCAGGATGTGCTCGCGCAGCCTGTCGCGCGCATAGTCCCGATCGCGGGCAACGGCGCCTTGAGCGATTTGATTGTGCTCCTGCTCGACGTTGGCGTCTCCTCCCGTGCGGGTGAGAAAAATCCGTCTGTAGCGATCGTTCAGATTGTGCAGCGTCGTGCAGAAATTCAGCAGGATGGGCATGTCGCACCCTTGGATCAGGGTGAGATGGAAGTCGCGGTGGGCATCCTCCCAGGCTTCGAGGCTCGCCGTGTCGGACGCCTCGCGATGGATGCGGTTCAGCCTGTGCAAGGCCCTGGTGATCCCACTTTCCCACGCGAGGTCGCCGTATTGCATGGCGATGTCGAGAGCGAGGCATTCGAACTCGGCGCGGAGCTGCGTGATCTCCCGCAAGTTCGACAACGAGACGGGTGCGACCGTGTAACCGCGATTATCGTGAAGTTCGACAAGGCCCACCGAGGTCAGTCGGGCAAGGGCCTCCCGCATCGGGCTAAGGCTCACGTCGAATGTTCTGCGAGCCTTGTCCAGGTTGATCTTGGAGCCCGGTGCAAGCTCGCCTCGCAAGATCGCTTCCCGCATCCGCGAGACAAGGCGCGTCGAGATCGTGTGCTTTTCTTTCTCCCCTGTCCCTCCATGGGAGGGCGGCGCCGAGGCGGCGGAGGGGTGCCCGTCGACCGAGGGGGAAGGTGAAGCCTTGGTGCGATCGTCTTTCGCCACGTCGTCCTCCGATTGGTTGGCTCGACGGAGCCGACGCACCATTTCCAATGTCGCTGTCCGCCTAGCCATTTGGCGACATGACAATCTGACCGCCGAACGTCTTCGTTTAGCAAACCCGATGCCGGGGCGACAGCCGAGCCAACGTCGCCAACGACCCATTCCTTGCTAGAATTCGGTATTGACATATAATCGATTATTAGACAGAATGGAAGTGCCGATGGTTCGGGTTATCAGAGGTGGTTGCGCGTTAAAATTTCCTGAAAAATCTCGCAAATCCTCTCTGATGAACCCCATTCGAATGTTGATCGTGTGAACGAGAACGCCTCAAAAATCGATTTATTGTGCTTGGCCGACCCGGCTCACGCTGTGGGCGCAAATGAGATGCCGGGGGACCGAATGGCCACGACCGATACGCATCTCCTGACCCTGTCGTGCCGGAACCGCCCAGGCATCGTGGCGCGGGTCGCCACCCACCTGTTCCTGCACGACGCGAACATTCAGGACGCCCAGCAGTTCGACGACGAGGAGACCGGGCGCTTCTTCATGCGCGTCCGCTTCGGCCTCATATCGGATGCGGCATCGCCGGAAAAGCTTCGCGGCAGCTTCGCCGAGGTCGCCACGACGTTCGGCATGGATTGGACGATGCGCCCACGCCGCGAAAAGCAGCGCGTCGTCATCATGGTCTCCCGTTTCGATCACTGCCTGACGGACATCCTATATCGCTGGCGGATGGGCGAACTCGACATGGAGATCGTCGGCATCATCGCGAACTATCCGCGCGAGACCTATGCTGCCCACGAGTTCGGGGACATCCCGTTCGACTACTTGCCGATCACCAAAGAGACGAAGCCCGAACAGGAAGCGGCGGTCTGGCGGGTCGTCCAGGACCGGGGTGCCGACCTCGTGATCCTGGCGCGGTACATGCAGGTCCTTTCGGACGATCTGGCAACGAAGCTCGCGGATCGCTGCATCAACATCCACCACTCCTTCCTGCCGGGGTTCAAGGGAGCCAAGCCGTATCATCAGGCGTTCGAGCGCGGCGTCAAACTGATCGGAGCGACGGCGCACTACGTCACCTCCGATCTGGACGAGGGGCCGATCATCGAGCAGGACGTCGAGCGGATATCGCACGTCGATACGCCAGACGATCTCGTTCGCAAGGGGCGCGATATCGAACGGCGCGTGCTTTCCCGGGCGATAGCCTGGCATCTAGACGGCCGGGTGCTGCGCAACGGATCCAAGACCGTCGTTTTCCGGGACTAGGCCATGGCAGCTCGTATCGTCGATGGCAAAGCCATAGCCGCAGGGTTGCGGGCTGAGCTCAAGGAGAAAGTCGAGGCTTTCGGCAAGACTGGCCGAACGCCCGGCCTTGCCGTCGTGCTCGTCGGAAACGATCCCGCCAGCGCCGTCTACGTCCGCGCGAAGGCTCGTCAAACCGTCGAAGCCGGGATGCGGTCGTTCGAGCATCGACTTCCAGAAGATGTGTCGCAAGACCAACTGATGCGATTGGTCGAGACTCTCAACGACGACTTCGCCGTGGACGGAATCCTGGTCCAGCTTCCACTTCCGCCTCACATCGACGCGGCTGCGCTCCTATCGGCGGTCGATCCTGCCAAGGATGTCGACGGCTTCCATCCGATCAATGCCGGTCGCCTAGCGACGGGGGATGCGCGCGCCCTGACGCCCTGTACGCCGCTCGGCTGCGTCCATCTGCTGAAGAGCGTCGAAGCGGACCTGTCCGGTGCGCATGCCCTTGTGTTGGGGCGCTCAAACATCGTCGGGAAACCCTTGGGTCAGTTGCTGCTGGGCGAGAACTGCACGGTCACGATCGCCCATTCCCGCACTCGCGACGTCGCCAACCTCTGCCGCGCCGCGGACATCGTCATCGCCGCGACAGGGCAACCGGAAATGGTTCGCGGCGACTGGATCAAGCGCGGCGCGCTCGTCATCGACGTAGGCATCAATCGCATCGAGGAAAACGATGGCTACCGAGTGATCGGGGACGTCGCTTTCGACGAGGTCCGTGATCGAGCCGGAGCCATCACCCCGGTTCCCGGCGGCGTCGGTCCGATGACGATAGCCTACCTGTTGCAAAACACGCTCAAGGCCGCACGCCAGCGGTTGGGCGTCGCCGCTATCTGAACCGGGCGGCGACGGCTTCGGTTCCGCGCGCAAGGATGCCGGCATCGATTGCGACGGCGGTGAACGACGAGCCGGCCGCGATGCAACGGCGCGCGAACGCCTCATCCGGCGTCAGGATGCCGGCAGGCTTCCCCGCCGCGCGGATTCGACCGATGGCGGCGAGAACCTCGGCCTCGACCGATGAATGGCCGGGTTCTCCGGCATGTCCAAGACTGGCGGCAAGGTCGGCAGGGCCGATGAAGACCCCATCGACGCCGTCGACGCTAGCGATGCCTTCAAGCTGCTGTAAGGCCTCGACCGTCTCGATCTGGACGACTACGCAAAGCTCATCGGTGGCGCGCTTGGCGTAGCCGGGAATTCGCCCGAACCGTGTTGCGCGCGTGAGGCCGGATACACCGCGCAAACCCGCCGGCGGATAGCGAGTGGCCGCGACAGCCGCCGCTGCCTCGTCCGCATTCTGGACGTACGGAATGAGGAGGGTCTGCGCTCCCAGGTCGAGGAAGCGCTTGACGAGAACGACGTCGTTCGACGCCGGCCTGACCACGGCCGCCACTTGATAGGGCTCGACCGCCTGGAGCTGGGGGAGCACCGTCAAGGGGTCGCCGGGCGAATGCTCGGTGTCGAACAGCAACCAGTCGTATCCGGCGCCCGCGACGGCTTCAGCCACATACGAGCCTGGCAGCGAACACCAGAGGCCGATTTGCTGTCGCCCGGCGAGCAACCCTTGCTTGAAGCGATTGGGGGCAGCTCCATGACCGCGCTCATACGAAGGAAACCGAGATCGCGCCGATCGGACCGTAATCCGCGGTGACCACGTCACCGCGCTTGATGTCCACCGGCCGCGTGAACGATCCGCCCAACACGATCTGCCCCTTTTCGAGCTTGGCGCCCACGGCGTGCAGCTTGTTGACGAGCCAGGCGACACCAGCGGCGGGATGGCCCATAATCGCCGCAGAAACTCCGGATTCCTCGATGATGCCGTTGAGCGCCAAGGTCGCACCGATCCAGCGGATGTCGACGTCCATGGGGCGGATCGGCCGCCCGCCCACGACGATAGCCCCGAACGCGGCATTGTCGGCGATCGTATCGACGATCGCGCGCGGTACCTCGGTCCGGTAGTCGATGATCTCGAGCGCCGGCACGACGAATTCGGTGGCGCGTAGGACGTCGTAGATCCGACAGTTGGGCCCCTGCAAATCCTCGCTCATCACGAAGGCCAACTCGACCTCCAGCCGGGGCTTGATGAACAGGTCGGCGCGGATCTGCGCGCCGTCATTGTACAGGGCGTCGTCGAGAATGCGTCCATAGTCGGGTTCGTTGATCTTCGACGCCATCTGCATGGCACGCGAGGTCAGGCCAATCTTATGACCGGCGACCCGTGCGCCGGCGTCGATGCGCGCCTGGGCCCAAATGTCCTGTACGCGGTAGGCATCCTCGATCTCCATGTGCGGGTAGGTCCGCGATAGCTGAGGGCAGGGGACGCGGTCCCGTTCAGCCCGCAGGATCGTTGCGGCCGCCTCGCGTCGTTCGTCTTCCGTCAGCATGCGGTGGTCCTTCGTCTCAGCGAATGGGGGGCCGCGGCAGGATCGCCTCGCCTGGTTCCATGGCATAGGTGTAGTCGAGCGAATACCAAGGTCGCGTCACGTCCGGCTGCTCCCGATGCGGCTCCTCGTGCCTCACGAAGTCACCGATTAGCGATCGCGTCACGCCGAACTGGACGTCAGAGTCGATGTGCGGATCATTGGGATCGTAGACCTGCGAGATCAGCACCTTAAAGCCGGGCTTGAAGATCAGCGCGTGCAGATGTGCGGGCCGCATCGGGTGGCGACGCTGCGCTTTCAGAAGACGCCCGACGACGCCGTCGGTGGGGATTGGATAGCCGACCATCATCACGGATCGGAACCAAAAGCGGCCATCCTCGTCGGTCGTGAACTTGCCGCGGAGATTCATCTCCGCTTGCTCTGGATCTTGGTTTTCGTAAAGGCCCACCGGCGAGGCATGCCAGACGTCGACCTCCGCGCCAGGGATCGGTCGGCCCTGGCGGTCGGTTACGCGCGCCGTCACGAAAAGCGGGTCACCCCGAGTGTCGGACCGCAGAATCGAGCCGCCATTCTCAACACGGGGAGAGTCGAGGCGCCAAAACGGTCCAAGCAGCGATTGCGACGTTTCGGTGTTACCGCCGTCGCCGTTGTTGAGCAGGCAGACGAGCGAAGAGACGCCCAACGAGCCCGCCATCAGCATCATTTCGTTGTGCGTGTCCGAAGCGAGCTGGCCAACCTCGTTGAGGACCGCGACGGCCTCCCGGAATTCCGCTTCCGTCAGCCTCACGTCCCGGACGAAGCCGTGCAGATGATTTACAAGCGACACCAATATCTCGCGCAGTCGCGGATCGTCTGTGTGCGCCATCACATCCAGGGCAGCGGTAGTTACGTCGGCCTCGCTTGCAATGAGCATGTCTCACTCCTTCAGCCGAACCTTCTTTTTTAATCGATTATTTGTCAAGGCGACGGTTACCGTAATAGCCGTGCGCGAGCGTGAAACGGTAAACAAGGGCGGGGGCCGGCGGGTTTTTTGACGAATTTGGCGGGGTAGCGCAGTGATAAGCTACCAACCTAGTCAATATAAATCGATTTTCATGGAGCGTTTCGTTCGCCCGGCCGATTTTGCACCGGCGTCGTGAACCGCTCAGATCATGAGGTGATCCACCTGCGTTGAATAAAGGCCGAGATGCCGAAAAATCGCCACAAGCCCGAAGAGATCGTCGCGAAGCTGCGCCAGGTCGATGTGGTGGTCTCACAGGGGTAATCCGTTGCCGACGCGATCCGTTCGACCCGCGTCACGGAGGTGAGCTTACTATCGCTGGCGCCGTGAATTCGGCAGCCTGAAGTCGGATCAGGTGAAGCGGATGGCTACAAGCCGCTGGCTCCGGAGGTCTTCGTCCCCGCCATGACTACGCGGGCGGCTGCGCAAAACGCACCGGCTACGCCGCCCGCGCTGGGCTGGCGCCAAGGCCAACCGTCTACTAACAATCAAAGCCGGACCAACCGGCGGGGGCGGATCCGCGCTCCCATTGATGGTTGAACACGCGTCAAGAATTCAAATCGGTGGCTTTCATCGATGCAGCCAGTCGATCAATCTGATGGATTAGAAAAACATGCGACCAAGCCCACCGCCGCCAGTCGAATCCGCCCTCGATGCCATCGGCAATACACCGGTCGTACGCCTGCGCCGCATCGTGCCAGAAGGGAGTGCTCAAGTCTTTGTAAAGCTCGAGTATTTCAATCCGACCGGCTCATACAAGGACCGCATGGCCAAATCCATGATTGAGGGGGCTGAGCGGCGCGGGGATCTGAAGTCAGGAATGACGGTAGTCGAGGCGAGCGGCGGCAGCACGGGATCTTCGCTTGCGTTCGTTTGCGCGGTGAAGGGTTACCATTTCCTAGTGGCCTCATCGAATGCCTTTGCCATGGAGAAGCTACGCACGATACGCGGCTTTGGCGCAACCGTTGAGCTGATCCACAGCGCTTCCGGCAAGATCTCTGCCGACTTAATCCCCTCCATGATCCGTCATGCACAAGAGGTCTCCAAACGAGAGGACTGCTATTATTCAGACCAGTTCAACAATCGCGACGCCTTAATAGGCTACGAGAATATCGGCCACGAGTTGGTCGCACAATTTCCGGACGGTATCGACGCCTTCTGTGGAGCAGTAGGTGTGGCAGGAATGACAATGGGTGTGGCAAGGATTCTAAAGTCGCGTTCCCAGAAAGTCCGGATCGTAGTTCTTGAGCCGGCCTCATCACCCGTCATATCGGAGGGTCGGGCCGGAACCCACCATGTCGAGGGTATTGGGGTGGGCTTCATTCCACCTTTGCTAAATCACGACCTCTACGACGAAGCGCGCAGCATTCACGAAGAAGAGGCGCGTGCTATGTGCCGCCGACTGGCGCGTGAGGAAGGATTGCTGGTCGGCACGTCGACGGGCCTCAACGTGACGGCAGCAATTGCTTTGGCCAGAGAGCTGGGATCGGGAAAAACCGTTGTCACGGTGGCAAGCGATACTGGTCTGAAGTACATGAACGGAAATCTTCTTGCTGATGCCTGATGAAATTTGTTGAAGTCAAGCCATCACGCCCCTGTGCATGGCGATGAAGTAATTCTGGGCGAGATTGAAGGGATCTCTGATGCGGCCGATGGCACTCCAGAGGCCGCTGTCGGTTCTTTCAGCGGCCTTTCTCAACGGGGCTTCGAGTTACCGCGGATTTGCTGACACCACGGACTGGTCGCGAAATCGTCGTCATCGCTGGTCGAAGTGGAACGAAAAAAAGGGGCCGCCGTCAGTGTGACGCGGCCCAAGTTACACCGTTGGCCGCCAGCCAATAGTGTGGGGAGCGGCAGGGAAGTGAGGGGAGTGGCTCTACTGCCCTGAGACCGCGAATACGTTATCGTGAAAATTACTCAGTGCCACAATATCCCGGTTTACTTTTCATGAATTGTACGGTTGTGGGCCTCTCTCGCGCACATTCCGCTCGCACCTGCCGCCTCTTCTGAAACAAACCCCGGGCTGGCCTCACGCCGTGGACACTCGCCCCATCGTTGCAGCTGATCTAAGTCCTTAAAGCTGGATCGCTTTAAGCTAGAGTTTTCCGCGCCGTTTCCCTGTGGAAGGCGATGAAGGACTCGAAGTTCTCGGACGCCCAGAAGGCGTTCATCCTGAAGCACGGCGCGGACGGATTCCGGTGGCGGAGATCTGCCGACGGGCCGGGATCAGCCAGGCGACGTACTTCGATCGGAAGGAGAAGTACGAGGCTGCTGCCGGCGGAGATGCGCCGGCTGAAGCAGCTCGAGGACGAAAACGCGAAGTTGCGCAAGCTGGTCTACAATGAGTTAGACTTGCAACTCCGGACCAAGACCCCAAGCGTCGGCTCAAGGCGGAGGCAACCGCAGCGGGCAGCGGGCAGCGGGCAGCGGCGCGCGGCGTATTTGGTGCGCCGACTCTATATGTGGAGGACGAGATGTTCTTCGGCAATGACCGCCTGCACGTCGTGCAGGATCATTTGGCGCGAGCCGCATGAAACCGCTGGTCATCATCACCGGCGTCGGGCCGGGCACCGGCTCAGCAATGGTCCGACGGTTCCATGAAGGCGGCTATCAGGTCGCCATGCTCGCGCGCACGGTCGAGCGCTTGACGGATCTCGAAGACGAACTCCCCAACGCTTTTGCGGTCCCCTGCGATGTGGCCGATCCTGCGGCCCTCGCGGTAGCCCTCGATGGCATCGAGCAACGCGCCGGCGCGCCCAAGGTGGTGATCCACAACGCCGTGGGCGGGGCCTTCGGTAACTTCCTCGACATCGATCCGGACGTTCTCCAGCAGAATTTCCAGGTCAATGTCATGGCCCTGCTCCACCTTGCCCGGTGGGCGGCACCGCGGATTGAGGCGGCAGGCGGCGGCGCGCTGCTGGTAACTGGCAACACCTCTGCCTACCGCGGAAAAGCCCCATTTGCCGGTTTTGCGCCAAGCAAAGCCGCGCAGCGGATTCTAACCGAATCCATCGCTCGCGAGATGGGGCCGCGGAGCGTACACGTATCCTTCATGATGGTCGATGCGGTGATCGATGTGCCATGGGCCCGCGCGCGTTTCGCGGACAAACCAGATGACTTTTTCATTCAACCGTCTGACATCGCCGAAGAGGTCTGGCACGTCACTCATCAGCCACGCTCGGCTTGGTCGTTCCTGACGGAGGTGCGTCCCTTTGGCGAGTCCTGGTAATCGGAGCGTCAGCTTTACGCTGGAGCGAGATGTCCAAATACGCCCGTAACGGCTCTCTGGCGACGGAGGGCTCCTTGGTTGGTGGCTAAGCCTAATCATGTTGAACTGAAGTAAGCCTCATTGTGTATGTCCTTATCGACACGTGGGCATTGAGGAGGGCGGTCCCGCATGGTATCGGATGCGCAGATCGCTCAGGTGATCGAGCGCACGCTGAACACTTTCAAACGGCTCGCAAAGTTGCCCAATTCTCGATTAGAAGTGTAGCTATTGGATCACCTGACTAGCGCAGTGCGGTCGGTGGCATACGATGAGCTGCACCCGGTTACTTCCGATCGTTTGGTTTGAGCCCGGCTGCGTCTTTGTCCATTCGAACACCTATTCCTGTCGCGTGCTGTCATCGGCGTGGCGCCGCGATTTCCCTCCATCGGCGCGGCCATCTTCGAGAGCAACCCCAAAGTGCTGCCGAAGCATCTGGCGGTGTTCCTCGGCGAGGCACATCAGGCGAGCAGGCTGCTGTTCCGAATCCGACACTGGCAGCGAGGCAGTTCCTCAGCGTCGTGAGAGACATCTCGGCATAAGGCGCCTGCTGCTGCCTTGGGCGCCGCCGACCGGGCCGAGCTTTAGGGGCAGACCGAGGCCGGGATCGACCCGTTCCTTCACTTTTATGCGCCGCGCGTGACGTAGCGGCGACCTGTCGTCCGGCACGCCTGAATTTTTATGCTTGCCAAGCAGGTGGAGCTGCTGCCTTGGATTTTCCGCGAATGTTGCGGATGACGGACGTGAAGACGGCGGCTGGCACCGGATCCGGTAGCTGGCTGCGGCGTCTGGGCAGAGAGGACTTTGATGGAACAGCCGTCGGAAACTGGGGCTGCGTGGCGACACGCCAATGTCGGACGGCTCCTCAACAATGCCGTCCGTCGTTTCGAGGCACGGGTGCTCGATCTCATGGCGCAGAGCGGGCATGGCGAGACACGGATCGCGCACGTCAGCCTGACGCGCAATCTTGATGTCGAAGGAACACGGTTGACCGAGCTCGCACGTCGCGCGTCGATGACCAAGCAGGCGATGGGCGAATTGGTAGACCAGTGCGAGCTGCTCGGGTTGGTTACGCGATCGGTGGATCCGACAGACCGGCGGGCCCGAATCGTCAGCTTTACGGTTGCCGGACATGCTTGGCTTTGGGGCGTTCCGCGACGCAGTGGATGTCGCAGAACGAGAGATGCGCTCGGAACTGGGCGACAAGACCATCGACGCAATCGTGACGGGTTTGTCGTCGTATGGTGCGTCGTTCGATACTCTCGGATCAATTTCGTCAGGTAACTTGACTAAATGAATCTTCGCACTATCATTGTCGCTATTCTAAAACGGGGGAGCGCCGGAGCATTGAGTTCATCGATCGATACGTTCGCCTGAACAAGGCGATAGCCGCTGAGGCAGAGATGAGCTCGTTGGCCGTGGCTTGAGCACGTGCCGTCTAATGCTGTTGATCGGCCGGGCTGGGTAGAGGACATGTAATGAAGATCGCGATAGCGGGCGCCGGTATTGGCGGCCTGACGGCGGCGCTTTGCCTCCACAGAAAGGGATTCGAAGTCGAGGTATTCGAAGCGGTCGAGTCGCTCCAGCCGCTCGGCGTCGGCATAAACGTTATGCCCCATGCCTCGGGTATCTTGCATGGGCTCGGGCTTGGCGACAGCCTCGACGACATGGCGATCCGGACGCGTGCTATCGAATACCGGACTCGCTTCGGTCACCTGATTCAATCGGATCCGCGATCAGTCGAGGCCGGCTTCGATTATCCGCAATATTCGGTGCATCGAGGCGAACTCCAGTTCATGCTCCTCGATGCGGTCCGGAGTCGCCTCGGCGCCGGTGCCGTGACACTCGGCAAGGCTATCGCCGCCTTTACGCAAGACCGGCACAGCGTGTGCGCGACCTTCGCCGATGGCGCGATCGCGCATTGTGACCTTCTGATCGGTGCGGACGGTTTCCGCTCTATCGTGCGCCGACAGCTTCATCCACAGGAAGGGCCCGCGCATTACGAAGGCACAATGATGTGGCGGGGCGCCAATCTGCAGCCGGCTTTCGCGGATGGGCGCACGATGTTTATCGCGGGCGACCATAATGTGAAATTCGTGTGCTATCCGATCAGCGCTCGCGCCGCCCGTGACGGCAACGCGCTGGTGAACTGGGTGGCGGAGGTGCGGCACGACCAGCCGCGCGCAGCCGACGAAGCCGATTGGACGCGCGAGGGCGACCGCGACTTCATCGCGTCCTTTCTCGGCTTCCAGATGCCGGATATCGACATCGTGCAGCTACTGCGAAATACGCAGAAGATCACGCAGTACCCCATGATCGATCGCGATCCATTGTCCTGGTGGACGCAAGACAGGGTCAGCCTCCTCGGCGATGCCGCCCACCCGATGTATCCCATCGGTGCAAACGGAGCCTCGCAGGCGATCCTCGATGCACACGTCTTGTCAGAGGCTTTGGCCGGCCGGGATGGACCGGAAGGTCTCCTAGCATATGAGGCGATCCGGCGGCCGATCACCACGAATGTCGTGCTGAATAATCGCAAATCCGGCCCTGAACGGGTGCTCGATATTGCGGCTGCGCGAGTCAAGGGGCCGGAAGATCGCATCGAGGACCTGATTTCCGCGGCTGAGCTGGAAGAGGTTGCTGCGAGTTACCGGCAGGTCGCTGGCTTCATCAGGTAAGCGGGCTAGGCATGCGCACCTTCTACGCGGGCTTCGAGCCGGGCCAGCCGCCCGTTCGTGTTAGCCTGGGTGTCGGGCTGCTTCGTGCGGTCGGGGCGGAACTTACGACGCTCGGCCTGGCGCGCGCACTCGTCCTGACGACGCCGGAGCAGGCAGCTCAGGGAAGGCTCCTGCAGGCCGATCTCGGTCCGCTTGCGCACGGCTTGTTCAGCGGCGCAACGATGCACACGCCGGTCGAGGTGACGGAGGCGGCGCTGAAAGCAGCGCAGGGCGCCGATTGCCTTGTCGCCATGGGTGGTGGCTCGGCCATCGGCCTCGCCAAGGCAATCGCCTTGCGCACCGATCTTCCGCAGATCGTGCTGCCCACCACATATGCCGGCTCCGAAGCGACGCCCGTGCTGGGGCAAACCGTCGATGGCGTGAAAGAGACGCTCCGATCTCCGAAGATTCAGCCGGAGATCATCCTTTATGATCCAGAGCTCGCTGTTTCACTGCCGATCGGCCTGAGCGTGACCAGCGGCCTCAAT
Organism: Bosea vestrisii; assembly: GCF_030144325.1. Taxonomy (NCBI): domain Bacteria; kingdom Pseudomonadati; phylum Pseudomonadota; class Alphaproteobacteria; order Hyphomicrobiales; family Alloboseaceae; genus Allobosea; species Allobosea vestrisii. The sequence continues at coordinate 31,657 of NZ_CP126308.1, read as the reverse complement.
GCAATGGCGCACGCCATCGAAGCGCTCTATGCGCGCGACCGCAATCCGCTTTCCGATCAGTTGGCGCTCGGCGGCCTGCGCGCGTTCCGAGAGGGCTTGCCGCAGATCGTGGCTACCCCCTCCAGCCTGCCGGCCCGCGAAGCGACATTGTTCGGTGCCTGGCTGTGCGGCACGGTACTCGCCCAGGTCGGCATGGCCTTGCACCACAAGCTCTGCCACGCCCTGGGCGGCGCTTTCAACTTGCCGCATGCGGAGATGCACGCGGTTCTGCTGCCGCACTCAGCTGCCTATAACGCCGAGGCTGCCGGTGCTGAGCTTCGGCCGGCGGCCGAGCTTTTCGGCGGCACGATCGGCGGCGGTTTGTATGATTTCGCCGCGGCGCTGGGGGCTCCGCTCGCCTTACGCGATCTTGGTCTCGCCGAACGCGATCTGGAGCGGGCTGCTGACCTCGCCGTGCGCAACCCCTACTGGAATCCGCGACCGGTCGAACGGGAAGCGGTGCTGGGTTTGCTGCGGAACGCGTGGGAGGGCCGGAGGCCAGAATAGTTGCGTTGCGCGATCGACCTCCAACAAGCATCGACAAGACGATCATCGGGAAATGCCATGGCAGTCTACTTCAGCGAGGAAGCTTCAGTCGAAGCCGTTACGGCTCGCGTCGGAACGAATGTCGATCCGCGGCTTGCGCAGGTCATGGCTTGTCTTGTCAAACACCTTCACGCATTCGCCAAGGAGTGCCAGTTGAGCCAGGCGGAGTGGGAAACGGGTATCGCCTTTCTCACGAGAGCCGGCCAGATGTGCAGCGAGGAGCGGCAGGAGTTCATCCTGCTGTCCGACACGCTCGGTTTCTCGATGCTGGTAGATGCCATCAACAACCGCCGGCCGGCCGGTGCCACCGAGAATACGGTGCTCGGCCCCTTTCATGTCTCCGGCGCTCCCATCCGCCAGATGGGTGACAACATTACGCTCGACGGCAAGGGCGAAAGTTGCCTCTACGAGGGCCGGGTCCTCGACCTCGACGGCAATCCGATCGAGGCCGCGCGGATCGATGTCTGGTCGGACAATCCCGACGGCTTCTATGACGTGCAGCAGCCCGATGTCCAACCGAAGTGGAACAACCGCGGCATCTTTTCCACAGGCCCGGATGGAGCATATCGGTTCATTGGGATCAAGCCGGTTTCCTACCCGATCCCGAATGACGGGCCGGTTGGCCAAATGCTCGGCCATCTGGGGCGCCACCCATACCGGCCCGCCCACATGCATTTCATAGTTACGGCCGCTGGCTACCAGAAGGTCATGACGCATACCTTTGTCGGCGGCGACCCCTATCTCGATTCCGATGCCGTATTCGGGGTCAAGGAGACGCTCATCGCTCCTTTCGAGCGCGTCTCCAATGGAAGCACCCTCTGGCGTTCGCCGTTCGATTTCGTGTTGACGCGCTCCTAGCGCGTGCGCTGCCGCAGGGCGCGAAGGCATCGTGCAAGGCCGCCGCCGCGTCGGCTGCAAATCATGCGTGCCCGACCAAGCCGCGTCGGCCGCGCTCCGATCTAAGCCTTGATTTGAGCCCAACAGATCGTTTTCAGCTGAAATCCATTGTCCCGTCCAGGATAATGGCAACGGCCACCCTTCAGCTCGCGTGCGTCATCGAAGGAAGAAGCGCCCGGCGCGGCGATGATCCGCGCTGGGCGCTTCGCACTCTCGCTATTTGCTGCTGTACTCGGTCACGAGCGAGCGGGCGGCCTTCAGGAGCGCCTCGCCATCCCCGCCTTTGGCTTTTACTTCCTTCAACCACTCGGCAATCACCGGTTCGGTGGCGCGGATCCACCGCTGGTACTCCTCGTCCGACAGCGTCGTGAAAGTATTGCCACGCGCCTTCGCGAGCTGGCGTGCTGGCTCGATCGTGCTGTCCCAGACCTGCCCCGCCTGCCTAGACAGAACCGCGCCGCTGTTGCGGTCAATGATGGCGCGCAGATCGGCCGAAAGGGAGTCGTATCGCGGCCCGTTCATCGCGAGAATGAAGATGGCGTTGCTCAGCTTCGCCTGGCCGGGTGGTGTCTCGGTATGCTTTGTGGTGATTTCCTCGAGCTTGAGTGTCGGCATCACTTCCCATGGCGTGGAAAGCCCGTCGATCACATTCTTCGAGAGCGATTCCGGAACCTGCGGTATCGGCATCTGAATCGGGACGGCGCCGAGGGCAGCCAGGGCCTTGGCGCCGATGCGGCTTGGAGCGCGCAGCTTCAGCCCCTTTAGGTCCTCCATCGTCTTGATGACTTTTTCGATGGTGTGGACGTGACTACCGTCATGGACGTGAGCTGCGAGCAGGTGCAGGCCACGGTACTCGTCCAGCGCGTGGCGCTGCACATATTCCCAGAATGCCTCGCTGCTGCCGGCCGAGTTCTTCGTCATGAACGGAAGCTCGAACACTTCGGACTTCAGGAAGCGCCCAGCCTGATAGGTCGGAAGCGTCCAGACGATGTCCGCGATGCCATCCTTCGCCTGGTCAAAGAGCTGGGGCGGTGAACCTCCGAGCTGCATGCTGGGATAGATCTGGCACTTCAGGCGGCCATCGGACTCCGCCGAGAGCTTGGCGCACCAGGGCTCGATCAACTGCTTCTGCGCAGTCGAGTTGGAGGGGAGGAAGTGATGCACCTTCAATGTCACGGTCTGCGCCTGCGCCAAGCCGCTCAGGGCCGCGACGGCCAGCCCAACGGACATGCCCAATAGTGAACTACGGCGTAACATCTATTTGTTCCCTCCCAGGTTAGCCGGCGTATCGCACGAGAAAGAGCGAGATCGCCGGGAACAGTACTAGCGCCACGATGCGGATCAGGTCGGACGCCAAGAAAGGAATGACTCCCTTGAACGTCTCTGCGAGTGGGACATCCTTGGCCATCCGGTTGATGATGTAGACATTCAGGCCTACGGGCGGGTGGATCAGGCCGATCTCGACGACCGTTAGCGCCAGGATCCCGAACCATACGGATTTGTCGGCAGGCGAAAGTCCAAAGAAATCCAACCCCATCACCACAGGATAGAAGATCGGAATGGTCAGGAGGATCATCGCGAGCGAGTCCATGACGCATCCAAGGAAGAGGTAGATCAGCAGGATGCCGGCGATCACCAGCAACGGGGGCAGGCCACTTGCGGAGACTGTGGAGGCCAGCTCCGCCGGGAGCTGCGAGACCGCAAGCGCCGTGTTCATCATGTCGGCGCCGAGCAGGATCAGCATGATCATCGCGGTCGACTGGGCAGTGCCGAGCAGGCTGTCGGCGAAGGCGCGCCAGCCGAATCCGCCCTTTGCCACGGCGATCGCTCCACATGCCGCGGCTCCCACGGCGGCGGCCTCGGTAGCGTTTGTCCAGCCGGCATAGATGCCGAAGATAACGATGACGAAGACCAGCAGGATAGGGATGACACCAAGTAGGCTGGTCAGGCGATGCGACCAGCTCGCCTTCGGTCCCGCTGGACCGGCTTCCGGATCGCGGCTGACGATGATGCGCACGACGATCATGTAGCCGAGCGTCGCCAGCAGTCCCGGCACGACGGCAGCGGTGAAAAGCTTGCCGATCGATTCCTGGGTCAGGATTGCATAGATGACGAGCGGGATGGATGGCGGAATGAGGATGCCAAGCGTGCCGCCGGCGGCCAGCGCGCCGGTGGCGAGGCTGCCCTTATAGCCGTGGCGCCTGAGCTCCGGCAGAGCGACCTGTCCCATCGTTGCCGCTGTTGCAACCGACGAGCCGCAGATCGCGCCGAAACCGGCGCAGGCGCCGATCGCTGCATAGGCGATGCCGCCGCGGCGATGGCCGATGAATGCACCGACGAAATTGAACAGCCCGCGACTGAGCCCGCCGTGGGTGGCAAACTGCCCCATCAGCAGGAACAGGGGAATGACCGCCAGATCGTAGTTGGAGAGGCGCGCATAGGCGAGGTTCTTCAGCGAAGCGAGAAAAACCGTCCAGTTCCAGTCGATGAGATAGCAATAGCCTGCGGCGCCTGCCGTGAACATCGCGATGCCGATCGGTGTCCGCGCTGCGATGAGGACCAGCAGGCCGACGAAAACAAGATATCCGATGCTGGTGTGGCTCACGCGCGGCTCCTATCGTCGCGAACGAACGGTCGGACGGCCATGTAGAGGCCGGCAACGGCCTGCAAGGCGAAGCCGGGGACGACAAACGCCTGGGACAGCCAGATGGGCCACGAGAGCAGCGCCGAGGTCTCGCCGGATTCGTGCAGCGCCACCGCTCCAACGGCCGTGCGCCAGGCAATCAGCGCCGCGACGAGCCCGAGCAGCAGAGAGCCGAACGCCTCGAATTTTCTTGACCAGGCCGGACCGAACTGGTCGGTAACGATGCCGACGCGCACATCACCGTTGGACAGGTGGCAGAAGGCGAAAAAGCAGGCGAGCGCGGGCGCCGCCAGCATCTGCACAATCTCGACATCGCCGACGATCGGCGAGGACCAGAGTTTGCGGCCGAGCAGAGACGCCAGAGACATGGCGACGATTGCCACCATCATGAGGCCGCCGATGATGGCCAGGCTTTGCGAGACCCTGAAGAGCAGCCGCCCGAATGGGTCGAAAAGGTGGAATGCCGGTTCGTGCGCTTCCATGCGCGCTCTCCCTACGCTTGTTCGTTCGAATTTTTAGGGGCGGGCCGGTCTCGCATACGGACCAGTTTGAGCAGGGTTTCGGTGACCGGTACGCTGCGGCCGAGCTGTTTCGCTTCCGCGACGACGGCACCGTTGATCGCCTCGATTTCCGTTCTTCTGCCGGCAAGAATATCCTGCAGCATCGATGGCCGATGTGAGCGGTGCGACTGGAATGCATATTCCAGCATCGCCGCAACCTTCTGTTGGTCGGCTCCGAGCCCTTTCGCCCGGGCAACCCCGACGACTTCATTTGCTACCGTGCCTGCGAGGCTTCGCCCGTTTGCATCGTCGCCGATCTCGCCGACCGTCAGCCCGGTCATAGCTGCGACCGAGTTCATCGCGGCATTGAAGGCAACCTTCTCCCAGATCGCGGCTTCCACGTTTGGGTCGGCCGTGCCGCGCAGTGCCGCACGATTGAGCACGTCTGCGATTGCGCGGACTGCGGGCTCGTCCCGGCCGCTCATGTGCCAGATTCGGATCTCTCCCTGGCCGACGCTGCGAACATGCGCCGGTCCGACCGAATCCGCGGCCCAGTTGGTCATCCCGACGACGATCCGATCCGGATCGACATATCGGGCGAGAAGCGCGGCATTGCCGAGGCCGTTCTGAAAGGTCAAAAGATGGGTGGCGGGGCCCAGCAGATGGCGGCAGCTTGCGATGGCGGTTTCGGTATGGGCGGCTTTCGTCAGGATGATCAGCAAGTCGAAAGGCTGCGTCAGATCGCTTGCGAGACTGGCGGGAACGGTAATTTCCAGCGTCACCTGGTCGCTCTCTAGGCGCAGGCCTGCGTCGTTGATGGCGTTCACCCGGGCTGGATCGTTGTCGATCAGCGTCGTGGCGTAGCCGGCATGGGCCAGCCGCGCGCCGACGAAGCTGCCGAGTGCGCCTGCCCCGATGACCGCAATGCGCTCCGGCGCCATTGCTTCCGGCTGTTCGGCGGTATCTGGGTGAGGTTGAGACGTCACGCTGCCGCGCCTGCGAACGCGTCGTGGAGAAAGGCGTGCGTCAACAGATAGCTCGTGCGCGTCGCCGCGGGTTCATACTTGGCGATCCCGGGCACATCGGCGTCGGGATCGGTGAAGGCATGGAGCACGCCGCCGAAGACCATCAGTTGCCATCGGGCGCCAGCGCCCTGCATCTCGGCTTCAAATACATCGCGCTGCGCTTTGGGTGCGATGGGGTCCTCCGAGCCGTGCAGCGCCAGGATCGATGCGATGAGGTCGCCACGGCTTGCCGGTAGGGACGAAGTGAGATCGCCATGGATCGAGACGACCGCGGAGATGTCGGCGCCGCTTCTTGCAAGTTCGAGCACGCTTTTACCGCCCAGGCAGAACCCGATGGCAGCCCGCCGTCTCGGGTCTCCGACACCGGACGAAGCGGCGTTCTCGGTCGCGACCCGGAGAGCTGCTGCCATGCGGCGGCGGTGCTCTTTCGGATCATCCTTTAGCGCTTCGGCCAGTGGGCCCGCCTCCGCCACCGATTTCGGGCGACGGTCGCGGCCGTAAAGATCCGCGACGAAGATCGCGTAGCGATCTCCTGCAATCAGCTTGGCTTGCTCGACAGCCTCCTCGGACACTCCCATCCAGTTCGGAGCCATCACCACGATCGGCCGGTGGGCGCCGGATGAGGCATCGAATACGAGCTTGCCGAGATAAGGCTGACCGTCGATCTCGTACGGACAATCGTTCACATGCATCGCGGGGCCTTTCAGAGGGGAGCGGACGGCGCGGCTTCCGCCTGCAGGAGCCGGGACGGAAGCGCTTCCCAGATCTCGCCGGCGTCGAAGGCGCTGAAGAAGATGCGATCGCTGGAGGTCGCCATGATGCAACGCACACCGCTACCTGCGTTAGGCAGCGCGAATTCGGTGATCGTGGAGCCGTCGGCCGGTGCGCGACCGATACAGCTCGTTGCATTCTCGGTGAACCAGAGGTCGCCGGCTGTCGTCGTGACGATGCCGCGAAGCGAAGCCTCTGGGCTCGGCACGGCATATTCCGTCATCTCGCTGTCGCGACCGATGCGCAGCAGAGCATTTGCGTCGGTGAGCACGGCCCAAATCGAGCCGTCAGGATGGCAGGCGAGGGCGCGCGGCGCGCTGCTCGGACTTGGCGTCCGATATTCGCGCAAGGTGCCGTCGAGGTTCAATCGGCCGATTTTGCCGGCGCCGACCTCGCTGAACCAGATCTCGCCGTCGCGAACCACCAGCGAAAGCGGGCGGCTGGTCGTTTCGAGATGTGCGGCCTGTACGACCTCGCCGTCGGGCGTGACGTAAGAGATGCGTCCGGCCTCCACCTCCGAGAACCAGACATTGCCGTCCGGTCCAAGGATCAGGCCGGTCGGCCCGGAATGAGCCGGGAGCGGAAACTCCGTGATTTCACCCTCTAGGGTGATGCGGCCGATCGCGTCGCTCCCCTGTTGCGCAAACCATAGCGCGCCATCGCTGCCAACCGTGATGCCCACCGGAAACGCGCGCGGATTCGGTAATTTAAACTCGACGATCTCGCCTGATCTCAGGTCAAGGCGGCCAATGGCCGAAGCCTGACTCTGGCAAAACCAGAGAGCTTCATCAGGCCCTTCCACGATGATATAGGGGCCGCTCGCATCGGTAGGTGGCCGATAAACGCGAAAGCCGGAAGCGAAATCCGAAGCAGCCGCGCTCGACTTGACCAGAGTGCCGGCACTGGTCGATCCAATCACATCCATGAGCATGTTCCCGGTGAATGCGGCGTGCCGCAGCAGGTTGTCGCGAGCCAGACCGGCCTAATGGCCTAATGCTCAGCGCCGTAGAGTTGTACGGTTCCTCGATCGACCGGTATGTCGAGAAGGTAGGGTCCATCTCCTGCGAGGGATTCGCGCAGTTGTCCGGGAAGGCTCGCGGCGTCGCTGACGCGAGCGGCGCGACAGCCGAGAGAACCTGCAAGGGCAACGAAATCGATGCCGGGCAGGTCGATGCCGGGGGGAGCGGAAATCTGCATGCTGCGGCTGAAGGCGCGCATGGCACCGTAGCCGGCATTGTTCAGAACCAGGAATGTGATCGGGAGGCGGTGCTGCGCTGCCGTCCAAAGCGACTGGATAGAATACATCGCCGAGCCGTCGCCGACGAGACAGACAATGCGCCGGCCGGGCCGGGCCAGTGCAACTCCGATCGAGGCCGGCAGGCTATAGCCCAATCCGCCGCTCGCCATCGTGTAGAAGCTGTCAGCGCCGGCCATCGGCAGATAGCGTTGGATCGCGGGGCGGTGCGACGGCGCCTCTTCGACAACGATGGCGTCTTCGGGGAGCAGGCCCGACAGCAGGTCGAGCGCGAAGGCTCCGGGGATCGGATCGGCCGGTGCGGGAGCCGGCGGCACGCGGCGCGCCGGTGGCGGTTCCCTCCTGCTCGGTGCGAGGTGCTCCAGCAGCGCTGCCAGCGAGGGGCGCAGCGCGCCGATGATGCTTTGAGCTCCATAGGCGACCGCCGCCTCGGTCGGGTCGTCGGTCAGTTGCCAGATTGCCGTTCCGTCGTGGATCACCGCGCAATGACCTTCGACATGGAAGGTGAAGACCGGCGCTCCGAAGACGACGATCAGGTCATAGGGTTCCAGCGCGGCCGACAGCGGCTCGGGCGCTGCCTGGAGAAAGCCTGAGAATAGTCTGTGCCGCTCGGGGAAACTTGCCCGGCTGGACATCGGGCTTGCCCAGACCGCTGCATTGGCGCCCTCGGCCAGCGCGACCATCGTCTCCACGGCTCGCGAGCGATCGACTGCAGGACCGACGACGAAGGCGGGTCGCCTGCTAGCGCTGATCGCTTCAGAGAGCCTGACTGTCGCTTCGGCGTCCGGTCCGAAATCATAGGCGATGGAGCGCTCCGGAAATGGCGAAGCGGCGTGCGACCAGTCATCAGAGGGCACCGATACGAAAGTCGGCCCGCGAGGATGCTGCATTGCCGTATAGTACGCGCGCGCTATTGCGGCTGGCACATCCTCGGGCCGTGCGGGTTCGGCGCTCCATTTCACGTACGGCTTTGGAAATTCAGCCGCCTGCTCGGCATAGAGATAGGGCTGCAGTGACAGCAGGCTGCGGGATTGCTGGCCTGCCGTGACGACGAGGGGCGTCTTATTGCGGAATGCGGTGAACAGGTTGCCCAGCGCGTGTCCGAGACCGGCGGCCGAGTGGAGGTTCACGAATGCTGCGTTGCCGGTGGCCTGGGCATAGCCATCGGCCATGCCGACGACGCAGGATTCCTGCAAGCCCAGGACGTAGGGAAGGTCCTCAGGCCATTCACGCAAGAAGTTGAGTTCCGTGGAACCCGGATTGCCGAAGACCCGGTCGATCTTCAGCGAGCGCAACAGATCGAGCGTTGCCTCTCTGACGGAAAGGCGCTGGCGTGCGGTCGAGTTTCTGCTGTTCATGCTGTGATGTCCGGCACTGGTTGAGAGCTACCGCCCGTTCGTGTTGCAGGCATTTGTCCGGGCCTGCCGAGGTCTGTCGGGCATTCCGCGACTTGGCATGCCTAGGCAGGGGGAGTGCTGCGATCCGCCTCAGAACGGGTAGTGCTTCGGAGCGGTCTCGATGGTGATCCAGCGCAGCTCGGTAAATTCGTTCACGCCTGCCTTGCCGCCGAAGCGTCCGTAGCCGCTACCTTTGGTCCCGCCGAAAGGCATCTGCGCCTCGTCGTGGACTGTGGCGCCGTTGATGTGGCAGATACCGCTTTCGATGCGCTTGGCCACCGACAATGCACGAGCGATATCGCGGCTGAAAACGGATGCCGCGAGGCCGTATTCGGTGTCGTTCGCGACCTTAATGGCCTCCTCGACGCCTCTGACCCGAATGACGGAGACGGAGGGACCGAAGGACTCCTCACTATAGATCCGCATTGCCGGCGTGACGTTGTCGAGAACCGTTGCGGGCATGACGGTCCCTACGACGGGACCGCCGGCAACGCGTGTGGCGCCCAGGCGCACTGCGTCCTCGACGAGCTCCTCGGCGCGGCGGGCGGCCTCCCGTCCGATCATCGAGCCGATGACCACGTTTCCGGTTCTCGGGTCGCCATGCGGAAGAGACTGCGCTTTCGCTGCCAGCTTGCGCACGAATTCGTCGGCGACACTCGCATCGACCACCACCTTCTCGGTCGACATGCAGACTTGGCCCTGGTTGATGAAAGCGCCGAATGCGGTTGCGTTCACGGCTGCATCCAGGTCTGCGTCGTCGAGCACCACGAGCGGCGCCTTGCCGCCGAGCTCAAGAAGGACCGGCTTGAGATGCCGCCCAGCGGTCTCGGCAATCAGCTTCCCGACGCGCGTCGAGCCTGTGAAATTGATCCGCCTGACGGCAGGATGCGCGATCAAAGCCTCGACGATCTCGGCAGCATCGGCCGGCGCGTTTGTGATCACGCTGATCGCGCCCTCAGGTACTCCCGCCTCACGGAGGACCTCGCCGATCAGACAATGAGTGCCCGGGCAAAGTTCGGAAGCCTTGAGAATGACCGTGTTGCCGCAAGCGAGCGGCATCGCAACAGCCCGAACGCCGAGAATGATCGGCGCGTTCCAAGGCGCCATGCCGAGGCAGACGCCCGCCGGTTGCCGGACTGCCATGGCCAGGCAGCCCTTTTCGTCGGATGGGATAACTTCGCCGGTTATCTGCGTCGTCATAGCAGCGGCCTCACGAAGAATGCCGGCAGCGAGCTTGGTATTGAACTTGGCCCAGATCGCGGTGGTGCCGATCTCCGCGACCATGGTCCGGACGAATTCATCCTGGCGCGCTTCGAAGAGATCGGCCGCCTTTAGCAGAAGCATGCGCCGCTGGCTTGGCCCGAGGCTGGACCAACCGGCCAAGGCAGCCTGAGCAGCTTCGACTGCGGCGATCGCGTCCGCCACCGTAGCCGCCACGGCGCGCGTCGCTACCTCGCCTGTCAAGGGGTTGAGGCGGTCGAAGGTCCGCGCTGGTCCGGCGCCTATTTGGCGGTTGCGGACTGCATGCTCAGCTTCCATCAGGTTTCTCCCTTTTGATTTTTTCACACCCTGGGTGACTGACCATCGCGACGATCGGATCGCGCATTCGCCGATCAGCCGCGAGCCGGCTCCAAGGGCCTTTCCGAAAAAGGAAGGTAACCTGACTAAAATGTCAAGCGCGGTGCAGGCATCCTTGGCCGACACTTCAACGGCTTCGGCCAGGCAATCGCGGAACCACATGTGCGCAGAAAGCGTGCATACGTTCCAAGCTCGGCAAGGGCGCCCTGCTGGCGGATCAGGCTGCGCATGCGCTCGACCGCCATGATGTCAGGGGTCAAAGCCAGCGACCTAACCAATTCGAGGTCTATCGATCGACGCAGAAACTGCGCCTGCCGCGCCATCGCGATGTCGATCTGGCTGACGACCGTCGCATGCTGAGGGAACACCTCAACCAAGCCTTCTTCTGCAAACGGATTAATGCGTCGCGGATCAGGGTAGAACTCAACCCGAAACGATCCTGCAAGGCCAGCCGCGACAGCACGGAGTCTGGCGTCAGCGTGAGGGCAATGATCTCGCCGCGCAGCGTGTCAAGCACCTTCGAAGTGCCCCCGCGGGGGCGTTGCCTGAGTGGCGAAGCTGCTATCACATCCGTCCTCGGCTGCGGCGATCACCTTCGCAGTGACCCTCCAACTGCTTCGGAGACGTTGCGGGACGCACTCGATCCAAACTGGAAATGTGAGGTCGATTCGCGACCTTCACCGACTTTCGCCGCCCGGGATGGAGCGACTTCAAACTCGATATCGCCAGGGCCTCTCTGCGTGATGCGTCCGATCAGGCCCTGGATGTCCCCCAGAACCCACAGGTCCCGAACCTTGTCGCCGTCGAAAGTGAAAATCGGCATTCCGTTCCACCAAACGTGACGCCCGGTCGCTGCATGACCGAACATGGCCTCGCGGTGGATGCCGTGAAAGCGCAGCTTCGCCGACACTCTGTCCCCCTCCTCGATCATCACAAGGATGTCGGAGGTGTAGTTGCCTAGCGATCGGGTGACCCAGCGGACATAGTCGGCGAACTGCGAATGCCCCACCAAGGTCGGTCCCAAGGAGCCTCGGAACGTGAAATCCGAATGGAAGATGTCGGGGATCAGCGAGACATCCGCATGGTCCCACATGTCCTTGTAAAATCTTCTGACCAACTCCTTCTTTGGACTGAGGGCCGTGCCTTCGAAGCTCAGCGCGGGTTCGGTATCCATCCAAGTTCTCCAATGTCTCACGGCGGCCACCGTTGACGCCGGTAGCTCGATCAGCCTTCGACCACGCTCTCATTCAATTCCGCTCTGCCAGGAAACAGCGCAGAGTATCCCGGCAAGCTCTCAACCCGCTTCAGCCAGTTTGACACGCCGGGCTTGTTATCGAGCTCGATTCCTCCCATGCCCGCCATACGGGTATAAGGGTATAGCGCAATGTCGGCGATGCTCGGCTGACTATGGGTTGCCAACCAATCCCCTTCCTCGACCTGGCTCAATCGCTCTTCGAGAACAGCCAAGGCCCCATTGGCCTTACTTTCCCACTCTTCCACCTTGCTCCGCTCGACGTTTCGGTCGGGGTGAAGCGCGCGATGCAGTCTGAGTTGTGCCAAAGGGTGCATGTGCGAGGATTGCTCGAACGACATCCATGACAGAACATCCGCTTGCTCAAGCGGATCTTTGGGCCACCAGTCCGTCCCTTGGGCCAGGAAAAACAGGATCGCCCCGGACTCTGCGATTCTCCGGCCATCCGGCATTTCGAGAACGGGGACCTGACGGAACCGCGCAATCGCTCGAAATTCGGGAGTTTCCAGGTCGCCCTTGTCGATCGAAAGCGTGCTTCGTTCGAGTGGCTGTCCTATGTAACCGGCGAGAAGGCGGACCTTCCACGCGTTTCCCGAACGCTGCGTGTCATAGAGGCGCAGGGGTCCCGTCTGCTGCATTGGATGGCCTCGCTTGGGTGACGGCTCCACCGCAACCTAGCGGGCGGCCTGGAGGTAGGTGAAGAGTTCGTCCTATTGCGCGAATTCCTTCAGGGCCTTCCGAGAAATCGCATCTTCGAGGCCACGACCGCCTCTTCGAGAAATTCCAGTCGATCCTGCCCCCAGAAAATCTCGTCCTCGAACAGGTAGAACGGCGACCCGAATACGCCCCTTCCGATAGCCTCGTCGGAGTAGCGTCGGAATTCCTCTTGAATGGCAGGCGATCCTGCCTGCTCGATCAGGCGCGATGGGTCTTTCAAGCTTCGGTTCGCGAGGTCCAGAAGGACTGCGGGAGACGCGACGTCGAGCTCGTCCACCCATGCGGCCTTCAGGATGTCGTGGGAGATCCGCTCGACGGGCTGGCCATCGTGCTTGGCCGCGATGATGAGACCCGATGCCAGATCTTCGTTGGTGGTGCCGTATTTGGGGAGCTCGTTGATGGGCATCCCCAATTTGACTTGCCAGCGGCGCAGTTCGGCGAGGCGATAGTCCTGCCGCTGCTTGGATCTTTGTCCCAAAAGGTTGCCACCCGTCCTTGCGTAGACGTAAGGCATCTTGATTGGAATATAGTTGATGGTCACCCCATGCCGCTTGCCGATCGAGGCGAGGCGGGGGCCACCGAAGTAGGCCCAGTCCGAGAGGACCCAGAAATAATAATCGATGCTTGGTTGGGCCATGGTTCTCTCCGATATGCGTATCGAGACTTCTAGCTGCGCCGTGACGCATGTTTTATGCTGGCAGACCTCGCCGCCGAGCGGATCGCTCATCCCCGTCGGAGGGCCACGCCTCTCAGTGCAGGATCTGGCTCAGGAAGAGCTTCGTGCGCTCATGCTGCGGGTTCTTGAAGAAGGCGTTGGGCTCGTTCATCTCGACGATCTGCCCCGCATCCATGAAAATGACCCGGTCGGCGACCTGGCGGGCGAAGCCCATTTCGTGGGTGACGCAGAGCATGGTCATGCCCTCATCGGCGAGCGAGACCATGGTGTCGAGCACCTCCTTGACCATCTCGGGGTCGAGCGCCGAGGTTGGCTCGTCAAACAGCATGATCTTGGGGCTCATGCAGAGCGAGCGCGCGATGGCGACACGCTGCTGCTGGCCGCCCGAGAGCTGGCCGGGATATTTCGCGGCCTGCTCGGGAATCTTGACGCGCTTGAGATAGTGCATCCCGATCTCCTCGGCGTCCTTCTTGGGCATCTTGCGGACCCAGATCGGCGCCAACGTCAGATTCTCGAGGATCGTCAGATGCGGGAACAGGTTGAAGTGTTGGAACACCATGCCGACATCGCGGCGGGTCTCGTCGATCTTCTTCAGATCGTTGGTGAGTTCGGTGCCGTCGACGATGATCTGGCCCTTCTGGTGCTCCTCCAGTCGGTTGATGCAGCGGATCATCGTCGATTTGCCGGAGCCCGACGGTCCGCAGATCACCAGCTTCTCGCCGCGCTCGACCTTCAGTTTGATGTCGCGCAGCACGTGGAACTCGCCGTACCACTTGTTGACGCCGACCATCTCGACCGCGGTCGGTGTGTTCAGCGCGGTCGGCTTGGAAGCACTGAAGGATCCGTTTCTCGACGTGTTCACAGGCATCCACCCCAGCGCTATCGGTTTTCCGTGGCCAGCGAGCTCACGTTTAAAGGCAACGCGTTGCCCAGAACATCACTCGGCAGTCGCTTAGTCAACCGCATCAGGGCTGGATACCGCAGGGCCCGCAGGTCCATGGAGGCGGCGTGATTGCAATTTCGGAAAACGATGACGGGACCGAAGGGACGCTTACCGCGAAGGGCGGACTTTTATGTCCTATTTCTCCCGGGTGATCGCGATCAAAGCGCTGCCGCCACCGTCCGGAGCCCGAACTTGATGCGCAAGATGGCCGGGAAACTGGAGGAAATCGCCCGTGCCAAGCAGCACCGAGCGGTCGGAAAACTGTATCTCGATCTGGCCCGACACCACGAAGATGATTTCGGTTCCACCATGGTCAACCCTGCCGTCGGAGCCGAAATCGCGGCCAGGAAAGAGTAAGAAGGCCTCAATCCCGCCTGCTGCCTGGCTCAGAGGCTCGAAATATGCTTCGGCTTGCCGGTTCTCGGGGGTGGGGCGTTCATGGGACCTGACGATGTGGATCATCGCTTCGTCGACTGCCTCGCCGAAGAGGGCCGACACCGAGACGGCGAACGCCTGGGAGAGCTTCAATGCCGTCGCAATCGAAGGAGTCTTTTCTCCTCTTTCGACCCGCGAAAGGTATCCCTTGTTGAGGCCGGTCATCCCCGCGACCTGATCAAGCGTCATTTTGCGCGAGCGTCGCATCGCGGCCATGTGAAGGCCAAATGAGCGTGCCGCATCGTTGTTGCTCAAAGGCCCGACGTCCCTGATCGATTTAACCCTCGGCAATTTCGACTCCAATTCCACTGCGTCGGCGCGGCCTATCACTATGTCGCCCTCTCGCTCGTGGCTAGGCCCGCATCAATCGGGCTCGTCGACGCTCATCTTGCAGCGGCTCAAAAAGTCTGTTAGCGATCTGGGCAACAAGTTGTCCAATATGTGCATATCAAGGCAAGAACCATGGCGCAGAGCTGGTCCGGGGAACTCTTGCATATCCACATAGCACCAGCCGCCTCCTATGAGATGGAGGAGCTTGCCGAGGCGCGATTGATCGCCGGAAAGGGCATCGAAGGGGACCGTTACTTTCTCGGGACCGGTACTTATTCCCCGAAGCCCGACGTGCGCGACGTGACGCTGATCGAGACCGAGGTCCTGGAACAGCTCGCGGCCGGGGAGCCCAAGATGCCTGGCATCAAGTTGGATCTCGCCCCAGGAGATCATCGCCGAAACCTGACGACGAGGGGGGTTCCGCTGAACCACCTCGTTGGGCAGCGTTTCAGGATTGGGGAGACCGTACTTCGGGGAGCGAGGCTGAACTTCCCCTGCAAATACATCGAGGAGCTGCTCGGCATGCCGCGGTTGTTCGATGGGCTGCTCAACCGCTCCGGGCTGAACTGCGCGATCGAGGTCGGCGGCATCATTCGTCCAGGCGACCGCATCGTTCCGATGGAGAGCTAGGACGATGGCTTCCCCGCGTCTCATTATGAAGATGAAGGTTGCGAGCCTGCGCTCCGAAGCCGGGGACGTGAGCGTCGTGGAGTTCCGCCACCCACGACGTCCGCAACTGCCTCCATTCGAGGCGGGTTCGCATGTCGACATTCACATGCCGGGCGGGAAGGTGCGCCAGTACTCGCTGATGGGCGACCCAGCGGACCTGTCGCGATATCTGATTGGTGTGAAGCGCGAAGAGGCTGGCCGGGGCGGCTCCGCCTGGCTCCATGCCAACCTCAAGGTCGGCGACGAGTTGGCGGTCTCGGCGCCGCGCAACCACTTCAGGCTCCACAACGAGGCCCAGGCGCATCTTCTGCTGGGCGGCGGCATCGGGATAACGCCGATGATCGCGATGGCGCGCGCGCTGAAGGCACAGGGGAAGGCTTTCGTTCTCCATTTCTTCGCACGCAGCCGCATGATGGCTCCGATGCTGGCCGACCTAGAGACCGAGCTACCTGCCGATCATCTCGTCCTGCATTTCGACGACGATCCCGCCACCGTGGTCGACCTCGCCGAATTGCTGAAGGAGCAGAAGGACGGGACGCACCTTTATTATTGCGGGCCCCCCGGCTTCATGGCTTGGGCAAGGGCGTCCTCGACACACTGGAAGCCCGACACGGTCCATTTCGAGGCTTTCCAGCCCGAAGAAGATCCAAACTTCGTGCCCCAGGCGTTCACCATCCAGTTGCGGTCGACCGGCCAGGAACTCAACGTTCCCGCTGATACCTCGGCGCTCACCATGCTCCGCGCTGCCGGCGTGCTTCTCTTCTCGTCCTGTGAGAACGGCGTTTGCGGCAGCTGCGAATGCGGTTTCGTCACCGGCGAACCGATCCACCGAGACGCCGTTCTTAGCCCCGAGGCCAAAACACGCCGCTTCATATCATGCGTTTCGAGGGCCAAGGGGCGGATTGTCTTGGATCTCTGAGCCGGCGCTTTTTCTCTCCTTCCTCGCTGGAGCTTTTCATGTCGCATTCCAAATACACCGCCGGCTCCAACGAACGCGTGGGCGGCTTCGCGACCCGGGCAATCCATTTCGGTTACGATCCGTCACTGTACGGCGGTGCGGTTGCTCCTCCGGTGTTCTTCACCTCCACCTACGGTTTCGAAAGCATGGAGGAGATGGACGCCGCGGCTTCCCTGGGCGGCAAGCTCTACGCACGCGAGCACAACCCCACGACCGAGATTCTCGAGGCCCGGCTGGCAAATCTTGAGGGCGCCGAAGCCGCGCTCGCCGTCGCCACTGGTATGGCTGCGGCCGGAACGTTGATGCTCGGGCTACTTTCGCAGGGAGACGAGATCATCGTCCATCGGACCCTGTACTCGAACACCGTCGCCCTAACGCGGGATGGCATCCCCCGCTTCGGTATCAAGGTGATCCCCGTCGACTTGTCGGACCCTGTCAATCTGGACGCAGCCCTGACGACCAAGACGAAACTGGTCTATTTCGAGACCCCCGTTAACCCCACCTCCGAGATCCTCGACATCGGAGCCATCGCTGCGCGAGCGGCGAAGGTCGGTGCGAAGGTGGTCGTCGATAGCACTTTCGCGTCGCCTGCCCTGCAGCGGCCGCTAGAACACGGCGCCCATATCGTCCTGCATTCGCTGACCAAATACATCAACGGTCACGGAGACGTGCTGGGAGGCGTACTGCTGGGCGACCGCGAGACGATCGCTCACCTTCATAGTCATGGTCTGCGGTACCTCACGGGCGCGACCCTTTCGCCGATGACCGCGGGTCTCATCATGCGTGGTTTGAAGACGCTGCCGCTGCGCATGGAGCGTCACAGCCGTACCGGGCTGTCGATCGCCCAGAAATTGGCCGACCACCGCACGGTCGCTTGGGTACGGTATCCGTTCCTGGAGGGATCGCCGGGCTACGAGATCGCCAGGAAGCAGATGAGCGGCGGCTCCGGCATGCTGTCCTTTGGCCTCAAGAATGGCTTTGACGGCGCCCGCAGGGTACTGGACCGCCTGCAACTTGCCAGCCGGGGCGTCAGCCTCGGCGACGTCGAGACCCTGGTCACGCACCCGGCCAGCATCTTGCGCGCCCGCCAGACGGTGAGGCCGGAAGCCAAGCCCGTCGAGGGGGTGGGTGAAGACCTTATCCGCTTTTCCGTCGGTCTCGAGGATGAGGCCGACATCTGGGACGATCTCGCTCAGGCCCTGGAAGGTGCATGAGCCGGCGGCTCCCGGACGGAAACGCCCGCCCGCATACCGGGCAACTTCGTGCTGCAATTTAAGAGGGCCGGAAAGGTCACCTGAGTAATCCCCGAAGAAGGGGCAATAAAATTAGGGAAAAACTCGAAGTTGTTTTCGATCGGCGAGCCGTCAAAGTGTCAATCTGGCAACGTCTTGTACTGTTGCCAAAGGGAGGAGACAATATGAAGTATCATCACAGGATTTGGGCAGCCTCTTCCTTGGTTTTGGGTATGTTTGCCGCTGGTGCCGCCACAGCCGGTCCCACCATGGACAAGATCAAGGCTCGAGGAGCGATCATTTGCGGCGTGTCGCAGGGCATTGCCGGCTTCTCCATTCCCGACAGCACGGGTAAATGGTCGGGAATGGACGTGGATCTCTGCCGCGGACTGGCTGCGGCCGTCTTCGACGATCCGAACAAGGTCCAGTACTCGCCCCTTTCGGCAAAGGATCGTTTCACCGCCTTGCAGTCTAGCGCTGTGGACCTCCTGGCCCGCAACACGACGTGGACCATGCAGCGCGAGGCTTCCCTGGGAATGAACTTCGCAGTCGTCAATTTCTATGACGGCAACAGTTTCATGACCAAGAAGTCATTGAACGTGAAGAACGCCAGGGACCTCGGCGGTGCGTCGATCTGCGTGACAGCGGGGACGACGATGGAGCTCAACGTCGCGGATTTCTTCCGCGCCAACCAGCTGAAGTTCGAGCCCGTCGTGTTCGTCACCGCTGACGAGACCGCAAAGGCTTACGAGACCGGTCGATGCGACGTCCTCATTGCAGACTCGTCCGCCAATTACTCGCGTCGGGCGCAGCTTCAGAAGCCGGACGACCACATCGTGTTGCCCGAATTGATCTCGAAAGAACCGCTGGGCCCGGCGGTTCGTCAAGGCGACGACCAATGGCTGAACATCGTGAAGTGGACCCACTACGCAATGATCAACGCCGAGGAACTCGGGGTTACGAAAGCCAACGTTGTGGAGATGCGCTCGTCCACCAACCCGGAAATTCGCCGGCTCCTGGGGCTGGAGGGGAATCTTGGCGAAGGTCTGGGGCTCTCCAAGGACTGGGCCGACCGCATCGTCCGACACGTCGGCAACTACGGGGAGGTCTACGATAGGAACGTTGGGCAGGGGTCGGTCATCAAGATCGAGCGGACCACGAACGCCCTATGGACCAAGGGCGGCCTGCAATACGCGCCCCCGGTGAGATGATCGGTCTCGCCCCGAGCGCCTAAAGGCATTCTGCGGCCTCGAAAGCGTGTCGGCAAGGCGACGTCCTGCCGACCCGTTTTTCCCCATCAAAGTCGAGATTCATGACCCGTGACACACCCGGACGCCGGCGCGAGACAAGCCGTACCGCTCTGGTCAACGACCCGAAAGTACGCCGTTTCGTCCTGCAGGCCCTTTTGATCGTCGTGCTGTCGTTCGCCGCTTACAGCGCGGTCAAGAACGCCGCGGGGAACTTGGCCAACCAACGAATTTCAAGTGGCTTCGGGTTCTTGGACCAAACGGCCGGTTTCGGGATCTCGCAGGCGCTGATCCCCTGGTCCGAGACGATGACCTATGGGCGGGCGTACATCGTCGGGCTGGTCAACACGATGCTGGTCTCCGTCGTCGCGATACTGCTGTCGACGGTGCTGGGCTTCGCGGTGGGCATAGCTCGGCTGGCCCCTAATTTCATCATCTCGCAGCTTGCGAGATGGTATGTGGAACTGGTCAGAAATCTGCCGCTGCTGTTCCAGATTCTGTTCTGGTACCTGGCGATCCTGTCGGCGATGCCGCCACCGCGGTCGGCTCTGAACATTCTCGGTTCCGTCTTCCTCAGCCAAAGGGGGCTCACGGTTCCACAGCCGGTGATCCAGCCTGGCGCCGCGACACTGGGGCTGGCGGCACTGGCCGTCCTCGGAGTCGGCGTCCTGATCGTGCGATGGTCGAAGATCAGGCGCCAACGCACCGGGTTCGGCATGTCGAGGAGCGTATCGCTGGGGCTCTCGGCCGTCGCGGTCGCATTGCTGGGCGCCATCTACGTTCTGGCCGGCGCACCCCTGCAACTCGAACCTCCGCAACAAGGCCGTTTCAACTTGTCGGGCGGCGTCACGATGATGCCCGAGTTCGCGGCCTTCGCGATCGCCCTGACACTCTACAGCGCCGCGAACATCGGCGAGATCGTGCGGGCCGGCATCCAGGGTGTCGGCAAGGGCCAGACGGAGGCCGGGCGGTCCCTTGGACTGCGCGCGGGCTCGATCCTGCGGTTGGTCACGATACCCCAGGCCATGCGCATCATCATTCCGATGATGACGAGCATGTACTTGAACATCGTCAAGAACTCGTCTTTGGGCGTGAGTATCGGATACCCGGAATTGGTCTCGGTGGGCGGGACCATTCTCAACAATACCGGCCAGGCGATCGAGGTCATCGCGATGTGGATGGCCACATACCTCACGATTTCGATCGCGACCTCTCTGTTCATGAACTGGTACAACGCGCGGATCGCGCTGGTCTCGAGGTAGGCTGCCATGACGATCACGTTCGTGCGGGGTGAACCCCTGCCTTCGATGCCGGCTCCAAACATGGATGTCGGGCCATTGCACTGGCTCAGGCGAGAGGTCTTTTCCAGCCCGATGCAGGCCATCGCGACGGTGGCCGGTACATATGTCGCCTATCTGCTGATCAGCTCGTTCATCGACTTCGCGGTGATTAGAGCGGTCTGGCAAGGCAACGACCGGGCGGCGTGTAGCAATCTCCCCTACGAGGTCGGGGCATGTTGGCCCTTCATCTGGGCCAAGCTCGGGCAATTGACCTACGGATTCTATCCGGCGGACGAACGTTGGCGCGTCAACATCGTCTTCCTCGTCGCGTTGGTGCTTCTGATACCCTTGTCGATGCCGCGGGCACCATACAAGCTGCAAAACGCCATCGCGTTCTTTGGTGTTTTACCGATTTTCGCGTTCATATTCCTCTATGGCGGCTCGATCATAACGCCATGGCTGAACGTTGCCTCGTGGATGTTCGCCACGGGTTCTGCGATCGCTCTTGCCCTCCATCTGATGCGTCTGAACGAACAGGCGGACTTGCAGCCTCTGCGATACGGCACGATCGCGATCGCGCTCGTACTCGGCTTCGCACTGTCCAGAACGCTGGGAATGCCGCGGCTCGTGCCCGCAATGGAATTGGCCCTTTTACTCGGATCCGGGGCCGCGATGCTCGAAGCGCTTCAGCACAAGCGGGCTCCCCGGATGAGGTGGGCCGCCTACGGCATGCTGGCTGCGGCCATTGCGTGGCTGTTCGCGGCAGCGGCCAGTTCCGGATTTTTCGAGCAGCCCTCGCTGAGGATCGTGCCCACTTCCCAATGGGGCGGATTGTTCGTCACACTGGTCGTGGCCACGACCGGCATCGTGGCCTCCCTGCCGACCGGCATCGTTCTCGCTTTGGCTCGTCGCTCGAATGCGGCCGTCCTGCGCGTTACCGCCATCGCTTTCATCGAGGTTGTGCGCGGGGTGCCTCTGATCACCGTCCTGTTCTTCGCCACATACATGCTGCCGCTGTTCCTGGAGCATTCGCCCGATGCGATGGTGCGGGTTTTGGTGGGAATATCCCTGTTTTCCGGAGCCTACATGGCCGAAACGGTGCGGGGAGGCCTTCAGGCGATCGGGACTGGCCAGCACGAGGCGGCGGCGGCGCTTGGTCTCAACTATGGTCAGTCCACCGGCCTCATCGTGTTGCCGCAAGCGCTGCGGCTGGTCATCCCGGGTATCGTCAATTCCTTCATCGGCCTGCTGAAGGACACGACCCTCGTCTCCATCGTGGCGATCTTCGATCTGCTGGGCGGGCTGCGGGCTGCATTCGCTGATCCGAACTGGACCGCGCCATCGACGCTCTACACTGGGTTCGCATATGCGGGGATGATGTATTTCGCGCTCTGCTTCCTCATCTCAACCTATTCCAAGCGCCTAGAGGAACGTTTACGGGTCGACCACCGGAACTGACATCCATCGACCTTGTGGCGCCGGGACCGTTCAGGATGTTGATTGGCTAGGCATTGAAAGCGCCTCCTAATTTGGATGACTGGCCAAATGCCGCCCGGCGATGAAGCCGAACGTCATGGCGGGGCCGAGATTGATGCCTCCGGCCGGATAGTGACCGCCCATCACACTCGCCATGTCGGTGCCGGCCGCGTAGAGGCCTGGAATGGGCTCATCGGATGCACTGAGCACCCGCGCGCTGCCATCCGTCTTGAGCCCCGCGAATGTACCGAAACTACCGGGCAGGACCTTGACCGCATAGAACGGCCCTTGATCGATTGGAGCGACGCAAGGGTTCGGCTTGTTGGCGGCATCGCCCTGAAGTCGGTTGTATGGCGTAGAGCCTCGGCCGAACTCAGGGTCAGCTCCCTCTCGCGCATGCTTGTTGTATTCTGTGAGGGTTTTTTCGAGACCCGTGGGATCGATGCCGCAGGCTTTTGCGAGCTCGGCGATCGTCGCACCGACCTTGATGTAGCCAGACTTAATGTAGGGCTCGACGGGCAGCGGAGTCGGTCGGGCGATGCCCAGTCCGTACCGGCGCTGAAAAGCGCGCGTGCAGACCAGCCAGGACGCGACCTCTTCTCCATCCGGCACGGCGGCGAGCATAGCGGCGACATAATCGTGGTAGCCATCGCCCTCGTTACAGAAGCGTCTGCCATTGCCGAGGACCCCGATGATGCCCGGCTTGCCACGTTCGATGATGTGCGGAAAGCGGCCGCTCTTCCCGTCAGGAAACGGGACGAGCGAGACCGGGCACCAGGCACCTGGCGCAGCGACCATGGTGTCGACGGTGCCGCCAGCCGACTCGCCGAGACGCAAGCCGTCTCCGGTCGCGGAGGGGACGGCCAGTGTCCAATGTTGATCGTCGGCGGGAAAGAGAGACTGGCGGCGCGCAGGATCATGCGGAAAGCCCCCGGCAGCGAGGACAACACCACATCTGGTTCTGACTTCAATCTCGCCTTGGGGTGTGGCCAGTATCGCACCGCATACGGCGCCGCCCTTAACCAACAGCCTGGCCGCGGTGGACGCTTCACGCAGATCCACACCGAGATCGGCGGCGGACCGGAGCAGCCGGCCGACGAGCGCCAGGCCGTTGCGGAGCTGCATGCCCCTGCGGTGGACGGCGAGGTCGACGACGTGCCGGCCGAAGCGCAGGGCAACGTGAGTCAGAGCTTTCGGTGATCGCGTCACGTTCATGAAGGCGGTGAGGTCCGGACCTGCCTGGATGGTCATGCCCAGGAAGGTCGTCTCCCGCATTGGATGGCGGAGGCGCTTGATAAGATCCCCCAGGCCACGGCCGTCATAGGGAGCGGCGATGATCGAGCGCCCGCCCGTGCCGGCACCCGGAACGGTGCCGTAGGTGTCGCAAATCCTGTTGCCGGCTTCGAATTGCAGGGCGGTCTTCTCTTCGAAGAAGGAGACCATCTCCGGCACGGCGGTGAGGAAGGCCTCGACGCGCGCCTCGTCGAAATTATTGCCGAGGACATTCCGGAGATAGGTTCTCGGTGCGTCGATGTCCTCGACGATACCGGCGCGTTTGGCCAGCGGATTGAGCGGCGCCCACATCCACCCGCCCGACCATGCGGTGGTGCCGCCGAAGACCGGCTCCTTCTCGGCCACAATGACCTTGAGACCATGCCAGGCAGCCGTGACAGCGGCAGACAGGCCGCCGGCACCGGAGCCGATCACCAGAACATCGCACTCTTCTACGTTCATATTATCAGGCCTGCGCCAGCCGTTCCTGGAAGAAGGTCTCGGCGTTCTTGGCCGCAGCCATGAGTCGCGCCTCGACCGACCAGTCAGCCTCGGCCGCGACGGGCGTTTCGATCACAAGCGGCGTGCCGTCAGGCAAGAGGTCAAGAACCTCGCCGAGCGGTATAATCCCGTCACCCAGATGAAGCCGTGAGGTGCGTGCCTCGATAGGCAGCTCTTCGAGCGCGGGAGAGCGGTCGGGGGCATCGCACAACTGGGCGTAGGCCACGCGGTGTGCCGGAATCTTGGCGAGATCGGCCGGCGGCGTCCTCGCGCGCTGGATGTGCAGCAGGTCCAGGATAAGGCCGGCATTGGATCGACCAGCCGCCTCGATCATGGAAAGGGCCTCGTCGTAAGTCCGGATGTCGCGGTAGAGCATGAACTCGACGCCGACATGGAGGTTAAACTGCGCCGCCTCGTCGCAGAGGCGGCCGAAGAGATCCATGCGCTGCGCGGGGTCCAGAAACGCGGTGTTGCCGATGAATTCGGTGCCGATGGACGAAATATGGGTCGCGCCCAGTTCTGCTCCGGCGGCGAGAGCCGGGCGCATCCGCTCGAAATCCGTCTGCGGGGACAGGATGAAGGCTTCGATGTCGAAGACGCGCATATCATGGGCGGCCAATGCCGCCTTCACCGCCCTAATCATGTCGGGGCGGCCGACCACCTCGTGCTGAAGCGGTTGCGCCGTCGCGCTCATCATGAGCAGGCCGACCGCACCGAACCCGGCTGCAGCGGCCTTCTCGATGAACTCGACCGGGCCGATGCGTCCGATCGTAAGGTTGGCAACCGAGACTTGGCGCAGATCGATGGCTTTTCTCATCGCATGGACTTTCACTGTATTAGGGCCCCGGTCGTCGTCGCCTGATAGCGAACGGGCTCAGCGGTAGCTGAAGCCCGTGCTGGTCGCCCACCAGTTCAGGATGGTCTCGCGGTCCTTCAGAGCCTTTTCGAGATCCAGATCCATCAGCTTGACCTCGGTCAGGACGGGCAAGCCCTTTGGCGAGGCGACGCCGCTCCTCACCGGATAAACGCCAGCCTCAGAGAAGATCGTCTGCATCTCGGCCGTCAGTGCGAAGTCCGTCAGCAGACGGGCCG
This sequence comes from Bosea vestrisii, assembly GCF_030144325.1. Lineage (NCBI taxonomy): Bacteria > Pseudomonadati > Pseudomonadota > Alphaproteobacteria > Hyphomicrobiales > Alloboseaceae > Allobosea > Allobosea vestrisii. The sequence continues at coordinate 6,925 of NZ_CP126308.1, read as the reverse complement.
CGTTCGGGTTGGGGGCTTTGGCGCTAATGCCGATGGCGTTGAACTGGGCGACGCCGCCGGATGCCGGCACGGCCATCGTGACGGGCGCCCCCTTGGCAATGATGCCCGAGACCGCTGTGGTAATGTTGAAGAAATCGAGCGGCCGTTCGCCCGTCTGGAGCTTCGTCGCCATGACGCCCATCGACGGGTTCAGTTCGCCTTTGGCGCTTCGGAAGCCTTTCAGGATAGCGCCTCCCTTTTCCGCGCCGTAGGTCTGGTAGAGCGCGGCGACCGTGGCGAATGTCGCCGAGGACGAGCCGGGGTTCGACATCGCGCCCAGACCCTCCCATTCCGCTGGCGGAGTGATGTAGTCAGTCCAGTCCTTGGGCAGCGGCTTCTTGGCCATGGCCTCATGGTTGTAGGCGAACATGATGAGGTTGCCGTTGCCGCGAACGTAGCCACCGCCAGCAGGAAGGCCGAGCTTGGTCAGACTGCCCGCTTCACTGCTGGTGAAGTTGGCGAGATACCCGGACGTCTTTGCGGTGATGACGGTGTCTTCCGCCTGGTACATGACGTCCATCAGCGGACGGTTGGCCGCATTCTCGGCCACGAAGCGGTTATAGATCTGCCACGCATCGCCAGTCGCCGAAGTGACCTTGATCTTCGGATATTTGGCGCCGAATGCCTTCAGCAGCAGCGGGACGGTGAAGGGGTCGCCATAAACGACGATCTGTCCTTCCTTTTCGGCTGCAGCGATCAAGGTGGCATCGGCGGCCCTGACCGACTGCGTGACGGGCAAGGACGCCAGCAGGGCAAGCGCGCTCGCGGTGGCAAATCCGCGCAGCACGCCGCGTCGGGTTTTGGTGAATGTCATCGTATTCCCTCCGATTTTCGCTTCTGATGAAGTCTGTTGTGGGCCCGCGCACATCCTGCATACGAACGCTCCACCGCGGTTCTATGGAGCGCCGAGGTCTTCAGGCCTCCCCTCGAAGAGGTGAGCCAGGTCCGGCGCGACGGTCAGCGAAAGACGGTCGCCGACGGAGAAGCGCTGGTAGCCGTACGTCACAACGATCTGGGTCCCGATGGGTGTGCCGACGCGCAGTTCCCGGCGATCTCCGACGAACATCACCCCTTGGACGAGGGCCGGTAGGCCTGCCTCGTCACCGCCGGCGACCCGCCACGATTCGGGGCGGACCATGCAGAGCGCCTCGCGTTCGACGTCGCCGCCCTGGACGAGGCCTCGCGTAATGACCTCGCCGGAGGGCAAGGCTGTAACGCTGGCACCATCCTTGTCGGGCCGGATTGCAACGTTGAAGAGATTGGCCTTTCCGAGGAATTCGGCGACGTAGCGAACCACGGGGCGGAAATAGAGATCCTCCGGTGGTCCCTTCTGGACGACGCGCCCCTTATCGAAGAGAAAGATCTCGTCGCCCAGCGACATCGCCTCCTCTTGATCGTGGGTAACGAAAAGGATCGTTGCGCTGCTCCGCTCCTGGATATGCCGGATTTCCTGCCGCATCTCGACGCGCAGCTTGGCGTCGAGGTTGCTGAGAGGCTCGTCCATCAGGATGAGACGTGGATTGCCGACGAGGCAGCGCGCGATCGAGACTCGCTGCTGCTGTCCGCCGGACAGTTTCATCGCACTCTTCTCGGCCTGGTCGCTGAGGCCAACGATCGCGAGCGTCTCCTTGACGCGCCTCGCGATCTCATCCTTCGGCACCTTCTGCGCCTGAAGCGGCATCGACACATTGCCCGCTACGGTCAAATGCGGCCAAATCGCGTAGGACTGGAAGACCATCCCCAGCCGACGCTTCTCGGGCGGCTGGTCCACGCCTCGATCCGAAGCGTAGACCACCTCGTTCTCTATCAGGATCTCGCCCTTATCCGGGCTCTCCAGGCCTGCGATACAGCGCAACGTGGTCGTCTTGCCGCAACCGCTGGCACCCAGGAGCACGGAAATCTTTCCGGGCTGGAACGTCACGCTGAGATCGTCGATCGCGCGAAGCGCCCCGAACGATTTGGTCAGTCCTGCAACTCGAACGCTCATGTCGAATCCTCCTGGCGCTGCGCGCTCGGCTCAAATCGCCGCGATCTGCCGCTGTTTCGTGATGTGGGTGACGAACCACATGACGCCGACGCCCAGCAGCAATTGCAGCAGCGAAAGCGAGGCGACGAGAGAGAATTCGCCGACCGCCCAGGTGTCGAAACTCAGGATCGACAGCGTGCGCGAACTCGTCGTGTAGAGCGGGAGCACCATCGACAGTTCGGAGATGAAGATCGAGTACACCATCACCCAGCTGGAGATGATCGCCGGCAGGACGAGCGGCAGCGTGACGCGCCACATCGTGCTGCCCCACCCGAAGCCCGAGATGCGGGCGCTCTCTTCAAGCTCGGGATGGATCTGGATCAGGCTGCTGGTGATCGACCGCACGGAATAGCTGATGTAGCGCCCGATTAAGCCGATGATGATGATCCAGACCGTGCCGTAGACGCTCCACGGCACCCATAGCCAAAAGAAGCTGACTCCCAGCGCGAAGGCGAGGCTCGGCACCGACATCGGCAGAAGGACGACGTGCTCGAGGAACTGCCTGCCGCGCATGCGCGTCCGTGCCGTGATCCACGACACGATCAAGCCGAGAACTGTAGTCGCGCTCGCTGCGAGAATTGTGATGAACAGGCTGTTCCAGAGCGTGGAGCGCACATCCTGGGATTCCCAAAGGAAGGCGATGTTGTTCCACGTAAACTTCCCCGACCAGGTGTAGGTCGAGATGGACGCCGCAATGATGATGATGATCGGTCCGACCACCGTCAGCAGCAGGTAGAGCCAGATGATGCCTGCTACGACATAGCGCCCTGCGGCCAGCTGGATGATGCGCGGCCGAAAGCCCTTGCCGGTCACCGTGACGAAGGACCGCCCGCGCAAGGCCCAACTCTGAAGGAGGTTGGCGATGACAGAAAGGACCATCAGGTAAATCGCGAGCACGGCGACGATACCGAAGCTCGGCGGAAACTGTTGCAGTTCGAGATAAATCCGCGCCGTGATGAGGTAGATTTCCTTCGTCATCCCGAGGAGGACGGGCGTGCCGAACAGGCCGATGCTGATCACGAAGGCAAGCACCGAGCCCGACAGGATTGAGGGCGCAACGACGGGAAGCGTGACCTGGAACATGGTTCGCACACGGCTGAGGCCGGCGACCTGCGCCGCCTCCTCGAGGCTTGGATCCATGTTGCGCAGCGCCGAAGCCACGATCATCATTACATAGGGCGCGATGTAGATGCCGATCGTCCAGATGAGGCCCGCATAGGTGTAGATATCGAGCGGCTCGCCCAGCCCGAGCCCCTTGGTCGGCAGATTGAACAAGCCGATTCGGGGGCGCCGATCAAGACCCACGCGAAGGCGCCGATGAAGGGCGGGATGAAGATCGGCATCGTCGCGAGCTGTTCCAGCATCCGCGCGAAGGGAACGTTGGTGCGCACCAGGCACCAGGCCAGGATGACGCCGATGACCGCGGCGAGGATCATCGAGCCGATCGAAACGACGACCGTGTTCCAAGCGGCGAGCCAGTAGCCGGACTGGCTCATGACCGTCTTGACGGCGCTAAAGGTGAGGACAAGGCGCCCACCCTCAGTCTCGACGAAGCCGCGGACAACGAGAGCAATCAGGGGCATCAGGGAAAAATCGCCAGGACGATGCACGCAAGCGTCAGCCAACCGGCCTGCCTCAGCGACCGCGACCGGGAACGCTTCAAGAACGACGAGATCTCTCCCCGGGGCGGCCCCAGCGGAGCCATCGATTCGGACGACATGACACCTCCCATCGTGCTTTTTTGCCGAGACCTTGTTGGTCTCGACCTTGTCGCGAGACGGCTGCCGCCGCGGCGGGATCGGTCTCTCTCTCAGTACGTCGCGCGGCCACCCGTCAGGTCGAATGTGAAGCCCGTCGTGAAGCTGCAGGCGGGGCTTGCGATCCAGGCGACCATCTCGGCCACCTCTTCGATCCGAAGGAACCTGGCCATCGGAATCTTTGCGCGAATGGTCGCGATGAATTCGGGCGTCATCTCCTGGAGGAGCTCGGTCTCGGCCATGGTCGGCGCGATGCAGTTCACCAGGATGCCTGACGTGGCGAGTTCCTTGGCGAGAGACTTGCTGAACGCGATGACGCCGCCCTTTGCGGCAGCATAAGCACTGCCTCCGGGGTTACCTTCCTTGCCGGCGATCGATGCCACGTTGACGATCCGACCATATCCCCTTTCACGCATATGGGGGACGGCGCTCCGGCAGCCGTGGAAGACGCCGTTGAGATCGATCGCGAGTACCTTCTGCCACGCTTCAATGGGGTAGTCCGAAACTGCGTGGATCGGGCCGTTGATTCCAGCGTTGTTCACCAGAATCTCGACCTCACCAGCCTTAGCGACGACCTCGGCGAAGGCGACATCGACAGCGGCGGCGTCCGAGACATCGACCTTCTGCTTCAGGATAGGGGCGAAACCGGCATTGTCGTCATCGAAGCTGCTGAAATTGACGTCCCACAGCGCCACGCGGCAGCCGGCGACGGCCAATCTCTGGGCAATGCCGAGACCCAAGCCTCGCGCGCCACCGGTCACGATGGCCGTTTGGCCGGTGAGATCTGTCAGGCTGCCGCAGATGGACATACGCTTTCGTTCTCGCTTTGCCGGGTTTAAGCATAGACACAGTTGATCGATCACGAACGGCGACGCTCGCGGCCTCAAAATACGGTTCGGCTGAAACTGTGCTGCGAGCAAACGCAGCTTCGTGTTCCTCCATTCAATTTCATGCGCTTCTTCTTAGATTGGAAGCGCTTCCATATTGTCTATGCCGGGTAGATAAGGGTGTCAACCGTAAAATTTGAACTTGGCCGCGATCGTCGTCTGAAATAGGAATCAGCTTCGGCTATGTCTGTGGGAGAGTTCCGTGCGCGTAAAAATCGCCGATGTTGCAAGATTGGCGAATGTTGGTGCCGGCACAGTTTCGCGCGTCCTCAACGGCTCCAAGAACGTCTCGCCGGAGACCCGCGAGAAGGTCGAGGCCTGCATCCGCGAGTTAGGCTACATGCCCAACCTCGTCGCCCGTGGGTTGGCCGCAAACAGGACCGGTATGATCAGCGCGATCATTCCGGCCATCGGTTATACCCAGCACGCCGAGGTCATGCAGGGCCTTAGCGACGTCCTGCACGAGAACGGCATCCAGCTGATGATCGGCCACTGCGGCTACTCGATCGAGCGCGAAGAGCAGATCGTGACCGACTTTCTGGAACGACGGCCAGACGCATTCTATCTCACGGGAGCCTGGCATACCCCGGAGACGCGGCGCTTGATCGAGGCCAGCGGTCTTCCAGTGGTTGAGTGTTCGAACCTGACCGATAACCCGATCGATTCTGTCGTCGGTTACGACAACCACGAAGGCGCACGGCAGATGATGCATCTGCTTCACAGTCGTGGGCACCGACGTATGGCCATTGTCACCAACGCCGTCGATCCCAACGACCGCATGGCGGATCGTCTCAAGGGCTATCTGGCTGCGTCGGGCGAACTTGGTCTGGACATGGACGGCCTCATCTTCCGCTACCAGAATAGCTTTCTGGGTGGGGGGCGAGGCTGTCGGCCGTGCTTTAAATCTTCAACAGCCGATCGACCTGCTTGTCTGTTCCACCGACGTAATGGCCGTTGGCGCCATCTTCGAATGCCAGAGGCGCGGCGTGTCGATCCCCGATCAGCTTGCGATCTGTGGCTTCGACGATCTGCCGATCGCCACGTCGATCAACCCTGCGCTAACGACCGTGAGCGTCGACCGTGTCGAGATGGGCCGGCAGGCTGGGCGAGTGCTGCTGCAGAGGCTCGCCGGCGAAGCCGCACCTCACAAAAAGATCGATGTTGGGTTCACACTTCAAGAGCGCCAAAGCACTTATGCTGCGTCCATAAGCGACAAGAGCCCGACTACTATCGCGGTTGAACCCGTACCCTTGATCTAAGCATAGTAAAAGGCAGGCACTTTGAACGACGTTATTGGAGTTATTAGGTCGCTCCCGCTTTGTTGTTTGTTGTTGTCGTTGTGTTGTTGCAACCGTTTTGAAATGTCGCAGGTCGCAGCAATTTAGAAATGTCACAGGGCGCTACGGAGCCTCTGCCGGGGCTGCGCAGACCTCACATTTCCCGCTGACAAGGTCGGTCGCATACACCTTCACGAAGCAAGCATTCGACTGCAGCGGGTCCAGGCAGAATCCGCTGCCCTATGACGGTGCTTGAGCGGCGACGAGGTTCAGGCCGTCGGCACGTCTCGGCTATCACGACTATTCGGTAATCCAATTAACTTTCGAGATCGCCCCGCCAGCGGAGATCGTGCGGGGCATGGCGAGGCGCCCATAGCGTAGGTTCCGCCCAATCTTAGGGTTATCTACGGCCCAATCAGCGGGCACACGTAGCCTCTGCACGGATGGATCGCGTGGCGTCAATGGCTCCGGGCGAGCGCATCCGCAAAGAGGCACCTCACCTCGAACGTTCCATTCATGGAACGTGGCGAGCAGATATTGTGCGCTTTTACAGGTCTGACCTCGCTGCTACGCAGTCCGCATGCCGCCGAGGCGGCCGCAGCTCGATGAAGTCGGAAAATACCGGCAGGCGCGCCAGCGCCGACGATTAGGAGGAAGTCATGAGTGCGTCGACATCATCGACGGCAGCGGACCGTTCCAGCGGACTGCGCCGGTTGCTCGCAGCCAAATCCGTCGTCATCGTGGGCATGTCGTCTCGGCCGAATTCGGCCGGCCATATCGTCCTCAAGAATCTGCGCGAGAACGATTTCACAGGCGGCATTCATCTCGTCGGCCGAAGCGAAGGCGACGTCGATGGCCTGCCGATCCTGAGCGACATCACGAAGCTGCCCTCCGGCGTCGATCTGGCGGTGCTGACGGTGCCGGCCCAGAGCGTGGCGG